>NZ_JBSUQM010000016.1:0-135757 GCF_054065835.1 Nocardia citri
GGCCGACCGTGCCGCAGACCTGATGGCGGCGTTCGCCGATCCCGACATCGACTTAATCGTGCCCGCGACCGGCGGCAAGGGCGCGGCACAGTTGCTGGATCTACTCGACTACACCGTCATCGCCGCGAACCCGACGGTGCTCACGGCGCTCTCGGACCCGGTGGTGCTGGCCAACGCCATCACCGCACGGTCCAGCCTGGCAACGCTGCATGGCCCGACCGGGTATGACTTCTCCCGTCCCGCCGTGAACGAGGCCGCGGCGGAGTCGTTCTGGCAGATCGTGTCCGGCCCGGTCAAGGATATCGAGGTGCCCGGCGCGGCGTGGCGTGTCCCACGTGGCGCGGGGGCATCGTTCTCCGGACCGGTGGTCGGCGGGCACCTGGGCACGATCCGCGCGCTGATCGGGACACCGTGGATGCCGGATATGACTGGGGCGGTGCTGATCCTGGAGGAGGTGTTCGTGCCCTGGGTCCAGGTCGACGTGGCCCTGACCCATCTGCGCCTGGCCGGTGTGTTCGACCGGATCGCGGGCCTGCTGGTCGCGGTCCCGGTCGACAGCCCGCGCCAGGACGCTCCGGACGAGTCCTACGACGAGCTGATCCTGCGCTGCGTCGGCGGCAGCTTTCCGGTCGTGACTGGGGCCGAATTCGGGCATTCGCCAGCGAAATTCGCTCTCCCTCTGGGCGTTGATGTCCAGTTAGACCTGACCGGAGCGCACCCGTTGCTGCGCTACCTCGAGAACCTGGTGACGCCCTAAGCCTCAAGACGACGACTCGCCCCGCTGGGGTGCCGGTCGACGTGCGGCTCAATGTCGCCCGCCGATGTTCTGCTGACTGACGATCGTACCGACGACTGCGCGGCGTTTCAGGCGCATGCGGGTGCGACGTTGTAATGGTCGCCGCACCCGCTGCCGGATCAGTGAGCGAGGAGATCACCGAGTGCGTCCCCGATCGCTGACGATCGAGATTCCATTGGAGCCGTTCACGATTGCCGCTCCACCCATCTGGTGGACCATGGCCACGGCGTCGTGCATCGCGGCCGACCGGATGAACTCGGCCTCGTCTGCGGGTGTCTCCGGTCCTGCGGGCGCGTTCTCCGGCGGAGTTTCCTTGCTGCCGAGCAGTTCCTGGTTGATTTCCTTCTGCCTTGCCCGCAGCACCTCAAGCCGTTCGGTGTGCTCGAACGGCTTGCCCAGACGGTGTTCGGAGCGCTCGCGTTCGGTGCGCTCGGTGTCGAGTCGCCCGGTCGCGATTTCGAGCCGCTTGTCCAGGCCATTGACGGCGTTCTCTAGCCTGAGCATCACCCCCATGCCGCCCTTTTCGAGGGTCTTGCGGTCAAAGGTGACGTAGAGATCGGCGCTGATGTCGGAGAACACGACCGAGACGAGGGCTTCGCGGCCGGTCGGGACGTTGCGGGCATCGAGGGAGAAGCCCGCGATCTCGGCGACCCGGTGATCCTCGAACTCCTTCCACACCGCGCGGGGATCTGCGATCAGTTTGAGCAGCCGGGCGGCCAGGACATCGCCGGCGTCGCCGCGGTTGTCGAAGTAGCGCCCGCTGACCTTGGCGGCGAAGGCGTCGCCCTTGGTCGGCTTGCGGTGCTCGATCGCTCGGGTGTAGGCGTCGATCTCGGTCTCCAGCTTCGGGATTGCGTCGTTGGCGTCGCGGATCCGGATTTGCAGCATGGACTGGCTGCGCTGGTGCGCCCGGCGCAGCCGTTCGAGTTTGGTGACCTCGATGTCGATCTCGGCCTTCTCCAGCACCAGCGGGTTGCCGCTGGCGATAGCGAGGGCCTCGTTGGCGTTGAGGGCCGCGTCGCCGATGTCGTCGATCTCTCGGGCGGTCAGCGAGCCCTTCATGAACTGGTTGACCATGGCCGCCTTGCGCGCCTGGGCCGCCCACATCCGGGCGTCGAAGGTGCCTTCGGTGACGACGCGGCCTACCGCGATCTCTTCGTTCTGGTTGCCTTGGCGGATGCCGCGGCCGTCGCGCTGCTCGATATCGGCGGGCCGCCACGGGCAGTCGACGTGCAGCATGGCGACCATGCGGTCCTGGATGTTTACGCCCACACCCATTTTCGAGGTGGAGCCGAACAGGAACTGGACGGTGCCGTTGCGGGCCTTGTTGAACAGTGCCGCCTTGCCCTTGTCGTTCTTCGCGTCGTGGATGTAGGCGAACATGTCCGCCGGGGCGCCGCGCGCGATGAGCTTGGTTTTGAGCTCGTCGTAGGCATTCCAGTCCTCTCCGGGGGTGCCCAGGTCGCAGAACGCCAGGACCAGCCCGCCGCGGCGGGGATGGGGTTGCCCGTCCTTGCCGAGGTAGACCTGATCCTTGGCGGCGTGCCACTTCTGGAACATCCAGTCCGCCGCCGCCTCGAGCTTGAGGCCGAACTGATCCTCCCCGATCTGGTCCGGCCCGACTTCGAGGGAGGCGACCGCGACCCCTTCCATGCCATCGAGCACGGGGTTGTCGCGCCGGTGCGGATCGGCCTCGTAATCAGTTGCGGCCGAACCGAGTCCGAGTGCTTTGACCAGCCTCAGATCCAAGGCAGCGGCACGCCCGTCGGAGGATATCTTGAGCATGTTGTCGCGGGTCGGGTCGACCGCACGCGAGCGCACCAGCATGGCGCGGTGCCCCAGATCGCGGACATATTCGAGCTGGGTGTCGGTCGCCGGCACCGAGATGACCTCCGGTGCCCGCTGCCCGTCGGCACGACGGGCGAGCTTGGGCACCGGAAGGTTCAGGTCCTCGGGGAGTTTCACATCAGCCGCGACGTGGAACATGCGTTGCAGCTCAGGCACATTGCGGAAGCCCACGAGCCGGGTCTTGAGGTTCCAGGAGTTGCCGTCGACCGACATCTCCAGCTCGGTCTTGGTCTTGCCGAAGGTGGCCGCCCACTCGTCGAAATTCCTGATTCCGGCGTCTTCGAGCAGGTCCGGACGCAGGTAGCGCTGCACGACGTACGCCTCGGTGATCGAGTTCGCCAGCGGGGTGGCGGTGGCGCCGGTGATGGCGCGCCCGTTGTGCTTGTCGCGCAGGTACTCCACCACCATGTGCAGCTTCTGGGCCCGCTGGCTTCCGGCGATGGCGGCGGACTCGATCTGGGTGTCGGTGGCCAGATTCTTGAAGTCGTGCAGCTCGTCGACCACGAGGTAGTCGATGCCGGTCTGCTCGAAGGTGATGCCGGGATCGGTGGGCCCGCCGAGCTTCTTTTTCAGCTTCTCCTCGGACTTGAGGATCGCGTCCTCGATGCGTTTGACGACGCTGCGTTTGGCGCTGCCGGACATCAGTTCGGCCAGATATTCGCGCCGGGGTTCGATCTCGCGGTCGAAGTACCAGTGCGCGGTGTCGCGGGAGACCTCGAGGCGCTGGAATGACCCGCGGGTCAAGATGATCGCGTCCCAGTCGCCGGTGGCCGCGCGGGCGACGAACTGTCGTCGCTTCTCCCCGGCCAGATCCTCGGTGCCGGCGGCGAGGATGCGCGCCTGCGGGTATGCCTGGAGGAATTCGCGGGCGAATTGGTCGAGCATGGAGTTCGGCACCATAATCGCCGGTTTGTTCACCAGCCCAAGGCGTTTGAGCTCCATGACGCCCATCGCCATCTCAAGCGTCTTGCCCGCGCCGACAGCGTGGAACAGGCCGACATTGGGTTCGGCGATCATGCGGGCGACCGCGGCGCGCTGGTGCGGTCGCGGGGTGTAGACCCGCGACAGGCCGGGCAGGCTGAGCATCTTGCCGTCGGCCTCGTAGTTGCGTAGCACCAGGTTGTTGAAGCGCCGGTTGTATTCCTCGCTCAGCCGTGCGGCGCGGACCGGGTTCTCCCACACCCATTCGGAGAACCGCTCGTTAAGCTGTTCGGCCTTCTCGTTGGCGGCTTCGGTTTCGGTGGGGTTGGGGATGCGTGCCTCACCGTTCTCGTCCGGGTCGTAGACCCGGATCGGGGCTTGGCGCAGCAGGGCCTGGGCGAGTTTGGGCGCCGGGACGCGGGAGGTGCCGAATTCCTGGGTCGACAGAATGCCGCGACGGCCGCCGGTGACCTTCCACTCCCCTGCCTTGGTGTGCTCGACGGTGATGGTGTCGTCGTTGAGGATCTCGTTGAGGAACGCCTGCACGTCGGGCGCTTCGATCCACACCGCGCCGAGGCGGGCGTCGATCTCGGCCGGTCCGAGATCGGGCGGGATTACCCCGGTCAGCGCGGTGACGTTGTCGCTGTAGGTCTCCGGGTTCGCGGTGGCCGCCTCGCGAGCCTTGTCGAGCTTGATCCGGACGTTTCCGGACAGGTATTCCGGCGCCGGGACGAAACGGCCGTTTTCGGCGGGGTCGGGGTAGATGAGACCGCGGCATTGGATGCGGGCCTCGTCATCGTCGACGCCGAGCAGGCCAGCGATGACCGGCAGATCGATGCGACCGTGGGTATCCAGGCAGATCGCCACCGCGTCCTCGGCGGTATCCGCGCCCACGCGCGGGCTGCGCGGCGCGACAACGCGCTGGCGCATGATCGCCATCTTCACCGCGCTGTCGGTGGTCGCGTCGTAATCCTCGAGCGCCAGCACGACCGGGGCGTGCGGGTCGTCGCGGAACAGCCGCATCACCGGAGGCCGGCGCACCGACATCACCGGCTCGCCCGCGTCATCGACACGTCCGGTCGGATGCCACGAGCACCGGTTGATCGCCCCGAACCGCGCGGTGTAGCGGTCGTAGCGCTGGTTGAGCTGGGCGCGCAGGGCCTCGATCTCGTCGGAGTCCTCGGCGTTGGCGGCCTCGTTCTCCAGCAGCGATACCGCCGTGTCCCGCAGCCCCAGCAGCGCGCGCAGCTCCTCGGCCTGGGTGGCCGGGACGGTCAACTCGCTGTAGGTGCCGTCATTGTGCAGCGCCTCGAACCCGTTCGCCGTGGCACGCAGGTGTCCGGGGAATTCGTTCGCATCGCCGGGTGCTCCGGCGGCCGCGCGGCGTTCCCCGGCGGCCAGTGCGCGGGGCCGGTGGGCGATGCCTTCCGCCAGCGCCTGCTCGGCGATGCGGTCCAGCGCGCCGCGCAGCTGCTGTTCCAGATCGCCGCGGCCGAGCACCTCGACCGCCAGACCGCCGTAGATGCTGGTCCCGGCCCGTAGTTCGCCGAGCACCATCGCCGGGTTGTTGAGGAAGTACTCGTTGACCAGGACCGCTTCCTCACCGGATTCTCGGGCCAGGGGCAGTTCGGTGCGGGTGGCCAGCTCGAACGGGCCGCCGAGTTGGCGGGGCTCGCCGTCGCGGCGGCGCAGGATCAGGATGTCGGTCAGCACGTCGGTGCCCGCGACCCTGCGGTGGGTGCCGTTGGGCAGCCGGATCGCGCCGAGGAAATCTGCGTGGGCAGCGATTTCGCGGCGCGCGGCGGGGTTCTTGTTGTCCATCGTGAACGAGCTGGTCACCACCGCCACCACCCCGCCGGGCTTGGTCAGCGCGAGCGATTTGAGGATGAAGTGGTTGTGCATGGTGTGCTCGCCGGTGTTGTGCACCGGATCGTGCAGGCGTGCCGAGGAGAACGGCACGTTGCCGATCGCGGCGTCGAAATGTCCTTCGGGCAGGCGGGTGTCGGCGAAGGACTCGACCCGGATATCGGCGTGCGGGTAGAGCGCCTGCGCGATCCGGGCGGTGGTGGAGTCCAATTCCACACCGGTCACGCGCGCCGATTCCGGGGCGTGGCCGATGAATGCGCCTGCGCCGCAACCCGGTTCGAGGACACGCCCGTCGGTGAACCCGAGGGCCTGAAGGTGCGCCCACATCGCCTGCACGATCATCGGATCGGTGTAGTGGGCGTTGAGGACGGTGCGGTTGGCCTGCTTCCAGCCGTCCTTGCCGATCATGTTCCGCAGCGACTCAGCGTCGGCGCGGAACTCTTCTCGCTCGGCGTCGAAGATCTGCGCGGCCGCGCCCCACGATGTCCATTTCGCCAGCGTTTCCCGCTCGGCGGGCGTGGGGGCGCGGTTGTCGCGTTCGAGTAGCTGCATGGTCTGGATCGCGGCGAGGTTCGCCTCGATGCGCCGCTGAGCCGATCGCGGCACCTCCACCTGGGGCGCCGGAAGCCGTTCGGCGCGGCGGAATCCCGCGTTCGCGGATATGGGGGCGCTGTCCCGCACGGCGGTGACCGGTGCGGTAGCCGCCTCGGTGCGGGGTGGCGTGGTCGCTGGCTGCTCTGGGGCAAGTGGCCCGACCGTCGGAGCCTCCAGCTGGGCCGTGGCCGGCGTCGAACCGGTGTCCGGGCCGTGCGACAGGGCTTCTGTCGTGGACGCCGTAGGCGTCGAATGCTGTTGAACCTCTGGGGATTCGATGGGCACCGGCTGTTCGGTCTGCGGTGTCGTCTCGACGAGATCAAGGGTTGGGGCTGCGCTGTCGGAGGTGGTGGCCGCGCCGGTCTCGGTAAAGGGCAGGCCGAGCCGGGTCAGCGAGGCTCGCAGGTACCCCACGCGGCGGGTCCGCACGGCGAAGTCGGTCGCCCGCCGCTGGTACCAGAACTTCTGCGGGCGTGACCATTGGAATTTCGCATCGTGCAGCGCCTGGCGGAGCTGGAGGTTCTCCTTGTCGGTGTTGCGGACCAGCGTGCCTTCGGCGGTGTGCTCGATGAGGATGGGCAGCGGAGCCGCAGGGTCTTTGGCTTGGGCAGCGGGTTCCCGCTGATCGCTCTGTGATGCAACGGGATTCGCGGCGGCACCGAGTTCTTCAGCCACGGCCTGGCTTTGTGGGGCGGGGTGCTCGGCCAGATAGGCGCGAATGCGGGGCATGACCTCGCGCGTGGGAAGCGTTTCCGTGATCGGTTCCGCATCCCCGTCGGCGGCGGGATGGACGACCCACTGACCGCGCTTGGGCTCGAGGAAGAAGGTGCGCTCACCGAGGGTGATCCGTGCCCGGCGGCCGGTGACTCCCTCGAATCGCTCCTGCGGTCCGGTCAGTCCGAGCTCGTCGACGATGCCCGCCAGCCGGTCGATGCGCGAGTGCATACCGGCGTAGGTGCTGCCGTCGAAGGGGTTGATGAGCTGGGCTTGGTCGAGATGAGCGCGGGCTTGATCGAAACGTCCCGCGCGGAAGTGCTCGGCGGCCGCGCTGACCATCGGTGCGGTGGTGTCGGTGCGCTCCTGCTGGCGGGCCTGGACCGAGGCGGGTGTCTCGTCGTATAGATCCGGGTGGGCACGCAGATAGCACTCCACCCACAGCCAGGTCGGCCCGAACCGATCTCCCGCGGACAGCGGCTTGAGCGGTCCCTCGGTCAGGTATCGGGGCGCGGTGCCGGGGTTGAAGATCTCCTGCGGGCGGTTGTATCCGCCGTAGGCGTACGCCTCGTCCTCGAGCGTGCAGCGCAGCGTCGCCAGTTCGACCGACGTGAACATCGCGTCGGCGCGCGCCAGCCGCTCAGCTTCGTCGGCGCTGGTCGCCGTGCCGACGTTGCGGGTGCGAATCCACTGGGTGCCACCGTCGGTGGACTCACCGCGGCTGGCTTCCCAGGTCTGCAACCCGTCGATCAGGTAGTGCCGCCCGCCGGCGGCGACGATGGCGTCCTGTGTGGTGGGGCCGGACTCTACTGCTGGAGCTGGGACCTCGCGGCGTCCTGCCGCTCCAGGATCTGCGCCAGTTGCTCGCGTTTCTGCTGGTCGGTCAGCTCCTCGTGGTCGGTCAGCATCCAGTTCACCTCCTCGACCAGATGCGGGTACCGGCGGTCCCACTCGGTCGCCTCCGGGCTGCCCGACTCCATCTCCAGCCGCTGCTCCACCGCTCGTTCCTCCTGCCGCATCACCAGCAGGTCGCGCTCGGTCGGGCTCGGCTCCGGATCGTCCTCGTTCTCCGGCGGCGTCGAGTACAGCAGCTCGGCCAGTGCCATTTCCAGCGCCTGGGCGCGCACCGTGTTCAGCGTCCCCACCCGTTCCAGGTAGTCCTGCCCCGGCGTGGTCGCGCTCGCCTCGAGCTGGGTCGCGATCTGCTCCACTCGCTCGCTGATCTGCTCGGCCAGCTGCTGGAAGTGCGTCTCCGGGTCCTCCAGCGCTGCGGTCGTCTGTGGCAGGTACGTCGAGTAGTACGTCCTGACCTGGTCGATGATCATCGCGCTCGTTGTCCTTTCGGTTGTCGACGGTCGAGGGCGCCGGGTCTGGATCGCCCCATAGAGCCTCCAGGCTGAGTTGGCCTTCGCTCTGCATTCTTCGCATTCGCCGCGCCATGGTCGCCTCCTTGTCCGGCGGCGGGGCGGCGAACCTCACCAGCCCCAATGGTTCCGTTGTTGCTGATGTATCTAAAACATCCGTTTTCGTGACCTTCACCCGAGCCGTTGTCGCAGGTAAACTCGGTATGACTCTAATGTATCTAATGATGCGAAAAGTTCGAAAGCGCGTTGGGCGTATATGGGGGCGCTCGGGCCATTAGATGCGGACGGACCTTTAGATACAGTAGAACCCTGCGGGTGCGGTCGGACATGACCGCGGGCCCGCGACGCCGTCGAGAAGGAAGGAAGAGCCTGTGGCCGACACACAGTCCGACGCGGCGGGGGGACGTCGATGGAGCCGGGTGAACTTTTCATGCAGTGATGAGGTCTGGTCTGCCGCGAAGAAGAAGTGGCAGAAGCAGATTCGCCAGTACCCCACGTGGACGCGGTGGCTCGAAGCAGCCTTCGCTGAGAAGACCGCACGCAAGCGCGCGGAGTTGGGGATGACCGAGTTCGAGCCCGCCCCCGACCGCCTGCCACCGGGCCGGCGCATTCCGCCGGAGCAGGCGGGCACCCGTCCCCGCCGCTCGTTCAGCTGCGACGTGCAGGTGTGGGACCACGCACGGGACACCTGGTGGGCCGAGGCTGAGCTCTACCCGGCGTGGTCGGACTGGGCTGAGGAGGCCGTGCAGGAGAAGGTCGACAGTGACGAGCCTGCCGTCCCGACCGGGTCCACGAACAAGGACAGGGTTGCCTCGAAAACCTCATGAGGAGAAGGGAATAGGAGATGGCCAAACAGGAATCGACCCCGCCGGTCGTGGCACCGTGGAGTGCGGAGACCGTGCCCTACGCGCTCCGCGTCGGCGACGGGTCATGGACGACGGGCGCGGCCGCGCCCGGTGGCGGATCCCGCGACCGGACACCGGCCGGCGGGTGGCGACACCCGGCGGCCGATCTGACGGCGGCGGTGAATCCGACCGCGCGGGACTGGCGGCGCGACACCGCGCGCCCGGCACCGGGCTCGGGCTGGCGGCGCACGCTGTATCTGATGTCGGGCAAGACGCTGAATCTGGGTGAGAGCCCGGCCGAGGCCCATGCCCGCGAACTCGACCGGCGCATCCGCACCGCGATCGAGTCCGACTTCCGGATCGGGTTCGTCCAACTCAAGGGCGGCTCTGGCAAGACGACGACCGCCATGGGAGTGGGCAATGCCTTCGCGGCGGGCCGCACCGACGGCGTGGTCGCCTTCGACGTCAACCCCGACAGGGGCAACCTGGCGCGGCGCACCGCGGCACGGACCGAGTCCTCGGCGCTGACCCTGCTGGCCGGACCTCGACCGCGACGGGTGCAGGACATCCGGGCCCATACCCAGCTGACCCCTGCGGGCCTGGACATTCTCGCTTCGGCGGCCGATCCGGCGACGGCGGACAGCTTCTCCGCCCACGACTACCGACAGCTGGTCGAGCTGGCCGGCGATTACTTCCCTCTGATGCTCGCCGACTGCGGGACCGGAATCACTCATCCTGCGACCCAAGCCGTGCTTGAGGAAGCCGACGCGCTGGTGATCCCGCTCGATGCCAAGAAGGACTCCGCTGACGAGGCGGTGGCCGCGGTGGAATACCTGCACAACGCCTATGCCAAGGACCCCGTGACCGGGGCTCCGCTGCTGGACCAACGCGACGAACGGCAGTGGCTCTACCGGAGCCTCCTCTCGCGCACCGTCGTGGTGATCTCCCCTCAACAGCCGGGACGGCGGATTTTCGACGCCAACGCCGCGACCAACTGGTTCCGCCAGTGGGTTCACGCCGTGCACGAGATTCCTTACGACCGCCACCTCGACGAGGGCGGCGTGATCGACCCGCAGCTGCTGCACCCGCGCACGCTGCTGGCCTATCGAGAGCTGGCGGCGGCCCTGGCGGGCCTATTCCCTATGAAGTACTCCCCCGGCACCGGCCTGCTGCGGCCTGCCGGATAACCCCTGGCAGATCTCGATCAACCCGATGACACAGCCGATGTTTTAGATACACTCGAACCATTAACATCACTGGCAGCTCTGGGTGCCGGAGTTGAGAGAGATCCGGCACCCGCCGCCAGCGACCAGTCTTCGAGAGGAAGCAGTCGACAATGGCCGACACACTCGCCGGGCAGCAGCCCGACACCCTCGCCGCCGCGGTGGCGGCGACCATCGCCGCGTGGCGGACGGAGAACCCGACCGCCAAGGATGTCCCCCGCTCGGTGCGCCGGGAGATCTCGCGAGCGGTACGCACCGACACCCGCGCGCACCAGCTCGATGCCTCGATCGCTCGTGCACAGGTGGAGCTGGAGATCCTGCATCACCAGAAAGCCCTTGTGTCCCTGGGAGCCAAGCCCGACAGCACCCCCGGCGAGGACAACAGCGCCTACACCGCGTGGGCCCGCAAGCACGCCGTGCTCTCCGATGCCGCCCTCGCGCTCGAACGCCGGATCCACGAACTGCCCCACCTGAGTGCCACCGAACGGGGGCAGGCCCTGCGGGCGCTGGAGCGTGCGCACACGGTGCCGTCCTCCGAAGTCCAGGTGAAGTGGGCGGCCGCCAGCGGGCTGGAGTCGCTCAGGGCCCGTGTGGCCGAGAAGGTTTCCGCGATTCGCATGGGCGTGACCACGGCCGTCGGCCAGGTGCGCCGTTTCGGGGCGTTCTGGATCGCGCAGCGCCAGGCCGAGCAGATCAAGGACCGCGTCGCGCGTGGACCGCAGGACTGGCTGACGCCGGGGCAGGCCGCGTCGCTGGTCGAGTTGACCACAGCGGCAAAGAGTTTCGAGACGGCATCGCAGCAGGCGCGGGCGGCCAAAGATGCGCAGACAGATCTGGCCACGATGCTCAGTGAGTTCCACGAGGCGTTCACCCGTGCCCAGCAAATGGGCGTGTCCTCCGATCGCATCAATCAGCAGCTGCGGACCGCGCACGCCGAGCTGGAGGCTGATGGTCAACGCCCGCAGGGCATGTGGGCCAAGATTCAGGCCGCCGCCCGCGCGCCGCTGACACCGCCGACCGCGGCAGCGGCGGGTGCTCAGCCGTTCGCCTTCGGTGCCGCGCCTGCTGCCCAGGGCGCGTCATTGGCCGCTGCCGCTCGCCGGACCCGGTGATCCGAGCTTTCACCCTCCGAGCATGAGAAGGAGAATTCGATGTCCGAGCCGTTCATCTCCCCCGACCGGAAGCCTCCGGAAACGATCAAGGTCACTGCCCGCTATCTCGAGTCGGTGCTCGATCAGGCCCACAGCGTCGCGAACGCGGCGTCCTACATCGACGTCGACGAGAACGGCGCACTCGTGCGGGTCGAAGACGACACCACCGCCGAAGCGGTGACCCGCGCCGACGAGCTGCTGACCCAGTATCTGCGGGAGCACCGCACCGTCCTGAGCGACGATCAGCATTGGCGGGCGTACTACAACGAGTTCGATCGGGCCGACGCCCGCACCCGCAAGCAGACGGAGCCGGACACCCAGCCGAATCCGCTGCCCAACAACGAATCTCCCGATCGGAACGCCCGCCGCCTGGCCGCCCATATGCATGCCCGGGACCTCGAAACCAAGATCGCCGATCTGAATGACGAGGCACCCGGTCCTGGAGATCTGGACGAGGCGTACAAGGAGATGTGGGTGGCAGGGTACGAGGAGGAGCTGGACAAGCACCTCCGCGAGAATCGCCATCTTCTCGGTGATGCGCCCTACTGGCGCAACGACTACGAGGACATCGACCGCGCCGACGCCGCAGCGTCGAGTGTGCCGGCGGCCGAGGTGCGAGCAGTCGCCGCCGACACCCCGCTGATCCGGCCCGACGCTGCAAGGCCCGCCGCCGAGCCGTTCGCCTTCGGCGCGGTCCCGGCTGCCGCGGCCGTGGCACCGGCCGTCGTCGCAAGGCGGACCCGGTGAACGCGCGGACGGTGGCCCGCGCCCGCCTCGGTGATCTGGTCTTCACCACTCGCTGCGGAGCCCGCACCGCCCGCGCGGAAGCACGATATTGCCGCGCGCTCCGGCTGGCGCTGCTGGCCAGGGCCCAGGGCGGGGGATGGTGGCGGGTGCTGCGAACGCTGGTCTGCACCTACGACGTCAGCACGGTGTGCATCGGCGGGCACTGGTTCCTGATCGGCCCGGAGGATCCCCGGACTCTCGACCGGGTGCCCGAACGGGCGCGCTGGGCGTGGTACATCTGCGGGCCCAGCCTCGACCGGTCGGTGAATCCCTCGCTGAGCTGGGAAGAATCGGCTCCGGGATTCTCTCCGGACACGGCGTTGGCCTACTGCCGGGAATGGGCCGAGGTGGTCTGCACCGCCGAGCAGCGCAAGGCCGCGTGATTGCGGCTGGTCGGCGAACCTGCGACACTGCTTTTAGATACATTCGCACCACGCGCCGACGAGCCATCGACGACGAAAGAGGAGGTCATCAGAAATGTCGATCCTGCTGGTGTACCCGGTCGTTGCCGTGCTGATCGCGGTCGTCGTGATCGCGGTGAAGCTGGCGCGCCCGAACCCGGCTCCCGCGCGGGGCCGCAAGCGGACGGGGCGAGTGGCCCGGGGAGTTGTGGGCGGTGCGCTCGGCGCGGCTGCGGGCATGACCGTGGCCGGTCTGCTCGGCGGGGCCAAGCGCCGCTGAGCTTCCCTGCTGGGCTGAGCGCGTCGCCGTATACCCGACTTTAGATACATTAGATCCATCAGACTCATCAGCACCCATGGAGGTGGTGCTCCGTGACTGATAAAACCGGCCCGGGTCCGTCGTTCGCCCGCATCACGCAGGCCCTCGACGAATGGGCATTCGAGCACGACCGCCCCACCGGGCCCTCGTCCAAGCGCGGGCAGTGGACGATGTACCACTGCCCCGCGCACGAGGACAAAGACCCGAGCCTGGGGCTGATCCACAACAAGGACAAGGCCAAGACGGTCGTCAAGTGCTTCACCGGCTGCCCGGACACGAAGGTTCTGGCGGTCATCGGGTTGCCCGGCAACGCGATCTGGGACAGGCAGTGGGTCCGGGAGCCGGGCACTCCGGCCCGGCTTCGGCCGCCGCGCCCGGAGCCGCCGCAGGATCAGCGACCGGCACGCGATCCGGCGAAGCCGTCGAAGAAGGAACGTCTGGGCAAGGTCGTCGGCCCTCGCTACCAGGCCGCGATCTACCGCTACACCGACGAGCGGGGGAATCCGCTCGGGGAGGTCGTGCGGATGCAAGTCCCGCATGAGCGGGGCACCGACAAGATGTTCTTCCAGCGCAAGATGGACGCGGGCGGACGCTGGCACAAGGGCGGCTTCGAGCCGGTGCTCTACCACCTTCCCGAAGTAGCGCAGGCCGTCGCCGACGGCGAGGAGATCTTCCTCGTCGAGGGCGAAAAGGACGCGGACCGGGCGCGCAGCGCGGGCTTGGTCGCCACTTGCAACGCGATGGGTGCGGGTTCCTTCCGGCGCGAGCACGCCCGCCAGCTCACCGGCGCGGCGCGGGTGGTGATCGTGGCCGACCGCGACGAACCCGGCTACCACCACGCCGCGGAGGTCAAGCGGCTGCTGACCGGCCGGGTGCGGGTAGTGCTCGTCGTCGAGGCCGCCACCGGCAAAGACCTCAGCGACCATTTCGACCTCGGTCACGACATCGACGAGCTCGTGCCGCTCACCGATGCCCAGCTCGAACAGGGCGTCCCCTCCTCCGAGGAAACCCTCGCCCAGGCCGAGAAGGTCATGGAAGGCGTATTCCGGCGGTCGTTCGATCCCGAGACCGGCTGGCGCTGGCAGTGGGCTGCGGAAATCGACGCGGAACCCTCGATCGAGAGCGCGTCCGCGAAATCAGTGCAGAACCAGCAGAATCCGGAGACGACCTTGTCACAGACCGCAGCGGCCCCACGCGAGGGTGTCGAGATCACCGTCTACATCAAACCCCAATGCCCGCAGTGCGACGCCACCAAACGCACCCTCGACAACCTCGGGTTCGCCTATCAGGTCGTGGATGTCACGCAGGACCCCGCCGCGCGCCAGCGTCTGGTGGATATGGGATTCCAGGGCGCGCCCGTGGTCGAAGCCGGAGACATCCGCTTCTCGGGCTTTCGCCCCGACAAGCTCAAGATGCTGCCTGGCGCGTTGCGCGCCGATGTGGTGGCAGAACAGGAGGCGGCTGCTGCGCAGCCGGGGTTTCGCGACCCCGCCGCGGCGGATCGCCTGAGCGTCGAGGCCGTACAGAGGTGGGCCGCCCCGTACTTGAGGAACACGCAGCGACGCGGCGAGATCCCGGAATTGGGCTCGCCGCAATGGGCTTCGCTTCCCAACGGTGACCCGCGCAAGACCGGGGCGGTGGTGGAGGCGGCCCTGCGCTACGTGAGCCAGGCCAGCGCGACCGAATCGGCCGCCCCGGCTCCGCGCGTCCAGAACGCGACCGCGACGGCGGCCCGAAGCAACAGTGGACGGCCGACCTTCGCCGAACTGCAAGAGGCCCGCCGCGGTGAGCAGGCGCTGCGGGCGGCCAGCGGACCGTTGACCCCGACCACCGCGGCAGCGGCGGCCGCGGCCGGCGCTCCGCTGACCCGGGTCGCTGGAGCAAATACCAACACCGCACCGCGCCGGTCCCCCGGTCGCGGACGTTGACAAGGGGAATCAGGATGAACGCCAACACCGATCGGCCTGTCCCGGCCTCCGGGCGCTGGGCTCCAGTGCTCTCGCCCTTGAACATCCCCGCCCTGGAGCCGGACCCCGAACCCGAGCAGCCCGGCCCAGAGACCCCGGTGGACGAGGGCATCACCGATGCCAATCCTGCTCCTCGCCGTCCCCGGCACCTGGTGCTAGGAATCTCGGCGGCTGTGGGCGCGGTCAGCCTGGGCGCGCTCGCGCTGGGGCTCAGCAGTCTGGGGTCGACGCAGCCCGCGCCGCCTCCCCTGCAGAGCGCCGCCCCGCCGGTGGTGGTGACCACGACGGCGAGCTTCCTGGCGGGTGGGCCATGCCCGAACACCGTGGTCGGCAAGGTGTATCGCGGTAACGGGCCCGGCGGCACGGTCGGTGCAGTGCCGGTGATCTTTGCCTTCCAGCGCGCGTACTACGGCGCGCGCTCGGGCGAGCAGGTACGGGCGCTGGTGCTCCCGGAATCCCCGGTGTCCTCGGCGGAAACGATCCAGCAGGGCATCAACACCATCCCCGCGTCGACGGCCTACTGCCTGACGATCACCGAGCACCAACCCACCCACTTCCTGGTGGAAGTGTTCGAGCGCAGGCCCTCCGGCGAGACGAAGACCTACCGGCAGAACGTCACCACCGTCGATCGCGACGGCCGCACGTTCATCGACACCGTCAGCAACGCCGACGGCTGAACGACTTCGGCGCAGCCGCGGAGGCCCGCGCCCGAGAACCCCCTCCCTCCGCAGATAAGGACACTGAGATCATGACCAGCCCGACTTCCCTGCACGACGATGTGATCGCCTACGCCGCCACCCGCACCATCGACTCCCCCGAGAAGGTCTCCGACACCGTCGAAGCCCTCGTCGAGGGATGCCAGGATCGTGCCCGCACCGCCGCGGCCGAAGAGACCACGCTGACCGGGAACACCTACGCTCCCACTGTCGTCGGCATCGACCACACGATCGTGCCGCTGCTCGCCGCACCGGTCGAGTATCTGGTCAGCGTCGTGGTGACCATCGAATTCCGCGCGATCCTGTGACCGCGCCCGGCGCCGGGCCAGCCCCGGCTCGCCGAGCACAAAGATGCCCCACCGGATTCGCCTCGAATCCGGTGGGGCATCTTTGTGGGCTCATGACCGAAGGGGAGGGTCATGTCCCGGGTACAGCTAACGATCCGAGAAAAGGGGCTCGACGGTCAGCATAGGCACCGCGCCCCGATCGGGTCTCGGCGACGACCGCACCCGGATCGGACGACCGGCGGACCACGCGCGATCGTCCGATGCCGATGCCCTCAGTGTGTCCGGCCCCGGTTACGGGTGTGCGCCGCAGCGGGTTTGGCCGGCGGCGGGGTGCGCCGATGGGTTTTGGTGTTCGTCTTGGCCTGCTTGGGCGGTGTCAGCGGAGCCTGGGCCGCCGCGGACGCGGTGCGCGCCGCCTGGTGCTGATCGTCCTCGGCCGCACCGTGCTCCCGCGCGGCGTCTGCGCTGTGGTCGGCCGCTTCGGCCTCGGGCTGCGGCTCCGGCTCCGGTGCCTCGGCGAACGAGACGGTGAAGACGGTGCCGTCACTGTCGACGACGAACACCGTGTTCTCCTCCGCGTCGGCCGCCTGCGCGGCGGTCGCGTCCTTGCGGGCCTGATCGTCGGCGGCGTCGGCGGCTCCTTCGTGCGAAGCGGCCTGTTCCCGTGCCTGGTCGGCATCACCGTCGAGAATGCCCGGATACTTGCGGGCCAGCAGGGCATCGAAGTCGTCGTCGATCTCGCCGACCAGTTGGGCGGCGCGGGCCCGATCGAACGGGGACTCGGGATCGGCGGTGGCGAGCCATTCCTCGGCGACCGAGCGGCGGGCGTCCTCCTCGCTGCGGGTGTGCGCGTTGGTGACCTTGCCGTTCTTCGCGGCCTCGCGCATCGCCCATGCGGCGTATCCGCTGGGCGCGCGGATCTGGCCGTTGTTGAAGTCGATGGCCGCGACCGACTCGATCAGCGTCTCCGGGTCGGCTCCCTGCGCAGTGAGTACCGCGAACTGATCCTCGGCGACGTGCCAGCGTGGATCGTCGAGAATCCGATCGGGCACGCGCCCGCGCAGCCGGTCCGCCAGCGGCGTCGGGGTGCGCTGGTTCTGCGGATCGTTGTCCTGCTCACCGGATTCTGCGCTCTGTTCGCCGCTGTCGGTTCCGCGCCCGCGGCCCGCACGAGATTGCGAGCGCCAGCGCCGTACGATCTCGTCTTCGAGGCTGCGGCGGCCCATCTGGGTGTCGCAGTTGCTGTATTCGGTCTCCCATTTGTCGGCCCATTCCGGATCGTGCTGACCAAGCCATCGTCGTGCTACGCCGACGGCCGTGCCGGTTTTGCCGCCGGTGGCTTCGACCCATTTGCGGATGATCTCGTTCTCATCGAGGCGTCGCCCGTCGATGGTGTCGGCGTTGGTGTAGCTCAGCTCCCACCACCGGTACCAATCGGGTTCGCTGTCCTTGGCCCACTTGCGGGCCTCGGCCAGCTCGACATCGCGCAGCGTCCGGTACCGACGCGGACGGGAGGTGGCGTGCAGATCGTCGGCGTTGCGCCGCAGATCATCGACCGCTTCGGCAGAGCCGTTGTTGCGCAGCCACTCCGCGACGCGGTCGGCGAGATCCTCGGAGCCGAACACGGCCTCGGCGTGGTTGTCCTCCCATCCGGCCTGGACCCCGAAGCGGCCACGCGAGAGCGGGGCCACCCGGATCGTCATGCCGGTATCGGGGTGGCGTTCGGCGCGGATGCGCCCGTCCTTCTCCGCGGCGTTCCATTCGTCGGCGTCGGCGCGACTGAACTTGTTGACCGCGTGGCGGTCGACGACCGCGTTCTTGCGGGCGGCGTTCTCGGCGTCGTCCCACGCGGAGCGGCCCCGCCGCTCGCGCAGCTGCCGCAGCACTCCCGCCAGCGTGCGCGCTGCCAACGCCATGCGCATGGTGTCCTCGCGCGGGATGCCCATCACGGGCGTTTCAATGACCGGCTGGTTCATCGTCGGTGTTCCTTCCTTGTTGGGCCGGACGGCAATTCACGGACACCACGTACCGCAGGCAGTTCGCGGCGGCCTTCGCCCGGCAGCACGGCCGGACCGGGATGTGGTGCGACGGTGGGCGTGTGCCCGGTACCCGCCGGGGCGCGCCGCGGCGGGAGCTGGCCCGGAACGGCACCGGTGGCTTCGCCGTGCGCGCGGACGAGGCCGGCGGCCTCGCGGGCACTGCGGGCGGCGGCGATGCGCTGGTTCTGCTGGTGCCATGCGGCGATCTCGAGCAGCAGTTCGGCGATGGCGAGGCCGAGCTGCAAGCTCGGGTCGCGTTGCAGACCGCGCCCGGTCAGCATTCGGACCGCGGCGAGTCCGCGCGACACCTCGCGCAGTTCGGCGGCGAGCTGCCCCGCAGGAACCGCGGTCAGCCCGCGCCGGGTGCGCGAGGCACGGTCGTAGGCCCACGCCGCCCGCGAGAGCGGGCCCTGACGGGCGGCACCGTCGGCGATGGACGCCCAGCTGCTGATGACGTCTTGCAGTTCGCGGGCCACGATCGCGACATCGGATCGCCCACCGCGCACAGCGGTGGTGACCGATCGGACCCGCGCGGCGCTGTCGGCCAGCACCGTGTGCGGCTCGCGGGCCGTCTCGGTGGCCGCCGCTGCGCGTGCGGCGCCGGGGCGGCCGGGCGGGGTCGCCGACCAGCGGGCGGTGACCCGTGGCCACGACATGTCAGCGCCCAGGTGTCGGCTGGGCGCGAAGTAGATGGGCTCGCCGGTCTTGGCCGACACGTCGCCGGGGGCGGCGACCGCCCATCCCTTGATCTGCCCGGCGGCGTCGTACTTGAGGTCGACGAGCATGCCCGCGTCGCGGAGCCGGGCCACGAATTCCTCGCTGCTGGTCGCGATGGCGGCGGTCTCGGTGATCATCTGCCGCAGCTGAATCCGCGCCGCGGCACCGGGAGTCGTCCGCAGCATGCCCTCGTCGCCGGCGGCGCGACGGCGCTCGGCCTTCTCCTGCTCCCCGCGCGTGGGCGTGGGCACCGCCAGCGGATCGTTGATGGCGGTCAGCCGCAGCCCGAGCGCCTGCTCCCAGCGCCGCGCCACCCGGCGCACGGCCTTCCAATCGTTGTCGGGATAGAACCGTTTGCCGGTGTCGGCGCGCACCAGCACGGCCGCGATGTGGATGTGGTCGTTGCCGTCGACGGATTTGCCGTGGTGCACCGCGATCCACCGGCACGCCCCGGCGTCTCCCGCCTTCGCAATGCCGGTCTCGTGCAGCATGTCCTCGGCGATGCGCCGCCAGGTCTCCTGATCGAGCTCGCCGTCCTCGGCGCCGATGGCCACCGGCAGATGCCAGATGTAGCCGTGCTTGGTGTAGCCCGGCTGGCCCGGATCGGGCTGCTCGGTGGGCAGCCCGATCGCATCCGACAACGCGGTGACCTGATTGGCGAGCTTGCCGATCTCGCCGGGCGCGAAGTCGCAGTCGTCGGGTCCGACCCACACCGGCTGGAGCGCTTCGGGATCGGATTGCCATGCCGCGACCACGGTGGGCTTGGTGTGCTCGTTGTACTTGCCGTTCGAGAACAGATACCGGACGAGCCGCTGCCCGTCCCATCCCCGGATCGCCTTGCCGATCACAACGCACCGTTCCGAAGCTGCTCGACCAACCAGGTGTCGATCTGGGTGTTGATCTTGCGGGTGTACGCCAGCACCGCGTCCGCGTTGTGGCCGAGTTCGCCGGTGGAGTTCGCGTGCTTGGCAACGTCGTTCACGTTGCCCGCCACATTGCCCAGCAGCCGCCGCAACTCGCGAACCTCGGCGATGAGGATCTCCACCTGGCCGCTGGTGCGAACAGTTGTCCCGTTGCGTTGCGCGGCGAATGCACGCGCAGCACCGACGGCAGCCTTCGCGATGAATGCGCCGGGCCGCAGTCCGACCGTGGCCGCGGCCGCGGTCACCAACGCCCATTCGGTCTGCGCGTACGTCGACCGTCGACTGATGGACCGGGGCTTCGCTGCGTGGGGCCGGTGGCCCTGCCTGCTTTTCGGAGGCACTTCGCGTCCTTTCGCCTACCGAGCGCACTGGTGCGCTCGCAGGGCCGGCAGCCGCCTGCCGGACCAACCGATGGAGCCGGACCGCAGGGCTGGATACATCGGTGCCTCCAGATCCTCTGGAGGCTTTAGAAACACTCGAACCACTTCGAGTGTGGCCCGCGCCCGTCCCCGGGCGCAACCCAAAAGTGGCCACTTTTGGGATATCTTGCTCACCGGAAAAGCCTGGTCAGGCACCCTGCGGCTCGCGGTGAGCTCCACGCCGAAAACGCTTCCGTCCGCGATGCGGGTGTGGTGCGCGACGAGGCCGCCGCCGTGGGCGCTGCGGCGGGGCCGGGCTTCGCTGACCGGTCCCAGCCCGCTCCGGTCCGCCGACGGAACGGGCGGTACAGCTGGCGGGCGGGGCGCGCTGCGCTCCCGGCTTCCTGTTCGCATGGTCGACCACCTCCCATCTGTAGATACATTAGATACAATAGGTTCGATCGCTCCATTGGGGAGCGCTGAGCGAGGAAAGGTACCCCTCATGGCAAAGAAGATGGCAACCGATGCCCTGTCCGCCTACCGGCGTGCGGTCATCGACGACGACATGGAAACGCGCATCGGCGAACTCGCGGTGAAGGTCGGGGAATGGCGGCAGGCATCCGAGACCCGCGCGACCGAGACGGCCCGGCTGATCGCCGACGAGGAGGCCGCCGAGGATGCCGTGGTCGCCGCCTACGAAGCAGCGACGAGCGCGGGGGCCGAGTCCGATGCACTGGAACGGATCGGACTCAAGCCCACCGACGCGATCCGCGCCGCAGCGAAGCGGGCGAAAGCAAAGCCCCGGCCGCGCCCCTCGCGCGCCTCGACCGCCGCCGCCGAGGCACCGCTGACCCCACCGCCGGCGGAGGCATCCGAGACCGAGCCCGCCGCGCCGAGTACACCGGCGGCGGCACCGCCCGCTGCGGCGCAGCCGGATCCGGCTCCTACCGGTTCCGGCGGTCCGTCCGCTTCCGCCGACCCGATCCGGGTCGCCGCGGCGGCCACCGGCGCGAGCGCACCCTCCGCCGCGCGGGTCCGGAGCTGACGATGATGCCGATCGCGCCCGCCGCCCCGGTCCTGCTCCTCGCCGGGCCGGGTGGCGTCTTCGCCGCGCTGGCACTGTCCTACCGCTGGGAGATGCGTCAGCTCACCACGGCCGGGGAACGCTCCGGCTCGGCTCTGGCGGCCGCCGCGTACGGGTGCCTTGCGGCGCTGTCGTACGTGTGGGCGGTGGCCGCCGCACCGATTCCGGCACCGTTCACGCTGCCCGCCCTCGGCGTCGGCGTCGCGCTGCTGACGGCCCTGGCGGTGAAGCTGTGGGTCGCGAACCGGACCTTCCGCCGGGTGTCGGCCCTCGCGGTTCCGTCCACGGACGCATCGGTCGGCGAACTGGAGGGGCGCTTGTTCGCGCACACCTCGACACGCGGCTCGGGCTCGCGCACGCGCCAGCTCGCCCTGCTGCACCGCAGACAGTGCGCCGAGGCGCGTCACCGGCACCCGCACGGCACCGACTGACTTCCCGCCCGAGGCCGATCGGGCGGGAACCAATTCAACTCACCCATCGAAAACGCTGTCCCTTTGCCGATATATCGGGTAATATATGACATAGAAGGAACCGGGACCGGACACCCCGCCCCTTCTATCCCACTCGCCTTCGCCGAAGGAGCATCTCATGCCTCCCACCATCGCGTCCGGACAGCTGAATGTGCAGTGCACCGCCGAGCAGATCCGCGCCGCGCTCTACGTCTCCAACAACGATCCCGAGTACTTCGACACCGCTGAGGCGGTCGCCGAGCGCGACGCGCGGATTGCTGCCGGGGTGCCCGTCGTCCGGGTGACCGCGTGTAACTCGGGCGGCTTCGGCCGGGAGGCGTACGCACTGATCCAGTCCGGAATCGGGCACGCCGACGGCACCTTCTGGCCCTCGATCGAGGGCTGCCCGATCGTCCACTTCCGCCGCCGAGATGGACGGCTGACCGATGCCGAGAATGCCCGGCGGCTGCTCCAGCGTCGCTTCTGGGGCGTGGACGTGCCGATCGAGTGGGTCAACGGCTGAGCCGCGCTCGGCTCTCCCCTTCCTCTTCTGTCGACGAAAGGTTCCGATCGTGATCCGCAAGGTTCTCGACAAGCTGTTCCCCCTGGCCGTGTTCGTGGCGGCCGCCGCGACCGGCTCCGGCCTGTACACGGCGGTGCAACGGCGGGCCTGGCTCGACGTCGCGGGCTGCCTCGTCACCGCGACCGTGTTGTTCTTCCTCACCCGGTCCTGGTTGCGCGCCCGCCACGCGTGGTGGCGGACAGCGGAGTACCAGGCGCGCCACGCGGCGTTCCTGGTGACCCTGACCGATCTCACGCGCACCGGCCCCTACACCGCCTGGCATGCGGGCACCCGGCAATGGCTCGGTGTCACCGTGTGCGCCACACCGCTCACCGCGATCTTCTCCGGGCGCCGCTACTTCGAGGTTGTCGTCGTCGACGCCCCCGAACCGTCTCTCGCGTCCGGGACCGACATCGAATTCGACTATGTCACCACACGCTGCTTCCTGGTGTTCCGCCGGAACCCGTGCATCGACATCCACGTCGCCGGTGAACTCGTGGACCCGCGCACCGGCGACCGACACCCCGTGGCCGGCGGTGAGCGCGGCACGCTGCGCACCGTGGTCCGCCGCCTGCGGACACCACCCGCCGCCCGCCTTGCGGGCTCCAGCGACATCGACGCTCTGCTCGAACTGCTCGCCATCGCAGAACCGCGCGACCGCCGCTGACACCACCTGAGCAACACCGAAGCCGGGCGGGACCGGACACCCCGCCCCCTATCGATCCCCCACTCGCACATCCCTCGAAGGGAGCAGGGCTATGCCCTCCACCAAGTTCGACGCTCTCGTCGCCGAGGCACGGGTGCGCTACGCACTCGAGTTGACCGCGCTGACCGAGCTCGGTTACGACGCGCAAGTCCGCGTCGTCGGCCACGTGAACATCTACATTCCCGTCGGCGAAGTCCGGGGCGTCCCACTGGAGATGCTCGTGTGCAACGGTGACGGCCTGGCGCTCGACGCGGACGAGATCGCCGCGAGCACCGAGTGGTGCGCCTCGGTCTACTCCCGTCTCGACCGCACCCCGCTCGAGATCTTCTGCTACGGCTACACCGCCGTGGCCGCTGTGCAGGCCGCCGCCGTGCTGCTTCACGATCCGGTCCGCGTCGCGGTCCTGTCCCCGTCCCGGCACTGGCATTTCGCGATGCTGCCCGCCGACGCGCTCGGCGACTCGGACCGGGAAGCCACCCTGCTCGACCCGCTCACCTCCGACGGCCTGGTGCCGACGAACGTCGTCGTGCTCGACGAGGACGTACCCGGCTGGGCTCAGGGCTGCTCGACACATTCGCACTGCTACCCGATCGAGCGCGCCGCAGCGGTGGTCGCACACCGCGATTGCGCGCACGACCAGCTCGCGGACTGGACAGAGCACGGCCGCGTCGGCGCCTGGTGGGCCTCGCTGTCCGACGGGGGGCGGGCGTGATGTCGCGCAAGAACCGGGACGCGCGGGCGTGGTCTTCGGTGCTGGATACCCCGTTCCGTGACGAGCTCGACCTCATCGACCGCTACAGCGTCGACTCCGCACAGGTGACCCCGCTCGGGCCGACCGGCTGGATCATTCGCGGGCTGCTGGCCAACGGGCTGGCCGTCGGCGCGGCCACCGACCGCGTCGACCAGTTCGGGCTCTGGCTCGACTTCTACGACCTCGACGGGCGGCTGATCGCCTACAGCGACGACGGCGAGCTCGAACAGCGGCTGCGCATCGCGAGCGCGCTGACGCCCGAGACCGTCGCCCTGCTGCGCCACGGCGTCCGCCCGGCGGGTCTGCCCGAGGGCATCCGCGTCATGCCGCACACCGTCTTCGAGGACGCCGACGGGGACCGGCTCGAGGTCACCGACCTCGGCGACGGCCGAGAACGACTCACCATCGCCCCGGACTCCGAAGCGGTGCGCTTCGGCGGGTCCTTCCAGTCGGTGGACGTTCCCCGCGACCAACTGCTCGCGCTGCTGGCACAGCTCACCGACCGGTTCACGCGCGACTTCCGCACGCGCTCTCTCGTAGCAGGCGGCACCGATGCCGAACCAGACACGGCGCGCTGACCGCCCACCGCACATCCCCACTCGCGTAATCCCGGAGGACTTTCCCGTGAACAACTTCCAGCACGCCCGCCGTCACGACGAACAGCACGACCAGAGCTGGCTCACCCAGGCACACGCCGTGGTGTCCGGTGGCTGGCTGGCCGGTGGCTCGGTGATCGCCCTCGGCGCGGTCTCCTCGGAGTTCCCCGCGATCATCTCCAGCCTGATGTTCTTGGCCGGGGCGGTGACCGCCGAGGGCGGATTCCGGCACTACCGCGCCTGGCGGCGTGTTACCGCCGAGCTGCACGTGGCGGGCTGCACCTGCCCGCCGGGGTTGGGCGGGGTGGTCCTGCGGGCCCGTGATCGGGCAGGCCGGTGACCGGGCCCGCCGTGTGCGCGGCGCTGCGGGAGCAGCTGGCCGCGCACGAACCCGCGCCGCGGGTCGTGCTGTCCTATGGGCTCGGGGCCGACAGCACGGCGCTGTTGCTGCGCTGGATCTTCGATCCCGAGAGCCGGGACTTCGACCTGGCGGAGCTGTGCGTGGTCACCGCCATGGTGGGCGACGAGTGGGAGGACACCGCGCGGGACGTGACCGAGGTCGTGCTCCCGCTGCTGGCCCGGCATCGGATTCGGTTCATTCAGATCGGGCGGGCCGACCGCCGGGTGCGCGACAACGGCACCGGCGTCGTCGTGTTCGCCGACTCCCGTTCCCCGCAGCGCCTCTACATCGAGGGCGCTTACACCCTCGGCACCGAGATGCTCACGGCCGGCACTCAGCCGCAGGTCGGTGGAAGTCGTCGGTGCAGCATGTCGGCCAAGGGCGAAGCGCTCGACCCGGTGATCGCAGCGATCACGCACGGGCGGCCGTACCGCCATGTCGTGGGGTTCGAGGCCGGTGAGTTGTCGCGGGCCCGCCGCGACGCCGAGTACGACACCACGCTGCGGCGCGGTGAGTATCCGCTGATCTCGTGGGGCTGGGATCGGGAGCGGGTGCTCGCCTACATCGACGAGAAGACCGGCCGGGCCTGGCAGAAATCGGCGTGCGTGTTCTGTCCTTTCGCGCTGGTCACCGCCGCCAATAGAGCCGCCACCCTGGCGCGCTACGCGCGGTGTTCCCGGACGCCGGGGCGCGGATGCTGCTGATGGAACACACCGCGCTCACGCTCAACGCCAAACAGGGCCTGGTCGGCGGCAAGCGCGCCATCGACTACGTGCGCGCGGCCGGACTCACCGGCGTCCTGGCCGCCTTCGAGAGCGCGCTCGCCGAGCAACCGCACGCCCTCTACGAGGTCCGCCGCCTCGCACGGCGCACCCGGACCGGCGGTGCCAAGATGGTCGCGCGGTCGGTGCGCGCGGTCGACGTCGGCTCTCGCGATGAGATGGCCGCCTGGCTCGACGGCGCTCCGCTGCGGGTCGACATCGGCGGGCTCGACGGCTCCACGGCGCTCGTCGACACCCGCCGCGAGCTCGGGGACGACGGTATCGCCCGCGCAGTCGTCCCCGGCCGGGACGGCACCGGCCCGCACGAGCTGGAGCACTTCTTCGTCGTCGCCCCCGCCGTCGTCGCCGACAAGGAACGTCCCGGGTTCTCCGACTGGTGGGCGCAGGCCACCGGCACCGACCTGGCGCTGTTCCCGATATCGGCCTGACCGGCGACACACGCCGGGGAAGACTTGACCCATTCCAGAAAACGGGTAATATATGACACAGAAGGAAGCGGGACCGGACACCCCGCCTTCTTCACCCCCACTCGCACACCCCGAAGGGACTCCCGATCATGCAGATCATCAGCAACCCGTTCCCGCTGCGCCCCACCACCGACGACGCCCGGCCCGCGCCCGAAGCCAGCAAGGTCGTGCAGTTCCTGACCGAGGCCGCCCAGGAACTGGCCGTCCAGGACGCCGACGGGTTCGTCGACTGCGCCGCCGACCTGACCGTCCGCGCGCTCGCGGCGGCGGCCGCTGTCGGCCGCTTCCACGGCGGCACCGAGGTCGACGGCGTGCTCACCGTCCTGGGCGACACCGTCAACACCTACACCGATACCGCCCGCGCGTACCTGGACCCCCTGTTCACCCCCAGCCGCCCGGATCTGCACGAGCGCGCGACCGCCCTGTACACGGCGGTCGATCAGCTGACCGAAATCGTCAGGGCCATGGAGGCCGAATTCCGGGGCGTGATCACGGTGCGCGCTACCTGGTCCCCCGGCGGGCGGGTCGAGGTCTTCGACTACGAGGACCACCCGATGGGCGAGTACATCCCGCTCGACCCGCCCGCCACGCCGGTCGACTCCACCGAGGAAGCCACGCGCCAGCTGGCCGAGCGGCACTTCGTCGTGATCGGCGACTGGGAGAAGTCCACCGGCAAGATCTTCGACGTCGAGTTCGAGGAGTACCACGCCGCGCTGCGCTTCACCCTCACCTTCTAGCCTCCACCGGGAGCAGGGCGGCGGACCGGAATCCCGCGTCCGCCGCCCCTTCTCTCCCGTCTCCGAACGCACCCCATCGCACTCGGAAGGGAAGGCACCCATGCCCGCCGCTATCCAAAACGAGCGTTTTAGCGAGAGCTGGGCAGTTGAGCGCTGGCACGATCACGCTGCCCGCGTCCCCCTCTACCTCACCCCGCCCAGCACGCCCGCGATCCGCGACCGGATTCGCGCCGGAGAGCTGGGCGCCATCATGACCCCCGCCCAGGGCAATCGCCTCGCCCAGGACTACCCGCTGTGGTGCGCCGACAACGGCGTCTTCGGTGGGTCCTACCCCGGCGACGACGCCTACCTGAAATGGCTCGGCCGGCTGCGCCCGCACGCCGACCGCTGCCTGTTCGTGGTCGCCCCCGATGTCGTCGGCAACCACTTCGCCACCCTCGCCCGCTCCCGACCGATGCTGCGGCGCATCCGCGATCTCGGCTTTCCCGTCGCCTTCGCGGCCCAGCTTTGCGCCCAATTTCGCAAATTCTGGATCCTTTCCGCTGGTGGGAACGTGGCGAACGTGTTCGTGACGTGGGCCTATTTATCGTTTGCCACCGGGCGGGCGGCCACCGTGTTGCCAGTCGTGGGACCAGCGGCGGCAACACCGAATCTGCCGTTCGTGATATTGGTATTTCATCCTTTGTGTGCAAATTTATGTCGTTGGCGGGACCGGCACGGTGCCGCCGATATCGTTGCGGCGATGTCACAAGCAGATATCGAGTACTTCTTCGTCTGCTCCCGCCATGATCACGGCGGTGCCGTCGCTGGTGATGCACATGCTCGTGCCGGCAAGCGCCAACCTGGATGGACCGCTCGGACCAGCTCCGTTTACCGCGATGACGGTGACGCGATAAGTGCGGGCTGCCGCGTACAACAGGTCGATCCAGTCGATGCGACGTTGCTGCGGCCACGCAGCAGTGATTACGAGGAGATCCGCCGTTGCGAGCAGATCAGTCCACTCATGGAGGAATCGCAGGTCATAGCAGGTGATGACGACGGCGTGGTGTGGGCCGATGGCGATCGTGGTCATAACCTCGCCCGCGCTGAGGATTTGCGATTCCTCGCCTTCGCGGTCGAAGAGATGCCGTTTGTCGTAGTGGTCGAGTATTTCTCCGCTTGCGGCCATTATCGCCCTGTTGACGAAGCGGCCGTGAGGCAGTGCGGCCACGGTGGAACCGGCGTGCACGAACCGAGCAGACGTCATCAAGGTTCGAGCGACCCTGCACAGACTGTCACCGGATCCGGCAAGTGCGGCGAGGAGGTACTGACCATAGTCGAAGTAGCCGATCTGCCACAGTTCGGGCAGGACCAACACGTCGCACGGTGGCAGACAGAGCAGATGACGGACTACTCGGTCTGTCTGGCCTTGCCACGATAGGCCCTCGGGTAATGCGAGTTGAGCTAGCCGAACAAGCATGGTTGCCGCCTTTGGTGGTGAGCCCCTGCGGATGGGGGATGGCGTGCATACGAGTCGCCGGGATCAGCCGATCACGTAGGTGTGATCGGTGGGCTGATTGTCGATCCAGGTCCGTATTCTGTGGACTTCCATCACCCCCGCATGATGCCAGTTGCGCAGCAGCGCAGATGATGTTGGGTCCGGCCGATACATCGCTTGCAGGAGATGGCCAAGGTAATCAGCGAGTGGACCGCTCTCGATGTGTTCGACACCTGCGTCGCACATGTAGCCGAGCAGGATGGTCGCGGCGGCGCTGTCAGCGAAGTGTCTATTGTCTCGGGCAGCGTATCGCCAGATCTCCGGCATCATCAGGGTCGGAAGTTCAGGATCGATGAGCGTGCCACTGGTCAGAAGGCCGGTCGCGTCCGCAATAGCTTCGTCCAGGCATGCTCGGGCGAACGGCGTTAGGACGGCTCGTGTGGTCTCTGGTTCGGTGCCCGGGATCCGGAGAAAATGCCCCAGATCGTGAGCACGGAACCAGGACAGGAGGTGGTTTGTTTCCAGAGCTTGCGTTCCTGGGCAGAATCGTGGGCGCAGTGCATCGATACGACGGGTCACGTTGGCCAGGCGTTCGCGCACCACATTTGCGAACACTACGGTGAAATTCCGGCCCTCAATATCGACCTCCCCGGCCTCCAGCGGGAAGAAGTGGGCGAAGTTCTTGTGACCGACAGCCGATTCCCCCGCACAGTAGATGAGGTCGTACGAATAGAGGACAGGCAGTTCGGCGATTGGCCTGTCGTAGTCGACGGACGCACCGGTCATGTCACCGACAATTCCCGGGAAGTCACGACATGCTGCGGATACGGCATCGATGCTGGTCTGGGCGAGCGGGTTCGGCTCGGCGATAAGCAAGGAGATGGAGTTCGGCCGATTCCTCATCGCCCACGTCGCGAGGGGGCCGCAGTAGAAGAAGGGCCGACGCATATCCGGCTCGCGCATGCTGCGCTGTCCCCAGCGTCCGCTGCGAGAGTAGGTTTCCAGCGCTTGCGCACTATCGTGCAATTCGGTGGCCAGGTCCGGTTGCTCGATGAGGGAAGCGGCTCGGAACAGCGATTGCGCGGCGGCCGCGACCAGTCGAGGGCGCTCGTCGTTGGTGCTGCTGTGCAGGCGTTCGGAATGCGACAGCGCCGCGACTGCATCTATATAGGCCTTTGCGTCGATCAGATCGTCGAATCCTCGGCCGAATCGGGCTCGAAGCCGGCGGTGCTCAGGATCCAACCGAATCGCGTGTGTGATCGGCTTTTCCGTGTGCCAATAGGGGAACGTCGAGGAAAAATGACGTTCGCCGATCCCGAAATCTTCCAGCGCGGCTGTCGCGGATTGCACGGTATTCCTCCTAAAGTTGATGACAAACGAAAGCGCTCGACCTGACAGCCGGTTATGCGAGCGAGGCGTTGGGTCCAGTTTTTGCGGATAGATGCGCGACTGCGGGTGTGCGCCACTTGTTCGGGGCTACACTGAACGCGACCACGTGGCCGAGGTATTGCACTGTGAACCACAAGGGCAGATAGACCCCGAAAGTGGGAACGCGGCGGTCGACCAGGAAACTGATCACGATCCAGGTGGCGACACCGACTGCTGAGCTGAGTGCGACAGTGGTCGACAAATCGGTTTGGCGCTGCCCCCAATCCTGGTGGCGCGGTTGACACACGATCCCCAAGACAGCACCGGACGCAGCTGCTCCGGCCAGACCAGTGCCCAAGACCACACTCATCGCAAGAAGCCCCCACGGCGAGGAGCCATTGATCAGGAAATAGCCCAGCCCGAGCATGCCGCCAACGATGAGACCAGGCAGGTGCATCCACGGCGAACGCCAATGCGCCGGAGACGGCCACGTGATAGATGCCGCTCCAGACGGATTACGGTAGATCGGCGGCCAGATCAAACCCGTTTGGGCGACGTAAGGATTCCAGAGAGCAGGTATGGTCTTTTCGAGCCGACGATCGTAGAGCACCGAACCGACCACGTTGTAGATATTGATGATCACTGCGAGCAGCAGCAGATCTGCCGTCATGTGGGGCAGCAGGAAGAACATCCCGAAAAATGCTGTGTGGACCGGGAATCTGATCCATCGTCGACTGCCTACGGTCCAGTTCTCAAGCTGGGGCTGATGGGCGCCGGCGCGCTGTGCGACCAGAGTGGTCGACCCGAACGCCAGGCCGCAGTCGTATTCGACGAGGTGCAGGTACCAGTACCAGCCCCACGACAATGCCAGGCCAGCGTAGATGACAATAGCCTCCCCGCCTCTGATATCCCATACTGTAACATCAATTCGCTGCCACAGACCAGTTGCCACGAGGGCATAGACGATATTGCACAGCGATTCTACCGAACGCCACGCCAGCGGCTTCATTCCTGTCCGCTTGTTGACGATTGATTTCACACGCAAAGCGGCTAGTACTGAATGTTGAACACCAAACCCTGTCACCAAGGCGGCATCGACAAGATATTTGACGATCACGATGATCTCCGCGGTAGGGGCACGAATGCGCTGAAATAAGATAGGACGAATCTGGGTTGAATTTTCACCGCCATGCGCAGTACCTCCACCATATATCGCGTCACCTTGGCTGACAGGGTCGAAATTGGCGACTCGAGAAGATGGATCATGGAGAGTTCATGAAGTGCGGCACCGGAGTGGGTTCGAGCGTCCTCCATCGTCGCCGATGAATGACTCGCCCAGCCGTCTCCGGCACAGCATAGAACTTGTGCGCAATATTCCTTAATGATGGTTTCCGGTTGACTCATATGTACATCTAGTGGCCTGGGCTCGCGTGGAATTGGGTCCACGTATCGTCGCAGGACGCGATACACCGAACCATATGACCGACTACACTCCTGCAGTTCCCGTCAGCTGGAAGGCAGATCTGCTCTCACGGGCGTGAAGTGGACTCCGTGCGTGGAGGCGGTGCCACCGGCGAGTTCGCCGCCGTCGATGACGATGTCCTGACCTGTTAGATAGCGAGCGGCGTCGGAGGCGAGGTAGAAGAATGCTTGCGCGATCTCCGATGGATCCGCGTGGCGGTGCGCGGGGATGCGTTCGTTAACCGCAGACAGCATCGCATCGTTGTACTCGGCACGCTGCATCGGTGTCAGCACGTAGCCGGGGCTCACACACGCAGCACGGATGTGCGGTGCGAACTCCATCGCGACGGTTCGGCACAGAGCCAGTACCGCAGCCTTGGAGGCATTGTAGTCTGCGTAGTAGGGGTAGCCGACGCGGGCGTTGGTAGACGCTGTTGCCAATAGCACGCCGCGGCGCTGCACAGTCATATGTTTGAGCGCTGCCTGCCACAGCGCGATTACACCGATAAGGTTGACACTCAACAGCTTTCTAATCTGGTTTTCACTCATATCGAGAAACGGGGTGCGGACACTGATTCCAGCGTTGGCAATGACGACATCTATCGAAGCCTGCTCCTTAGCGATACTGTCGATTGCGGCGTGTACCGCATTCCAGTCAGTTATATCGACGGCGACGAACTCGCTGTCCGTATCGGTGAGCGGTCTTTTCAGGTCGAAGTTGTAAACCTTGTCTCCCGCGGCGGCGAAGTGGGCGGCGGTGGCTTGTCCGATGCCTGACGATGCGCCAGATATGACGACGGTCCGCCGGCCGCCGATAATGTCTTTGTGCATGGTTTCCGTTGTCCCGTAGCTCGTTTATTCGATGATGAGGGTGCGGCGATCGAAGCCCCCACGACTTGCTGACGCGCATGGCTCATCCCGTGGAGTAGGAATAATAGTGATCTATTGACAATCATGCCTTGTATCGAATGCGGGAAGTTTCGTTCTGAGCAGGTTGTCCCTGGCGGGCCTCTCGTGAATCGTTTTATACCAGTGGCATTGACGTATCCGAACCACAACCGGAGACACCTATTGGATGAGCCCTATGTCTGGACGACGTGTTTGTAAGTAGCAGCCGGATACCATTCGGTTGCTGCACCGGCCCCTGGCTGATCGGCCAGCGTGCCTTACGTTCGAATGCTTAGCAGTCGAGGTCGAGAGTCGTGCTCCACGTTGCTGTCTGGAGAGCCGACTGTGACGGGGAAGCACGATTGGCTCGTCTCTCTGATCTATAGGTATCTAAGGTGACATTCGGCCAGTTCAGCGGGCTGGCCAGACTTAAGACTTAGCTATCGGAGGATGTCATCAGGCCATTAGCTTATCGACGAATCCGTGTCCGAACGTTCGCCCTGGTCCGCGGAGCAGCCCGGCCTCACCGCACCGGTGTCGACTCACGGCTGACGTCCAGCGCCCGCCGCACGAGGTCGACTTGCAGTACGTCCGGAGCATAGGTCGGAGACCGCCGCCCCGTCACCACCGCAAACACCTCAGTGCACGTCAGCGCGGTCGCCAGGTAGAGTCCGGGCGATACGGACGCGATACGCGTATTCTCCACCGGGTCCTCGATGCTGTTCACGCCTGGCGCGAGGTAGTCGGCGGCGAAGCCGCATGAAGCGATCTTGCTGACGAACTTCGTCAGCCGGGCAGCCTGGGTATCGCCGTCGACGAAGCCGAAGACCTCGGAGAAGCTTGGCGTGGCCGGGCTGATCACCGAGATCGACGCACCGAAGCTGAGTGGGACACCACCGACCAGCGACGGTTTACCCTGCGCCCGCAGGCAGTCGTGGAACTGTTCGTAGAGATCGACGCGAAACCAGTCGATCGCATTAATCCCGATGTCGACCGACGCGGCGAACGACTCCACATTCTGATCGGACAATCCATCGTCGAACCGTGTGATGACACATCGAGGGTTTATATCGAGCGCCATCTCCACCATGACGTCGACCTTGGATCGACCCAAATTCGGCATCGTCGCGCCCGCCTGCCGATTGAAGTTCGCCATCTCGAACCGGTCTGGATCGGCGACAGAGAACTTCTCGAAGCCCATGCGCACCAATGCCAGAAGATGGTTGCTCCCGCACCCGCCGAGCCCCGCAATACCTATACTCGTTCGCCGGATAGCGTCGCGGTCGCCGTCCTCAAGTAGTCCGCCGATCCTTTGGAACGCTATGTTGTAGTCGAATTCCATTCCAAGTCTTTCTTCTTCGAATCCTACGAGGTGTGTGAGCCGCCCTAGCGGGTTCTCCGAAGTATTCGGTCGATATGGCGAGATGGCTGAATCTCCGCACTTTTGCCGTCGGGGCAAACGCCGCGTCTGCGCACTATCTCTTACCAACCAGGCCACTTCGGATACGGATCACTAGCTCCACTTGCCGCAGATCAGATACGCGTCGAGTGGACCGAGATTGCGGCGGTAGAACGAATCGAGTTCGGCATCGCCTGAGGACGGGAAGTCGCCGTAGAGCTCGTCGACCGTGTCGTATGCGTTCGTGATCTTGAGTGAGCCTGGGTCGAACCGGTCGCCCTGACCGAGCCAGCCGGCTGCACCCGAGGCAGCCAAGCTAACGTCTGCGGGCGTGTTGACCACCGGACGCGGATGAACGACATCGACCTTGTAGAGGCGCTCCAAAACGCGGTGCATCACAGGATTCTCGGTCCGTGCAACGATATAAGATTGCTGTTGACCTGCGCTCGGACTAGCGAATAATTGCTCGAACTCATTCGAGTGCAGCCATGCCGTGATTATACCCTTGCCCTGGTATTCTTGGGCCGTCCCGGTCGAATCAAGATACACGGCCGAATAGTTACCGAAATCCAGTCGCTGCGCGCTGCTCCAGCCAACGATCCTGCCGTCCTCATCCTCAATGAAGCAGAAAAGCGTCAGCCGCTCAAAGTAACCTCGCATATACTGGCCGAGCCAGTACCCGGACATATCCGCTGCGAAACTATCGGTGGTGACACGCACCAGGGCCGCGTACATCCGCTCCTGGAGAGGGATGGACAGGTGCGCTCCGGGATTTGCGATGTGACGAAACCGTACTGTCGAGATATTGGACGGCAGCGTAAGGAAACGTCCGTCATCAATCCCCACCGAAGACATTGTTGGCCATTCGGACTGAAAGAGATTTGCCTGGAAAGCGCACAATTTTTCTACTCTCGCCTTTCGGTTGTAACTTTCGCAGGTAGATTTTCCTGCTTCGTGTGGACAGTCAGCGAATTGGCGCAGAATCAGGAGCTTGAAAGCAAGTGCGAGACGCTATCTCTAGCACGCTCTTCATTGCCAACAAATATCCGATGTGCCGTCAGATATTGACCACCGTCGGGTTACCGCGCCAAGTGGGCTTCACGCGCGCGCCCACGGAGAGGCGGGAGTATGGTCGGTAGATTTGAAGCTGGCGTGACTGCCACTAGATCCCCCTTCGCGATATTTCAAGCTTGTTAATATTGATACACCGGTTGGGTGACCAGAAGGGGGAAATGTGAGAGGGGTCACACTACCGGTAGGTTTGAAATAGATTGCTGCGCAGAAGCTTTCGAAGATCCTCTGGCCGAGGCAGCCGGAATCGGTGGTTGAAGAGGGTGGTGGCGGTGCAAGCCGACGACATGCCGAATGGGATTCCGCTATCTAGCCTGAGGCTAGCAGCAGATCGGCTATCGTCACGGGAGTCAGCGGCTTCCAGACATACAGCTGACCCGGATGTAGGTGCGCCGCCGCCGACACGCCTGTTCGAATCTGCTGTTGGTACCACTCGCTGGTCGTGCAGAATTGAGCCCGTGACGAATCGACAGCATGTCTCATCGGGAGCGCCCTGGGAACCGATCGTAGGCTACTCGCGAGCCGTTCGGGCTGGGCAGTGGGTGATGGTCGCAGGGACGACTGCAGCGATCGAAGGTGGCGGCGCTGTCGGCGGCGATGATATCGGTGAGCAGACCAGAGAGGCGTTGCGCCGGATCGTCGTCGCGTTGGCCGAGATCGGAGTGCGGACCGATCATGTTGTCCGCACGCGAATCTTCGTCACCGACATCAGTCGGTGGGACGAGGTCGGCAAGGCGCATGGCGAGGTGTTCGGCTCGATCCGGCCGGCCGCGACCATGGTCGAAGTCAGCCGGCTCATCGAACCCAGCCTGCTAGTCGAGATCGAGGCCGATGCCATCTTGCCATAGCTGCACTGGGTGGTGTTGGTGACGAACGCGGTCAGGCGCAGCCCGTCGCGGTCGGTGAACCGCAGCTGCGCGGCAGGATGTGTGCGTTTTTTCCGCACGATCAGCCGCATCCCGGGTGGCCACCCGGACAGGTCGATCAAGCCGGTGGCTTCGACAACCCCGGCACCGGTGCGGACCTGTCCGCCGGCGTTGCAGGCCGGGTTTCAATCGACAGACCTCAGGTGGGTATCGAGGGCCTCGACGATGTCGTCGGTCAACGTGAAGCCGATCGAGTACTGCACCCGGCGGCGGTGGCAGTAGCGGGCGAAATTGTGGGTGCCTCCACCGGAATCGGTGCGTACCAATACTTTCCGTCCGATTCGCCGCTCGCCCATGGCAGCTGCGCGAGGGGCTCGTGCAGCACGTGCACGTTGTCCGCGGCGGCGTTGCTGCCGACGGTACCGGGCCGCAGCATCACCGCGGTGGGCTCGCCGGTGCCGATGTCACCGTGGTCGATGAATGCCCACAACGGATGAAACGCGGTGAGCTACCGGATCTGGAACTGCGCCATCGGCAGCGGGCTCGCTGTGAGGACCGCATCCGCGCGTCGAAGGACACCCGCGCGGCGATATTGGAGAGGGTGACCAGCGGCTCGAAGTAGTCCGGGGGAGTCGGCCAGGCGTTCCGGACGTACTGCCGGGTGCTGAGGTGGTCGTTCCCCGCGACGTTGCAGTACCCGAGCTGTTCGGCCTCGATGGCGATGTCGACCACGTCCTTGGCGGTCGCGAACGGCACCAGATATATCATCCTGGCCAGAGCGTTGGGCGTATGGACTCCGAACTTCGTGTCCTGCTGCTCCTTTCCAGGATGGGTCAGTCCATGGCTGGTCCGCCGTTGACCGGCAGCGCCGATTCCCCTGCTCGCGCCCGTGATGAGGGCCTGCCGCGCCGCGGAACGTCCGTAATGCCGCCCTCGGTATGCCGTCCGGGAACCTCCAGGACGACGGCGTTTCCGGGCTCACACCGGCAGCGGCCAGGGCCCATCCCAACGGTTGCAGGCGCCGGTAGAGCCACGGCGGGGCTCGGGATCGGTACCCATCGTTTTCGCATTCCTCTGGGAGCCGGTGCGGGGCGGAAGTGTCCGTCTCCTCAAGGATTCCCGCCCCGGCCGCGCGCGACAAGGGCGGAAGACCTCTCGGCCTGGACCTCGGGTCCATGACTCGCCACCGCTCGCCGATCGAGCCAGAGCCCTGCGGGTGCCGGCACAGGCTCGCCCGACCATCCGGTAATCGGCTATTACGGCGCGTTCTGCCGCCGCCACGATCGACTTGTGCCCGCAAATCTGGAACACGTTCTCTCATTAGATCGCCTACTGGAGGTAGTCCCACGACTGGCAAGATGGCGGTCTTTCACGCTAGCGGGCGACACCTATTGGCAGAACATTTGGGAGACGTTGCGTTCGCGCTCGCGCTTGACGTTGGCGCGTGCGCCGTCGAGGGAGCGCCGCAGGGTCCGGTTTTCGGTCCTGGCTGTGGTGAGGTTTTCGTTGAGGGCTGTGACGAGGGCGCGGAGTTTGGCGTTTTCCTCGGTCAGGTGGTTGCCGTCGGGGTCGTAGAGCTGCCCGACAAGGTCACCGATGCGAGCGTCGCGGTCCTTGACCGCCGCGCGGAGCGAGCTGACCATCGCCTCGGCGTTGAGGGCGCGTTCGCGCCAGGACGAGGTTTCGGCAGCGTGGGCTTGGTCGGCGCGGACGGTGGTCGCTGCCTGGGATGCGTCGCGGGCGGTGAGGACGGCCCGGGTGAGTTCCGGGCGACGTTTGTCGTAGATGAACGTTCTACCGACTCCAGCCAGGTCACAGACGTTTTCGACGGTGAACGGAACCTTTGCTTTGGTCAACTTTATCAGGGCCTTGCGGACGCGCTTTTCGCATTCGGCGCTGGTGCGGGATCGCTGTTCGATCAGCTCGACCGGACGGCGTCGCTTGTTGTTGGTGACCAACGTGTTTCGTTCTCCTATTTCACTGAGCTCGGTGTGTTGTCCGGTGTTTTCAGTTGTGTCGGTTGCCATCCGGTGGAGAACACCGGGGCGAAGTAGTCGTGCGTGGGGGCGCGCAGGTCCAGTTTCTCGGCTTCCTCGAGCACGCCGAGTTCGTCCAGGGCCTCGCGCAGGCCGGTGAGGACGGGTTCCCAGGGCTGCCACTGGCTCAGGATGTAGTCGCGTGCCTCATCGGTGGGTGCGCCTTCGGCGAAGTGGTAGGCGGCATCGCGTTTGCGTTCCCAGTAGGCCAGGTCGGCGCCGGTGAGCACGAAGTGCTCACACGGTCCCTTCGGTCCGTCGGTGCAGTTCTTGCCCCAGGGGCATTGCGAGCCGCCGACGACCGGGCCGTAGCGGCAGAGGCCATGTTCGACCGGAACCACGGTCAGGTCGATCCGGGCAGCCGCCGCGGCGGGATTGTCGGCCTTCACCTGCGCGGGGCGCAGCAGAATCGTTCCAGGCTTGTCCATACCGGGGCCGGCGGCCCAGATCTGTTGCAGGTGACGGGCCATAGTCGTGTTGCTGTAGTTCGCATAATGGGCCAGAGCCTCCTCGGAGAAATGCCCGAGTAGCTGGCGCACCAGCGCCGGAGGCGCGCCGTTGTTCAGCAACGAGGTCGCCAAGGTCGCACGAGTCTGATGGCAGGTCACCTGTTCGCTGAGCCCGAGGCCCTGGAACCATTCGGTCCAGACCTGCCGGAACCAGCACTGCGAAACTTCCAGCGACAGATCAGGATTCATTGTTACGCGAGGAAACAGCGGCATCTCACGATTCCATGACGCCTCCAGCCTGGCGCGGCCGCGCTTGTCTAGCTGATCGAGGGTGTCGCTGTAGCGGACACGCAGTTTCGCCAGGGTGATCTCCCGGCGAAGCAGCAGTCGCTCGTAAACCGGCCTGTAGCAAGGCATCCCGTAATCGAGAACGCCGACTTTGGCGATGTCGCGCCACAGATAGGGTTGAGCGGCGCCGAGGAGGCCGATGCAGCCGAGCCGGAGCCGCAGTGTCTCGCTGACCCGCCCGCCCTGGAACGCCTGGGTCATCCATATGTCGGAGAACCCGACATTCTCGAAGTCCAGAGCATCGAGCGCGAGCAGATTGTCGGGGCTGATCAGCAACTGGAAGTCGCCGTAACTCAGTGGCCGGGGCCTCGGCTTGCGCGGCGGTCTCGCGTATTCGGGCAGGTTCAGGATGAACATGTCCATCGCGGCGCTGGTGCGGCCGGTCTGGCGAGCTTGTCCGAGCACTGTCCGGATGCTCATGGCAAGCACGGTCCTGGTGTTCTCGGTGAGGGTTCGTGGTTTGGTGTGGACCGAGACGATCGGCAGCGGGATCTGCTCGTGGAACCACAGATCCCAGGTGCGTTTGACTGCTTCGGCGTCGGACTTGCTGAGGGCTTCGGGGTTGTTGCCATGGTCGGGTCGGTTCTGCTCCAGCATCCGCGACAGCAGCGCGATGGCGCCGACCCGGTAGAGAATCGTGGTGTAGCACACCTGTTTCCCGGACGGCAGCTGCGCTTCGTCGGACAGGTGCTCCCAGAGCAGATCCCGCAGCCACCGCTGCGAGACCGAAGTCAGGTCCCAGGGCTTGACGCGGTTGCCTTGCGAGCCGGTGAACGGCGCGGCGCCGATCAGGACGGGGTCGAACCATCCTGCGGCCTTGGCGGATTCGGGGGTGCAGCTGAGGCTGCGCGCTGCGGCGGGCAGATCCAGCCAGATCCGCCGCGCGGCTGGGATGTTGTAGTGGTCGGCTGTCAGTTCTGCGACGACCGGATCGGCCAGTGATTGCACTCCTGCGTCTGCCAGGGCATCGATGACCGCCTGAATGTTGGCCGGGCGCCACTGCGTGCGCCGGGCGGTGTTAGCGTGCCGGTGAAGGGCATAGCGGATCTCCCGCTGCAAGCTGACCGGCAGTTTCGCCAGCGACAGCAGCCCGCGGCTGTCGGGGTCCATCACGGAGACGACAAGCGGCTCGAAGGCCAGGAAATCCGTCCAAGAGCTCAGTGTCGCGGTCGGCGATTGCAGCCACCGGTCGAACTGCTGAGCGTGGGTGCCGCAGAGGTTGCGGGGTTCGCGAGCCAGGATTCGGCTGAGCATGCCATCGTGCACGCAGCCCTCGATCCAGCAGGCGACCGCTGGCGTCATCGGCGATTGGCTTGCGGCCCAGAGGATTTCGTCGAATCCCGCGCGGACGCGGGCGCGTCGCAGCGAGCTGCCGTGTGTTTTGCAGCAGCCGTCGACGTCGATTTCGCGAGGGCATCCGTCGACGCGGCAGGGCTGTCTACGGGTCCGCGCCCAGCCGATCCGGTGTGATCGGGAAGGTTGGGCGGACGCCAGGAACTCCTCGATGCCCAGAGCGTCACCTGCCCCGATGTGAGCGCGGGTGCAGGCGCGGGCGTGTTGAACACATAATTGCCGCGTTTCGGTTGTCGCCATCGCCGCGTCGCAGCCGCTGACGCGGCAGGCCCAGCCGTAGGTCGAGTGGTTGCGCGGAAATTCGATCGGGTCGGTCAGCAGCCACTGCGGAAACCGCTGGCTGACAACCCTATAACGCTGTTCCGGCTCCAGATCCAGGTAATCGCGCGCTGTGGTGAGTTCGAATACCTGGGACGGCACCCAGGCCGCGGCGCTCATGAGTGCGCCCCCTCCGCAGGGGCAAGGTAGGGCTCGGCCGGCGGGCGAGCCGTGGCTTCCCATGCTTGCTCGAGGAACTTCATCGACTGTCGGTTGGCCGACTTGCCGTAGACGTCGGTGACCATGGCCGGACTCGACCAGCCGAACTCCTGCGCCACCAGCTCGGCGTTGAAATCCGACTCGGCATAGAGCGCGGCCGCCGCCTTGTGACGGAACGCGTGGGGCCGAACGACGGCGTTCAGTCCCGCTCTGCGACAGGCCCTTTCGAGCATCTTGCGCACACCTCCGGTGTGCAGGGCCGCGCCGGGGGTGCGGCCGCTGGTGTGAACGAGGACTTGTTCGTGGTCGACCAGGTGCTGAATCGGGCGGTACTCGTCGAGCAAGTAGGCGTAGAAGGTACTGATCATGTCGTCGCTGACGGCACGGATCACGCCGTCCACCGTGTAGCCGACCTTGCTCGGTGCCGCCGGGACGTAAGCCTTCGCGCGAGCACGGTTCGGGTTGTCGTCGCGGCCGACGATGTGGATGTGCGCATCGGCGCGCTGCCCGCAGGGGTGGTGCTGGATCAGGTGCAGGTCACACAGCCTCAACCCGCACAAGCCACCGACCCGGATTCCGCTGTCGTGCAGCCAGCACACGATCATCACGTCGCGGGCCGTGGTGAGCACGCCCGGCTCGAACAGGGCCGCCACGACCTCATCGGGCAGGAATCGCGGCCGCCGCGACCCCTGTTTCGGCGCGAGCGGATTCGAATCGCGGACCCGTTTCGACCGTGCGCGTCCGTCGAAACTCTGGCCCGAGGTCAGCGCCTCCACCACCTCGGGGCGAACCTGGCCCGCCGCCCCCAGCGACAGGTAGAACGCCTTCACCATCGTCGCCACGTTGCCCGCCGCCGACGGTCCGAGCGCCGGTTTCTGCTCCGGCCGCCGCCACACCGCGCCGTAGACATCGGACCGCCCAGTGGCCGCGCTCATGTAGCGCCGCAGATCATCGAAGGTGACCGCCGCCGGATCACGATTGTTCGCGTGCAGCCAGTTCAGATGGTCGGCCAGGCTATAGGCGTAGGTCTGCTGCGTCGAAGTCCCGAACCGAGCCAGCACCGCCAGCGACGGCCGATGCAACTCCCCGTCCGGGCCGAAGATCCACCACGACTCGCGGCCGTCGCGATGACGAATCCGCCGGACCGTATATCGATCCACATCCACTGCCCCACACCCCATCTACCCAGTTGCGAACGCATGACTACTCATTCGTTCGCCACAGAGACTGGGATGGGTCAAGACGAACGTCGAGAACGGTGAATCGGCCGGGAGCTAATGCCCAGAACTTCATGGAGTACGACACCTGGGATCCATGGGACGAGATCGACGCCCTGTTCCTGGCCGGGGATACCGCCTGGAAGCTCGGCTCGGAAGCGGCCAACCTCGCCGCGGTCGCCTCCAGCGTCGGCAAGTGGGTCCACATGGGCCGCGTGAACTCGCGCCGCCGCTACGACTACGCAACCGCGATCGGCTGCGACAGCGTCGACGGGACCTACCTGACCTTCGCCCCGGACGCGAACCTCCCCAACGTTCTGGCCTGGACCGGCGACGCCGCCGCCCAACCGTCGCTGTTCCCGCTGTGACCGCAACGGGCCCGAGGACGTTTCCGGGCCCGTTGCCCGTTCTCCGGTCAGGCGGAGTGCGGCAGGTTGCGCAACGCTTGGATCGCCTCGTCGACGGTGATCAGCTGCCGCTCCGGGTGCTCGGTCACCTCGAGCTGGTGGTCGACCCATTCCCGCAGCAGGCTGGACACGTCGGTGCCGCGCGCCTTCGCCAGCGCGCTGAGCTTGTCCCGTTGGGCCGGGGAGAACCGGACCGTCGTCGGAATCAGCCCTGCCGCCGCCACTTCGGCGGCATCCGGCACGGGCAGCTCGGACACCTCGGCCGGTTCGCTGCTGCGGACCAGCCGACCGGCCAGGAAGTCGCCCATCAGGTCGGCGTCGTCGGCCTGCGCGGTCAGTTCCTCGATTCGGCGTTCGATGTTCATTGCTGTGCCTCCCAAACGGTGTATTCGGCGTTCTCGTCCACCTCGAGGGGCCGAGCTGCGTAGATCAGCCAATCCCAGCGATCTACCTGGATCACCACCACCGCGACGGCGCGGGCCTCGGTCGTGCGGCTGAAGATCTGGAGCACCCTGGCGTCGACCTTCGATTCGATCCGCTGCGGCCATCGCCTTGGATACGCCAGAGCCTGCATGACCTCGGCTTTCGTGACGTCGTGAAGGTACACGGACTCGGCAACGTCGTCGCGAAAGTGATAACCCACCCCTAGAGCATACAAGCGAATACGCCAGGCCGGGAGAGCTGTCACCACGGCCGCAACGGCACTGTACTCGGTCACTCGATACCCCGAAGGCCCTGTTCGCCGGAGGCAAAAACCGCTTCCCCAGGCACCGGCTCGCGGCCGCAGAATCAGCGTCCGGGGCCTACATCAGTCCGTTCGGTGACCCTGCGGTCGACCATGACAGCCGGGACGACGTTCTCTGTATCTCCCGGGAGCATTCGCCCGCGATCTCGCAGCGAGTCTCTGCCAGGCGACCGCCGTGACCTCTAGTTTCTCGACTCTAGAGCCTCGAACCCCCTGTGTAGCATGCCCTTTCACCATCGTCGAAGGAGGACGGCATGAGCACTGCACCTTCGCCCGGAGGTGGGCGGGTCTTCGCCTATTTCGAGCCGGTCGCTGGCGGGATGGCGGTGAAGAAGTTCACCGCACCACCGGATTGGCTCGAACCCGGCCGTACCACTCTCACCTGCGCCGAATGTGGGTGGGATCTACGGCCCGGCGCCAACGGCGACCGGGCCCGCTTCAACATCCCCGCCCCGGCCGCACCGAAGCGGCTGCGCCTGTACTGCGGGCCGTGTTGCAACGACGGAGTCGACGAAATGGAACGGCTCACCGGCAACAGCTAGAAACCCGCGGTCGGTCCGGCGGCACAATCGGTTCGTCGACAGGAACAGCCGGAGTGCCGAGGCGGCACCAATCGGCACTCCGGCACGCGGCGACGAAGAACCTCCAGTCCCTCGCGGCCGGCGACGCATACTGAACGGACCCGTACTCTCCCGACATCCCGATCGGAGCGTTGCCCGTGATCACCGCCAGCCTTCCGGCGCGCGTCGCCGAAATCGCCGAGCTCGCCCCCGACCTCGCCAACCGTGACGAGCAGCTGCGCCGCCGCCGCAGCGATCTCGACCGCCGATACGGGGAACTCAAGCGGGCCGACGAACCGATTCCCCGCGTGCTGGTCGACGACCAGCACGCGGTGCGCGACCAACTCACCGAGCTGGCCGCCCAGCGCCGCGAACTGCTGGACGAACTCGCCGAACTGCGCCGCACGGCGCTGGCACCCAGGCTGTCCCAGCTGCGAAGCCGCTCCGCCGCCCGCAAGCACGGCCTGCTGCTCACCCGCGAGGAATACGACGCGGCGCTGGCCGAGGTGCGCTGCGACCAAGCCACTTTCGACCGCACCCGCGACTGGCTCAATGGCGCCATCCCGCGAGCACGCGAGGAAGGCAAGGTGCTGGCCGCCATCATCGCCAGCTGCCACGATCCGCTGTCCTTCGACTCGAACGACTGGTGAAGCCAACTGGGCTCCCGCACCAAGGAGAGTCCTACCCCTGCCACCAGTCGAGGGTCTTCCCTTCGGCAGTCATGCGCCCGATGAGCGCCGCGGTGGATTCCACCTGCGCGCCGGACTGCTCGCAGAATGTCCAAAGCCGCTGTGCAGCACGGTGATACCGGTGAATCACCGCATCGACCTCGAACGCATCCAGCTCCTCCGCCCGGAACCCGCCCAGGGCCTGTTCGACGTGCCCGATCAGCTCCCCCAGCCGCGCTTCGTGGTAGGCCGCGACCACCTCACGAGCGGCCCGCCGTCGCGCCTTCGGTGTCCCCTCCCCCGAATCGGTCACCGCCTCTGCTCGTCGGGCTCCACGCCCAGGTAGTAGCACCACACCTCACCGGGAGTCATCTCCCGGCCGAGCTGGCGTTCGCGTTCCCGGAAGGCTCGCTCGTCGGATCGGTGCAGCGCAATCATGCCACCGGCGAACAGGGCACACACGATCACCGCGAACAGGGCGCTGGCATAGGTCATTTCAGCAAGGTACGCCTCCACACCGACACCGCACATCACCGTCGACCCCGTCACGGGAGGGGGGATTCGGGTCGGTTTCGATCGGACACAAGATGTCGGTCGCTTGTGCCACTCTGGAACGGACGCCACACGGCCGGAGGAAGAGATCGAATAATGGCCGCGACCGAAACCGATGAACAGCCCGTCGTGCGCCTCGTCGTGCACTGTCATCGCCGTTGCCACAGCTGGCTGCTGTCGGCGGCCTCGGTAAGTGCCGGCATCGGCCCGACCTGCGCCGTCAAGGAACGCGCCGAGCAGCGCGCGGCCGCCGCGCGGCCGCTGACGCTGTTCGACATCGCAGCCTGACCCCATCCCCCGGCGCTTGCGCGAAAGGGTCAGCTCTGCACGGCATTCCGCTCGTACCGGAGGAACCGGACGAATTCGCGCACCCTCGCCACCTCCTCCGGCCGCAGGCCGGTGACGTCCACCGCCTCGGCGCTCGAATCGGGCGCGAACCCCGCCGCCCGCAGCAGATCTCCGGCCGGAACCGACACGGCCTCCGCGATCCGCACCAGCGTCGCGCGGGTCGCGTTGGCAGGGGTACGGTGGCCGCGCGCCTCCTCGTAGCCGTTCTCCAGCTGCCGCCACCGGCCTTCGCTGATGCGGGCGCGCCGCGCCGCCGCCCGCTTGGACAGTCCGGCGCGCTCGCGGGCGGTGCGGATCAGGTCCGCCAGTCGCTGCCGATCGGTGGGTTGTCCCGCGCCCGGATCCTCGTCGGCCGCCGTGGTCATGAGCGTTCCCCTCTCCTCTGACCTGCGCGGACTCCTGGTGCCGCGCCGGTGTTATTCTAATGTATCTAAAGGTGCCCCGCCTGGGGGTATCTCACCGTAGTGTTTTTTGGTGTCACTCCGGATAATGGCAGTTATCCGGAGTCAGCACAGCGAATTCGCAGGTCAGCGCATCGGAGCCGGGGAAATGCCCGCCCCCGGCCGGGACCGGGAGCATCGGCGGGAAAACCACCGGATTTCGGGCACGTCGGCCGTTCGCTGATGGTCGGACCCTAGCCCCGACCATCGTCGGATTTCGTCACCGTGACGGCTCGGGGCGGCTGGCGGCGGAGGCGGAGGAACTTCATCGCGATCGTCGCCATCGTGATCGCCGCGACCGCGCCGAGCCCCCATCGCATGCCGGGGTCATCAGTGGCACCGGAGAACCCGGCCAGGAGCATGAGGCCGCCCACGGCGGAGGCCGCTCCGATGTCGTAGGGCAGGGACTCGGCCGGGTTGCTGCCGCTGCGCAGCGACTGGACGACGCAGGCGGCCTGGATCAGCAGCAGCACGGCCACCGCCGCGCCCGTCATACCGGACATGACCGTCACTCCGTCTCGGTTCCGAGGCCCCGGCGCGCCCGCATCGATGCCACGAGGCGCGCGGACGCCGGGCTCAGGGTGCCGGTGACCGAGACGCCGGTCAGCGCGGACATGCCCGCCAGCAGCTCGGAGGCGCCCGCGGTCCCGCGCTCGCGCAGCAGCTGCTGCGCCATGGCGGGCAGCCCGGCGGCGGCGAACTCGTCGGCCACCCTGGACAGGGCCGCCTCGTCACGCCGGGCCAGGGCCTCGCCCAAGCGTCGGTCGGTCGCGGTGAGATCCTTCATCGGTGTTCCCCCTCGGGTGTGTGGGTGTCGTTGTCGCGCTGGATATTTGGAGCCGGATCGGGTTGTTGCCTCGGTGCGAAGACCCGTGCGGCGGCCTCGGCGACGGTGGCCGCTATCTCCGGCGTGGGCCGCTGGAGCAAGCCCCGCCGGGAGGCGGCGGGTTCTGCCGGAGGCAGGGACGCGAAGTACTCGGCGTAGTCGCGACGGCGCTCGGCGAGACGCTGCAGCAGCGTCTCCCAGGTCACCGGTTCATCGACGAAAATGACCGAGCTGCGGTTCAACCGGATCATTCTGTCGATCTTCGCGGGGAGTCGGTCCGGTCTCGCGGCCGCCGCGAACCACAGCCGCGAGACGAGCTCGGGGTAGGGCTCGTACTTGACGAGTTCCTTTCCGGCGGTGGCGGTTTCGCGGTCCGCCGGCTGCTCGGGTGTGCTCACAGGTCGGCCTCCTGCCGGGCCTGGTCGAACCAGGCGCGGGTGCCGGGGTGGCCGGCGGCGATATCGTCGTGGCCGCCGGTGACGCCGAACAGGTCGCAGGCGTAGCGGCTCAGCACCGTATCGGCGGTTTCGTCGGCGTCGCGGAGTACGTCCTCGTCGCCGAGCAGGTACGCCACGCCCGCGACCTCGCCGGACGACCACACGTACCGGTAGTCGTCCCAGCCGTGCGCCCGAACCGTGCGGGCCCGGCGCACCAGGTCGGCGAGCCGGGCGGCATTCTCGGCGTCGCTGGGCCGCCTCGCCTTGAAGTCTTCCCAGGTGATCGGTGTCTCGTCGAACATTTCCAGTCCCCTCGCTGAGCGGTCGTCTCGTTATCGCCGGTCGCGCAGGCTTTTCGCGCCGCCGCGCAACTGGTGTTCGAGGTCGCGGATCTCGTCCTTGAGCGTCTCGAGCCGGGCGTAGGCCGCGCTGCGTGCCTGGACCGCTTCGTCGGTCAACGGCTTCGTATCGGACCAGTCGGATTTCAGCCAGTCGCGCACGTCGGCCAGGGCCAGAGCCGCGCGGTCGGCGGCGTCGGCGGCGTTGGTCCAGATCTGTTCCTGGGTGGGCAGGCTGGTCACTCGGTCTCTCCCGTCTGAGGGTTCTGCAACGGCTGGCCGTCGGGGCCGAGCCCGCGGCGGCTCAGTTCGCCCGCGAGCAGCTGCTCCTCGAAGCGCTGGCTTTCGAGGAGAGCGGGGGTCGGGGTGATCTCGTAGTGCTCGTCGGCGCCGAGGCAGATCGCGACGGCTTCCAGGACGCGACGGGCGTGCGCGTGGCCGAGGGAGCTCAGCGCGGCGCACAGGTCGACCGGAGAGCCGTGGGCCATGCTCGCGGCGAGCCGGACGAAGCGCTCCTCGCCGCCGCTGAGGTAGCCGAGGTTTTCCAGGCGGCCCATGGCGTCCCAGTCGCGAATCCAGGCGGCGCGCACGTCGCGGCCGTCGACGGTGACGGTATCGGTCTCGATATAGGCGTCCAGGGCCGCGCGGCCGGGCAGCTCGGTGAAGTTCAGCAGGTGGATCGCCGCCCGCTGGTAGCGGGAATCGGCTGCGGCAGCGCCGGTTTCGAGCATCGTGCGCAGCTCGTCGGCGGTGTGGGCGGTGGTCATCGGTCCTCTTCGTCGGTGAGGTGGTTCGGTGGGGGTCATCGCGCGCTGCGCCACTGCCTGAGCATGGTCAGCGACAGGGACTTGCCGGAGATCGCGCCTTCCGCGCGGGGGAAGGTGAGCCAGTCGCGGGTCATCGACGCGGGGCTGCCGTCGCCCAGGGTCACCGGCACCGGATCGGGGTCGACCTCGCCGCAGGCGGCCCACCGGTCGAGGATCGCGAACACCGGCGCGTAGTGGTCGGCGATCTCGACGGCGGTATGGGTGCCGGTCATGATTCCTCGTCGTCGTGGTAGAGCGGACTGGTGTGCGCCTGGGCGCGCTGGAGTGCCCGCATCAGGGCCTCGGCGTGCCCGGCGGCCTCGCGCAGGTCCTCGGCGGTCTCCAGGGCCGCCTGCTGGGCTTGGGCGACACCGCCGCCCGGCTGATCGCGGTGTTCGGCGTGGCGCAGTGTGGGATCGTCGGCGAAGTGCTCGGCCCAGACGGCGAGCTGTTCGAGGCCCTGGCGCTCGGAACTGGCGGCCTCGGCGAGCCCGCCCAGCACGGTGTAGCCGTCGACCACGTACGGCAGGGCCTTGAGCGCGTCGGCACGGGTGATGGTGGCGTGCGCGAGCATGCGGAAGATCTCGCGGGAGGCGACGGCGGCCGCGCCGAGCGAGTCGGCGTCGTGTGGGCCGATCGTCGGCCACATCTCCTGCACGACCTGTACGCGATCGACTTTGGTCATGGGCGGGGTGCTCCCGTTCCTGTGTAGTTGGGCCGCTGCGTGGTTCGTCCACGCCGTCCCGACGAGTCTCCCACCGGGCACCGACGGGTGCAGGCGGATGACCGGGGCGGGACGGCCGGCGGTGGGAGGACGGGGCCCCAAGCTTGCCGCCGGGCCGACGTCGTTGGCGGCCCTACCGGCTTCGTTGGCGGGGGCGAGCGCGGGGCGACACCCTTCCACACAATCCAGTGTATCTAAAACATCCATTGTATCGGTAGTGTTCTCGCCGCAGATTTCAGCAGGTCACTGGATCGTTCAAAGAAGTTGCGAGACAGCGTATTTCGACTAAAGACACGTCAAGAAAGTTCTTGACCTCGATCAACTTTAACGGGTAATATATGACACAGAAGGAACCGGGACCGGACACCCCGCCCCTTCTACCCCACTCGCAAATCACGAAGGGACGATTCCCATGCTCGAACTGATGGATTGGTTCTGCGGCGCTGGCGGCTCCACCCAGGGCGCATCGAAGGTGCCCGGTGTGCGTGTCACCCGCGCGGCCAACCACTGGTCGAAGGCCATCGAGACCCATGCCACCAACTACCCCGAGGCCGATCACTTCCTCGGCGATCTGAGCACCGACGAGGCCAAGGCGCAGATCGTGAAATGGCCTGTGGCCGATATCTTCTGGGCCTCGCCGGAGTGCCCGCAGTGGTCCTCGGCGCGCGGCAAGAAGCGCGACTACGACAACACCCTCCAGGGCGATTTGCTCGACCTCCAGCGCGACGAGGAAGCCGACCGCAGCCGGGCGCTGATGGAAGAGGTCCCGATGTACCTGCGCGGGGTGATCGAGCGGGGCGGGAGGGTCCGCGCCGGGGTCGTGGAGAACGTCGTCGAGGTCCGCCAGTGGGACCAGTGGAACCGCTGGATCGGTGAGATCCGCGCCCTGGGCTACGGGGTCAAGGTCATCGCCCTGAACTCCAGCCACGCCCAGCCGGTCCGCACCCCGGCGGCCCCGCAGAGCCGGGACCGGCTCTACGTCGCCTACTGGGATCTCCAGCTCGGCCGCGAGCCCAACTGGAACAAGTGGCTGCGCCCGCTGGCCTACTGCACCGCCTGCGACGAGTGGGTCAACGCCCTCCAGGTCTTCAAGAAGGCCGGTGCCGACATGGGCCGCTACCGCACCCAGTACGTGTACCGCTGCCCTCGCGTCAGCTGCCGAAACTCGATCGTGGAACCGCCCGCGCTCCCGGCGGCCGCCGCGATCGACTGGACCCTTCCGGGCACCCGCATCGGCGACCGGGACAAGCCCTTGGCCCCCAAGACCATGGAACGCATTCGCGTCGGCATGCGCCGCTACGCCTCCACGGTGCCGATGATGGTCCCCGCCGGGGGCACCTGGCGCGACGACGCCACCCAGGTCACCGGGCCCATGGCCGCCCGCACCACCCGCGAGAACGACGGCCTCGCGATCCCGCAGCCGTTCCTGGCGCTGCTGCGCTCGGACCGCCCCCGCACGATCGGGCTGCACGAACCTCTCGCCACGGTCGTTGCCGACGGCTCCAACCACGGCCTGGTCGTCCCGCCGCCGCTGATGATCCCGATGGAGGGCCGCGACGGCAAGGAGGCCCAGCTGGCCTCGATGCCGCTGCGCACCCAGACCACCCGCAACGAGACGGCGGTGGCGTTCCTGCCCTTCGTCGCCGAGCTGCGCGGCGGCTCCTCGGACGCGCGTCCGGTGACCGAGGCCCTGGCCACCGTCACCGCCAGCGGCAACCACCACGGCCTGGTCACCCCGCCCACCGGGATGTCGCCCGAGCTGTGGAACTCGCTGCTGCTGCCCTACTACGGCAACAGCACCGCCCGCCCGGTCTCCGACCCGATGGGGACGGTCTCCACCCGCGACCGGTTCGCCCTGGTCGACATGATCACCGAGCGCGACATCGAGAACACCCGATTCCGGATGTTGGAGCCGCACGAGATCCAGGACGCCATGGCGTTCCGCAAGGACTACATCGTGCTCGGCAACAAGCGCCAGCAGGTGCGCCAGCTCGGCAACGCCGTCACTCCGCCCGCCGCCGAGATCCTGATCTCCGCGCTGGTGGAGGCCATCACCGGCGAAGAGCTCGACCGCTACGCCCCGGCGGCGTGATCGGCCGGAGGGGGCCCGCACACCGGGCCCCCTCCCTGGCCCTTCCTCTCTCGTCCACTCCCGCAACCACTTTCGGAAAGGACTCCCCCGTGGACGACCTGACCACCAACTACCCCGAATGGGGCGTACCGGCCCCGCTCGGCCCTCCTGCGCCGACGACCAGGGTCGCGGTCCGCGCCGTCACCTCCGGGATCGTCGGCGTCGGCTGCGAGCACACCGAGGCGTGGCGGTTCGTCACGATTCCCGCCGAGGCCCTGGGCTGCTACGACTGGGAAGCCGATGCGATCACCGAGGCCCTGCACGGCCGCAGCTGGGTCGGCGACGTCATCGCGCTCGACACCGTGATCGGCTGCGACGCACAGCGATTCACGGCGGGCTGCTCGACCTGGACGGTGTTCTCCAGCGACGTGAGCGACGACCCCGACCACGCGCTGCCCGAACGGCGGCGCGCCGAGCTCGGGCATTGGAACTGCGAGCACGCGCTGTTCGGCGGGCGGCCGGCGGAAGGCTGGGCCACCGAATCCGACCCGGACGAGCTGCTGGCGCTGGCGGTCCTCGAGCGATGGACCTTCGAGACGGCCGGGTTCCGTGCGTTCGCCCAGCGACCCGAGGAGTCACCGAACCTCGTGCGGCTGAACGTATTTCGTGACGGTGCCGAGCCGCTGTGCGAGGACACCGCATTCGGCACCGACAAGGCGGCGAAGGAAGCCGCCATTGCGATGATCGTCGGCGCCATCACCGCCGACCAGGCGACCCGGCTACCGACCTACGCGCAACGGGTGGCCGCCCTGCTTCATCCGCTGCCGGGCAGCGGCGTCGTGTTCACCGCCCGCATCGTCACCGACGATTCCGTCGAACCCGAGCACGGGCCCGCCCAACGCGCCGACATCGTGATCACCGCCGACGATCCGGTCACGACGTACTCGCTGACCTCCAACCCCCTCGATCCCATCCCCGACGAGCCCGCCGAGGTCCTGGCCCGGCACGGCTGGCGGATGGTCGGCCCCGGTCACCTCGACACCGACCACTACCTCATCGTGCGCGTCGAACGCGCCTGAAACCCCCTGGCCACCACCACTTTTCCCGGAAGGACTACTCCGATGACGTTCACGATGTTCGACCGCTCCCGCTGGACCGCCACCGACGAGGACCGCGCTCGCCGCGGCGTCGCTGCCCGCGCGGCCGGGCCCACCGGCCCGTGGACCGGCGATATCCTCGTCCACCCCGGCGGGTGCCGCTCCCGTTTGTGGGTCACCGCCTACAGCCGCGAGCTGTTCGCCTGCGGGGACGATCCCGATTACGGCTTCGTCCTCGATCCCGACGGGAGCATCGACTACACCGGCACCTCCGGCATGTACGGCAACAAGCTGATCGCCTGCGCCAGCCTGACCGGCGGATCCGCCACCGAGGCGGCCCCGTTCTGGCTCGACCGTCGTGACGGGGAGGTGCCCGGTGACGTGCTGACCCTCACCACCGAGGTGCGCGTCTGGCACACCACCGAGACCGTGCCCAGCGTCTACGAGGCGGTCGCCCACCGCATCTACACCGACGACAGCTTCGACACCGTGATCACCGAGTACGAGGCCAGGATCATCGCCGAGGGCTGGGCCGGGGAGCACTATTGCCCGAACCTGGCCGAGTGGGTGAACGGCCGTACCGGCATCGACCGGTCGGTCCTGGTCGCCGAGGCCCGCAAGCTCTGGGACGACCTGAGCTTGCACGTGGAGGACTGGCCGCACGCCGGGGAGCCCGAACCCAGCATCGCCGCCGCAGCGGCGCTCACGGCGTTCCTGGAGGGCTTCTAGGACATGGCTCGGGCGGCCGGCGAAGCCTCGGTCATGAAGACCGCAGCTCGGACACGCCAGGCCGCCCGAATGCGCCCCACTCGCAAAAGAAGGGCATCGCCAAGCCTAGCAAGCGAATCGGTCCGATTCGACCGTTCGACACCCCACCAGCGAGAGAGAAGTACCGATGATCGTCACCGCGCCGACGGCCGCTCACCACGCCGGGCCCGCCGCCGACCACAATGAGGGCGTGGGAACCCTGATCACGTTGAAGGAATGGGCCGAACAGCGCGGCCGTAGCTACGGCTCGATCCGCAACAACTGGACCGGCCGCGAGGACTTCCCGGCCCCGAAGCAACCGCGCCCGCGCACTGGTAAGGGCACCCCCGCCCCGGAGTACGACTCCGACGACCTCGACGCCTTCGCCGAGCGGTGGGAAGCCGCCAACCGCCCGGCCCCCTTTCCCATGCCCGACGGGCCCGACGAGTTCCGCGCCCTGGGCGCCATCGCCAAGCTGCTCGGCGTCGACGGCAAGACCGTGACCCAGTACCGCGAACTCTTCGACGAGAAGGTCGAACACGAGGACCGCGGTGCCCGCACCGTCTACCGCACGCGCGGGGTCGTCGAGGTGCTCAACGAGCGGCGCGGCATGGGCATGGCCCGCCCGCACCTGCGCCAATCCGCCGAATAGGCGGAGCCGCCGGGATGCGCGCACGGCGACGTCAACCAAAACGAACGTTTTGACATCCCTCGTATGGTCCACCGGCATATCCGTCGCGGCGGCCGCGTTTCTCGCGTGGGACCTGCCTCCGGGCCCGGAGGCTGTTCTTCGGGCAGCCCCGAACGGTGAAAGGTATTGTCGGTCAGCATGTCTCAACCGATTCTCCCGCCGGAGATCGAGCAGGCCACTATCTTCACGGCAGTCATCGGCGCCGAGCCGGTCGTGATTGTGCTGCCCAGGTTCCGCAGCCTCCACATTGCAGAGTCCGGTGAGCTGGTGACCGCGGACGCCTGGACCTCGGCGGTCAGCGCACACGGTGCTGTGCCGCTGCTCGATATCGAGTTCGCTGCCGGGCCGGTGTCGGGCTGGCTGGTCACCTTCGCCCAGGACATGACCGCCGTGCAGATCCTGGGCCCGCCCGGCCTCGGGGAGCTGGTCGCCGGTGAGCTGGCCGCTAGTGTGGACTGGCGTCAGAAGGCCGAGCTGAACCACCACACTGGCGCGGGCCTGGTCGTGATCACCGGCACCGCCCAGCGCATGGATGGCGAGGCTGCGTTGGAGATGATGGAGTCCGAGCGCGCGGTGTGGGTCCGCGCCCACACCGCGCTGCACTGACGTGTCGCGGGCGGGTACGGCTCCGCCCGCGACATCCCGGAAAATGGGTTGACCGGCGGTTCTCGCCCCGCCTATCGTGATCATGTACGCCCCGGGTCCGCCTCTGCTGAGCATGCCGCCCGGGGCACGGCCATATCTGGGCCCCGATCGTTCTACAGGATCGTCAGCGAGATCGCCGTCAGGTCGTAGAACCCATGGCAGAAGATCGCGGGCCACAGCGAGCGGGTGTAGAGCACCAGCCCCGTGTAGATCGCCCCGCCGATCGCCGAGGTCACCATGTTCATCGGGCCGAACCCCGCGTGCGCGGCAGCGAAGACCGCGATACTCACCCCGGCCGCGGCCGCCACGACACCGAACCTGACCGGGCGGGAGGCGGTGGCCACGCCGACGGCCCGCTGTGCCAGCAAAACCAGTGCGCGGTAACGGATCTCCTCCGGAAGTGCGGCGACCAGGAACGGGTACAGCACCGCCGCGCCGAGCGTGCCGTTGCGGGTGAGCAGCTCCTCCCGCTCGGCGCTCGCCCGCAGCTGTTCGGCGTCGGATACCGGGTGCCATACCGCGCCGATCAGCGCGTCGAGCCCGAAGTGCACCACCGCCAGGACGACGGGAACGATCAGGCACCACACCAGCAGCGGCCGGCGGCGCCACCGGGCGGGCGTGGGGCGGCGGAAGCCGAACAGCCCGTACAAGAACAGGGCCTCGGTCAGTATCGACGACCGAGGCCGCGCCGTGAACGCGCTGATGCCGATGAAAACGGCTGCGGTGAGGCCGAAGAAGAATCCGAGGGTGACCGCCAGCGGCGAATTCCCCAGCGCCACCGCGTAACTGCAATAGAGCAGCGGATACGCCAGCGTCACCGCCGCCAGCCCCCGGAAGAACACCCGCGACCACGGCGGCCGACGCGCGCCGTCCGCCACGCCCGTCCGGCGCGGCATCCCGCCACGGCGGCAACTCATGCTCAGATCGCAATATCCGGATAATGCGATGCCTTGCTATCCGGCGTCGGATGGTCGGGACAGAGGAGCATCCCGCCCTCCTGCTCGCGCCATCCCTGGCCCAGCAGCCATGCGCGGACCGAACCGGGGACTTTCCCCTCGGAGCGCAGCGCCGTCGCGAGCGCGCCGACCAGGAGCGGCCCGCCGTAGTCGCAGGCCGCGCACTCGACATCGGCGATCCGTTGTGGCGGCCGCGGGCAGCAGCGGTTGCAGTAGCGGCGCTCGACCGGGACGTCCGGCCGGTCAGGGTCGGGCACGAGCCAGACGACTTTAAAGTCCTCCCGAAGCCGACCGCGTGCGCTCTCCCCAGCCGCGCGGTAACCGCACTCCGGGTTGGGGCAGATGTGCAGTCCGGCCGGTCGGCGGGTCCGCGATGCCAGCGGGAGCGGCGTCTCCCCGCCGGAGTCCCACAAAGGGAGCTGCCCCGGCACCGGAGGGTGGGTGGTGAGTTCCATCGGTTCTGACCTCCACGTCGACAGTTCCAATGATTCGAGTGTATCGAAAACATCTGAATCGAGTGGCGTTCGCGGACCGACACTGAAGAGACGTTGCGTTGTAATGGCACAGCGCCTACGCTGCTTCATTACAACGCTCAAGGAAAAGAGGGTCAGCATGTTGGGAGTCGCGCCGCTCGCGAACGGGCTCAGCACCGATCACCCGATTCCGTCGCTGCCGTTCGTGGACGACCTCCACATCCCGGTGGACGACCCGGAGGACATCGAGGGGATAGGCCGGGGACGCGACGAAAACACGTGGGGCCGCTTCGACTACAGCAGCGACGGACAGCGCTGGTGGGCGTTCACCACCGATCCGCGTCGTCCCGAGCTGGCATGGGCGATCCACTACCATCCCGACCACGGTCGCACGGTCGTGCTGGTGCGCGACGAAGACGCTGCAGGACTCCACGAACTCTGGGCCGCATGGGACTCGGGCAGGCCCTCGCCACTGCTGTTCCGGTCCGGCGGCTACTGGTGGGACGGCACAACCTGGTATCGCCCGCGACAGGTGTTCGACACCGTCGCCGGCGGCTACGCGCTACGGCCTGTCGCCGGAGCCGAAACCATCACAGCGGCAAGCCAATTGGCATCCGCTCCCGCCGATTCCGAGCGCGGCCGACTGCTCACGGTCGAAGATGTCGAGCTCGACAGCGCGGGATCACCGCACTGGCTCGACGACCTCGCGCTCTGGGAGCACCTGCGGACCAGCGACGGCCGCCCGCTGGAAAACTGCGTGATCAGCCTGCATGCGCCCGAACTGGCCGCGGATCAGCTCATCAACGCCACCCAGCTCGCGGCCATGGCGGGACTGGCACCGGGCACCGTGCGCGGCTACCGCGCTCGCGGGGAAGGGCTGTTGCCCGATCCCCAATTGGTCCTCGGCGGACGGGCATTGTGGTCCCGGCCTGTCGCCGCCGACTGGATCGAGGCCCGAAACCGATCGGCCGCCGGGATCGGAGAAGTACTCGCCGCCAGCCCCGACAACCCGATGCCACGCGGAATCGCCGCCCTGTTCTACCGGCTCACCGAGGAATACACCCACTACTTCTGGGGCGTTCCGAAACGACGGCGCTGGTGGGTCATCGGCCAGCGCAACAAGGAAACAGTCACCGCCGTCGCTCGCGATCTCGCGCTCTTCGTGATCAACGACCTCGACCGGATCGCCGACATCGACAACCAGCGCAACACCCTGTTCTACGCGCTGCGCGACCAGCTGCGGCGCGGGGAACGACTGCGCCCCGACTGGATCGTGATCGCGCCCTCTGTCGCCAAGAGCCTGGACTGGCTCATCGCCCATTACCCACCACACGCGCGAAGCCTCGTTGGTGAGGTTGTCGGCGAAGCCGACCGCTCTCCCGAGTTGGAACTCGATCGGGCCACCATCGCCCGCACGCTCCGCGAATGCCTGCGAGTGTCGGGCAGGCTCCCCGCCGAGGTCTACAACGGGTTCTTCGAACGCGCACTGCCCACCGATCTGGAAACCACCGCCACGCAGACCAACTGACCCCAGCATTCCCAGCGCCCATTCCAACCACCGACACAGAATCCTTCTGTGCCAGTGAGGATGTCGGTCCGCGCAGCTATGCTCCTGCACGTGACCGGCAAGGAGATCGAGGTCTACCGCCCGGCGGCGGCACCGGCGCTGGCCGACGCGGAGATCGACCGCATCCGAGAGGCGTTGACACCGCTCGGGATTACCGATCTGGACTCTGACGCAGAGCTGGCGGTAGCACCGCTGCCGTCGCTGTCCGCCGAGGATGTCCGGCTGATCGGGGAGTCCACCGCAACAGCGCAGGCGCGCAACACGATTCGCTCCTACACGACCGACTGGCGACGCTTCGAACGCTGGTGTGCAGACAACGCGACGCGGGGGCACCAGGCGCTGCCCGCCCACCCCTTCACCGTCGCGCTCTACATCAGCGAAGCCGCCGCACTGCACGACAAGAAGGGGCTGCGACGCTACGCGCCACCGACCCTCACCCGGTGGGTAGCCGCAATCGGAGACCGCCATCGCGCGGCTGGCTTCCCGCATCCAGGCTCGGCGCGGATCGTCACCGAGGTCCTGAACGGTATCCGCAGGGCCTGCCGCGACAAGGGCGAGCGCAGGCCCAAACGCGCCGAACCCGTCCTCGTCGATGACGTCCGCGAACTGGTCAGCGAGGCCCGGCGCCAAGCCGACACCGGCGCTCAACGCATCGCAGCTCACCGCGACGCCGCACTGCTGCTGATGGGCTTCACCGGGGCGTTCCGGGCCTCAGAGATGACCGAGCGATGGCTCGAAGACATCACCCCGCACCGGCACGACGGACTCCACGTCCGGCTGCGGATCTCGAAGGGATCGCAGGAGGAAGAAGTGGTGGTCGCGCTCCCGCGCGGCACCGACCCCGCCACCTGTCCACCCTGCGCCTGGCGACGATGGCTCGACCTGGTGACCGCCCATGACGCCGGCGGCCGTAGCCACGTGCAGCGCCTGCTGAGCAAGAGCGCCGACCGCTATGAGCGGCACGTTTGCCGCGGGCGCTGGCCCGAATTCCCAGACCCGAAGAACCCGGCCTTCCGTGCAGTCGACCGGCACGGCAACATCGCCTCCACCGCCCTGACAGCAGAAGCCGTCGGCGATATGCTCCGCCGCCGGTTAATAGCAGTCGGGTACGACGATGACGAAGCCGCCGCGTACGCGGGGCACTCACTGCGCAGCGGCTTCGTCACCCAAAGCCACCGACTCGGCGCCAGCGACTACGAAATCCAACGCCAAACCCGTCACAAATCCGTAGCCATGCTGCGCGTCTACGCCCGCGAACACGCGCCCCTCGTCGGCAATGCCGCCACCCGCCTGCCGTGGTGAACCCCGACCAGGCGATGCGCTACCGGTACGACTGGGAACGCTTCACCGACTGGTGCATCGCCCACGGTCACACGCCATTGCCCGCCGACCCGACCGTGATCGGTGCATACCTCACCGCCTCACCGGCCGCACCTGCCACACAACGAGGTCGCCTCAGCGCCATCAACTGGGCCCACCGCGCCGCGGGACTGCCCGCACCCGGCCGGGCCCCTGCCCTCAGAGAAACTCTGAACGCTGCACGCGCCGAGCGGACAGCACGGCTTCAAGGTCTTATCGACAACATCCTGCCGAGCCTGCCGGTCTGGGGATGGCCCGCAGGGCTTTTCGGCCGACGCGACGCGACGATTCTGCACCTGGCGCGCTCAGGTCTTCCGTTCGCTCAGATCGCCTCCCTCATGCGCCAGGAGATCACTGTCACGTCCGAACGAGTCACGGTCGGTTCTGGGCCTCTCGTAACCCTCGGCGCCACCGAGGACTCGGCCCACTGCCCCGTCGGAGCCTTCCGCCGATGGTCGGCAGTTCTCGATGTCGTCCCGCGACCGACAGCGGTCTACCTTCTTGAACACCACCTCGAACGACAGAGCCTCCCGGAGATCGACGTCGACCGACCGGCCGGTGCTCCGGGCCCGCTGCTCTTTGCGCTCGATCGCGACGGCAACCCTGCCCTCAAACCCACGCCACTCACCCCGGGCTCTATCGGGATAATCACCGCCTCCCACCTCCTCGGCCGAGCACCCGCTCATCGCCCGCGAAAGCGGCAACGAGCCGACGAGCCCCCCTCGGAAGCCACACCCGTATCCGAGGACCATGCTCCTCCACTCGGTGAATACTTCGAGCGAGGTACCGCCGCCCGGAAGCGCGGACTCGACTCACTGGCAGACATCGAAGCCCTACTCGACGCCGCCGAAGCTCGGGCGGATCGCGTGTTGGGGACGTGGGGGTAAACCGCGGTTTACCCTCTCATTTCTCCTTGAACTGCCAAATCTGGGCTGGTTTGGGCGCCGGAGGCGAGGTCAGACGAGGTCGAGGCAGCGCACGTCACCGGTGATGGCGTAGCGCCGGTAGGCCAGGGCTTCGTCGGCGGGCAGGCCGATGTCGTTGGCGAACATGCTCACGAGCTCAGCGACGTCGGTTTCGGGTTGGTAGGCGGGCGCGAATTCCAGGATCAGCTCCCCGATCTCGGCGGCTGTCCTATGCAGCTGCTCGACGAGCGCGCGGTCCTTGGCGTGTTCCGGTCTACCCGTCACCGCGCGCGGAGCGGGACGGGTGCGGATCGCGCGGGCGACATCGCGCATAAGCGCGGTGACATCGTCGGCGGCGATCGGGCCACCGGCGGCGGCGACTCGCTCGGCGAGTTCGGCGGCGAACTCCTCGACGCGGCCGTGCAGATCCCGTAGGGCCCGGCCGGACAGTCCGATGTCTCCCGCGGGAGACAGCCCGAGCGCGGTGCCAGCCTCCAGCAGGCTCTGTGTGGTTGTTGCGATCTCGATCAGCCGGTACGCCTGGGCGCGGCTGATGCCGAGCTCGGTGTGGGCGTAGTCGGCCCATGAGGTGTAACCGAGCGCCAGCCATACCCGGGCACGGTGCGCCCGGCGCACCCGTTCGGCGAGCACGGCGCCCGCGCGCCCTACATCGGCGATCGCGTCCCGCAACTCACCGGTCAGGGTTCGCGCCGCCGTCACATCGACCGGCGCCAGCAGCTCGGGCGGGCCGTCGCTTGTTTGTTCGGCCATTCCTCGATGGTCCCACTCCCGCCCGCGTGGAGCTGGCTTTGAGGAGGAAACGAAGGAGGCCAATCGGTCAACGAGGCCCCTGTTCAGTTCGCCCGACTGGGAGTGCGCCTTGAGATCTTTGGTTAAGTCGCGGTCTACCCGACCATGCAGTGTGGGAAGTTTCGGTGTGTACAGAGCGAAGGAGGACTGGAGGGTAAACCGCGGTTTACCCTCCAGTCCTCCGATAGAGCGCGCACAGACTGCGGATGGGGCGGTAAACCGCGGTTTACCGCCCCATCGCAAACTTCCCACACAGTCGGCCCGTCGGGGCCGGATGCTTCCGAAGTTCAGTGAACCCTCGTAGTCAGCGATCTACTGATCGCTGGAGGCGGAGATCTGGTTCAGTTGCTCGATCAGATCGCTAACGCCGTCCTGGTCGAGATGGGTGTAGAGCGCCGACGCAAGGACGTTGGTGCCAGCGCCCCACTTCTTGAGCGTCTTGGCGATCTTCACAGCGTCAATGCTCTGTGGCTCCGACCTCGAGCCGCCGCTGTCGTCATCCCCGCTGAGCTTCTTTTCAAGCAGGGCCGCCCATCGAGCTACCTGTTCCGGCTCCGGAACACGGCCGAGTTCACGCGCATCCCGGACCGCCAGCTCACCCGCCCGCAGCTTCGCTTGGAGTTCCGGGGCGAGCTTCAGCAAGGTGAGCCTCTGCGAGACCCACATTTTCGACTTCCCGAGCTGTCGGCCGGCCGCAGCACCATTACCGTCACAGTCTTCGACGAGTGCCTGAACTCCCCGTGCTTCATCGATCACGTCGAGGTTCTCTCGTTCGACGTTCTCGCGGAGCGATGCCGCACGAAGCGTCGCTCGTGTCGCTGCGACTTCGTTCTTAATCACGACTTCGAGGGTGGTGCGTCCGTACTCGTGGGCCGCCCGCAAACGCCGGTTCCCGTTGACGACGACATATTTGGCTGAACCAAGTTGCGACTTGAGATCCGGCCACAGTTTCAGGAATGCGTCACGATCCACGATGAGTGCGGGTTGGAGCTGGATCTCCGCGATGGATGCGAGGTCATCGACATTCACCTTCTCGCGTGGATTGAGTGGATTGCCGATGAGATCTTCGAGACTGATCTCTAATGGTTTCCCGTCAGGTACGTGCGCACGAGGCGCCTGTTCACGAGCCGGCGGCGCGTTGCGGCCATCGACCGTTGAGTTCGCGCCGGTCGAGTCCAGGAGATCGGCGAAGTCGGCACGTCCTCCCTTTGCCATCAGCGGGCTCCTGCCTTCAGCTCCAGAGCCAGTTTGCTGAAGTCCGCCTGTGCCAGCATCGAGACACGGTTGCGGGGATACTCCGTGACGACGAGCCCGTCGGCCGCGGCCCGGGTGTGGACCTTGTAATGCCGAATCACGGTGTTGGCCAAGGGCCATCCGGCGCGGTTGATGTAGTTCATGGTCTGCTTGAGATCTGAGTCGCCATCACGCGGATCCCAATTGTTGATGACCACCGTGAAGTCCAAACCGCGCGGCTTGATGACCTTCTCGATCGTGCGGGCGGTTGGATCGAAGCCCAGCGGCTCAGGCTCAACAGGCACGAGGACGTGGTCTGCAAGGTCGAGCACTGCGCGAAGTGCATCGGCCGATGCGCCGCTGCCAAGCGCATCGCTGTCGCTCTCACCGTCCTCCTGGCCGATCCAGCCGGGGGTGTCGACGTACACATGCTTGATGCGGTTGCCATCCTTAAGACTTCGCAGTCCATCGACGTTGTCGTGCGCCTGAACGATGTGGAACGGCAAAGACTTCACCCTGTCAGCCCACCAAACCGCCGACCCCTGCGGGTCGATACTGACGGCCGCGACCGGCGAAAACGCGTCGGGATCAGATCCAGTGAGGGCGTCGGCCGTCGTAGCCGCCAAGTTGACGGTCAGGGTGCTCTTGCCGACGCCACCCTTCTGGTTCAGAACGACCTCGACATACGCCATGGTTCTACCTCCGTTTACTTCGCCCAGTTGTAGTGGGCTACTTCGGATTTGATTGAGAATCGCCGCGATGGAGACTACGGCTGTAAGAGAGAATATAAGATAGATTTCTAGTGTCAACGCTTACGACGGCGATTCGTCGAACGGACCACACGACCAATGTCTATCTCATTGGAGGAGCCACTTGTGAAGGCTGTCCCAAGTACACCCGCCCACGGCGAAGCAGCGGTGTCCTCGGGGCCGGCTGTGGAGCTGCCGGTGCGCAAGGGTGTCGGTAAGAAGCAGTTCGGTACGCAGTTGCACGCTTCAACGATTGCGCGGCTTGAGTGGATCAAGAAGCGCGGCTACGTCATTTCGAAGACTGTGGACGATGCCGTTAATGCATGGTTGGACTCTGCCGGGGTGCCCCGACCGGACGAGGAGGGGCGGATGCCCGAGAGCTGACGTCCACATCCCGCGGAGGGTCAATTCGGACCCGTCCAGAGTCCAACGTCTGCCCTTGAGCCATTTCGTCACTGTGACAGTTCGGCAAGCAATGAGGCTGTGTAGCGCTCCGGCGGGTCGGCCCTAGCGATCAAAACGGGCGTTTTAGTGACCCCGCAGTGTGGGAAGTTTTGACGGGAAGAGCCACGCGGGATCGTCAGGCAATTGCCTCGCCCGCCGGGGTAAACCGCGGTTTACCGCCTGTTCGCAGTGTGGGAACTTTCAGTCGGCCTGCCCAAAGGTCGCCGTTGTTTCGGCGGACATTGCAGCGGCAGTCAGCTGCTGCGCCTTGGCGGACGCCCGAACCTGCTGCGTGTGGCCGAGTTCGCCGAAATCCGCATCATCCACCGCACCGCCCCTCAACAGGTGCTCCACGACCGCATCGCCCATCGCGCCGAGCACGACCCTCACCGGCGCGCCCACAACGACGCGGGCCTGCTCGCGCGGTTTCGGTTCGCTCCAATCAGATTGAGTCAATCGAACCATCCAATATCATTGCCGGGCCGATGATTTCGGCACCGGCCTGAGCGTGCAGGGCAGCCACCTGTCCCATCAGCAGCTCGCATGGGCACGATTTCGGACGGGCGATCGAGGCGGTGTGGTGATGAGGAACCGGTACGCGGGCGGATGTTCGTGGTGTTCGGTATGGGTCTACGCCGAAGGCGGGTTCTTGTCCGGCGACTCGGACTCCGGCTGGAGAATCGAATGCGCGACCTGTCACTGGTTATCAGAGACTTTCTCGAACGGCGTCGATCCAGACGAGTTCGACTGGGAACTACCCGCGCCGACCGGCTGCGCCAAATCGGTCCGCATCCGCGTGCTTGGTCTGACCCGGCCCTGCTGGAAATGCAGTCTCGCCACCGTCTGTGTTTGTGGCATGTACCCCGACCGTCCCGCCCGAGGCTATTGCGGGCTGTTCACCACCGAAGATGACAACGCAATGTCCACCGCAGCCCAACTGCTGCGATCAGCCGGCTGCACGGAGATCGAGGCGACGATCCGGCGGACGCACAGCAAAACACGCCGCACCGCAGTCCTCGCTGTCTGCTGCACCGGATGCGGTGCCATGCAAGGCAACTTCATGGTCGGCGAGACGGCCCTCTCCCTGGTCGCTGGCGGCGGAGTCGATGCCTTGGACACCCTCGCCGTCGCCAACTGCCCCGCCGCAGACTGGCAGTACATCGTGCACCACCCACTACACAGCGTCATCGCCGTATAGCACCTGGACAAATCTGTCGGGATGTCGCGAGCACTCCCGCCACCGAGAAGCCGAGAAGCAGCCCAGCGGACTCGACTCGACTCGGCCGAAGCCGACAATGTTACGGATGATCAAGTCCCCCGGCAGCAGTGACCGGCGGCCGGTCCGGCGGCCGACGGTCATTGCGCCTGGAGACTTGTGGCTGAACACATCCGAACTGGCGAAGGGCTTCCTTCCACGCCCGAGAATGCACACTAGGCGGCCAGTGTCAACTGGGAACTCCTCTGAATTCCGCCTCGCCAATCGGGGTCCCGCAACCCCATGTGAACTGTGCGCGGCGCGAAGGCCAATACCTTACGGTCCTCCTCTGTGAACGAGCCCGCCGAGACGCGGGAGGCCGTGTCCGCCAGGCTGTTCCGCTTATCGAGCCAGTCGAACCAGGCCGAGCGCGCAGATGATGCCAGAGCTTCCAAGGTCTGCCTTCGCGCAGCTCGACGACCTTCTTGCTGCTCGCATGTCAGGTTGCGCCACCAGCGCTGTTGGTAGCGCAGGGACCGGTACGCCTTCACTGCTGGAGAGGAGCTCGTTGCGAGGCTTTCTCCTGGTGGGAGGTCTTCGAGAGCTGCGCAGCGTGTGCGCCAGTGGTGGCGTTCACGGGTGAAGCGGTGGCGGAGTAGAGTGCGGTCGGCGCGGCCGGAGGGGGCTGGGGGGAGGGGGGTGTCCTTCGGACAAGTGGGGGAATTTTTCGAAAGCTCCGCATCAATGAAGCGTTGAGCCGCGGGCCCAATAGCGTAGGCGTGGCAGTCCTTTGCCCCTCCGCCGTAGTGGTGCGCTGTCGTGAGAAGCTCGTGCTCGATGAGCAGATCCCGGCACACGCGCACGGTCTTCACATCGATTCCCGCGCGAAGTGCGATGTCACGTACGGAGATTGACCCTTCTCGCCGAATGAAGACGGATGCCAGGTTCAGCAGAAAGATCTCGCAGTTCTTCCGTCGTTGTGGGCGGACTCCGAGGTCGGTCGCATCGAGAGCGGCCTTTAGTCCAGCCGATACAGCGGCGATCTGAGCGTTGTCGGCGGCCGACTCGGCGTGTGGCTGCTCGACGGACTGGCGGCGGCGAGGGCGCTGGAGCGCTGCCTGATCAGCGGCCCGGTCCCAAATGTGTTGCCACTTCTTCCGGCCGATCTTGCGGCATACAGCCGGGCTTGCGGAGCTCACGCGCTGCCAGGCCTGCTCTGCCGTTAGACCTTGTTCGGCGCACACTGTCGTGTGGGCATCGACCCAAACGTACCTCCTCCAGCGGTGTTCTCCACGCTCGGAAGCCTTTGTGCCGGATCGGTTCTGGACTTCCCACGCTTGCGCTGCCGTGTAGCCGCTGCGGACCATCGCACATACTTGGCCGTATTCGCGTGCCGAACGAGACGTGTCGGGTCCAGTTGCCGCGCCTGATTGGCGGGGGCGACGTCGACGGGGCTGCGACGCGCACACCACTGCGGTGGGCTTGTTTGTGGCCGGGATAGCCGCCGGAGTCAGCGTTCCGCCGAGAACACGGCAGGCATAGCCCTTGCGATGCGGTGCGTCCAGCAGGCGCAGGACGCTGCCTGAGCGGTCATCGACGGGAACGCCGTAATCTTTTGTGAGCTTCTCGCACAGCTGGTTCCACTGCTCCGCCTGCTTTTGTGAAGCACGGGCCCCGATGACATGCCGCCCTCCTGGCCGGCCGGATTCGCGTGCGACGTACTTCAGTCCCTGAGTGTGCAGCCATGCCACAAGAATTTCAGCGACGGCGTCGCCCAGTACGGCATCGCCGGACAGCGGGTCTATATCGGCTCCGAGGACGCCGGGCCTCAGCGTTCCGCCGGCGGTGACCACTTCGCCTTTCCCAATCGCGGCGTACGCCTCCTCAAGGGAGCGGGTACGACGGGGCGAACGGTTCTCGGCGTCGATGAGGACGTAAGGACCGGCATAGATGACTCGGTCCAGCTCTCGAAGATCGCGGTTTGGTGGCGGTGGAGGCCCGCCGCTCCGTTCTGAGGAGGGTGAGTTTTCGACACGCTTCGCCGTTTCAGTTGAACCGGATTTTGGGCGTGCGGTATTCTCGACCCTGGATTCCTTCAGCAAGGGATGGCCTTTCGTTGCTGAGGGGGTGCACCGCGGAGATGAGAGGGCAAAACTCATCCCCCATGGACGTACCGGGAGCTCTCGGCTAGGCGTGGCTGAGGGCTTCCGTCCATGTGGTTAACCCGGTCGATTGTTCAGTTGGACGTCTGATATTCCGCGTTGTCTCGTCGTGAGGCGCTCTGGCGTGAGTCGCCCCTAACTACGCGACCGACTTCCGCTTCCTCGAAACCTCCTGGCTCCTGCTGCTCGTTGGTAGGACTTCCTGGTTCTGCTCGTCAGGTACAAGGATCTCTTCGACTTGGACTCCGCGCCGCTCGCATACCAACAACGTCAGCAGCCTGCTCCGATCGCCACCAGTTTCGGCGGCGGCCAGTTCGTCGATCAGCTTGTCGACGTTTTGGTGCAGCTTGAAGCCGTACGTCTTCGGGGTGTACGACAGGCGCTTTACTCCAGCCATGCGCGACATCCTTGCATGGAGAGCTAGCGTCTTGCACGCGACACGCTGATGTTGGTTAACCAAGATGAAGTCCTCCTCTCCCGACTATTAGACTCTTTAGATACATTAACGCACAAGATCGAAACTCGAGGTCAGCACGATGGTCCGCCAGCGGCCGGGGCACCGGCCGCGCCGCGTGAGTGATCGTCACCACACTGCTGATGGCTGTGGGATCCTTGGCGGGTGCACGGGCCCAGTGAGGCCGATTAGCGAAGTGAGGGGGTCGTAGGTGGCTGCTTCCGATGGCGGGATGAATACATTGGTCAGAGACGATGTTGATGCGGCTCGCGCGGCCGTGGCGCCGTACACGCGCCCGTTCTTGGGCGTCTACGACCTTTGGGTCATCCAGTTCTCGAACCGGTTCGCGTGGCGGTGTAGTCCCGAGGTCATGCTGCATCTGTACAACGAGCACCTTGGTCGGCGCCACCTTGAGGTCGGCCCAGGATCGGGGTGGTATCTGGCCAATGCAGAGCTGCCTGCCGAGTGCTCCATCACATTGATGGACCTGAATCCCACGCCGCTGGCATATACCCGGCAGCGGTTGGAAGCTGCGGGCGATTGTGTGGTGAGCACGGTGTCGGGCAGCGTGTCGGAGCCGGTCCCAGAGGGTGCCGGTTACGGGTTCGACTCGATCGCTTTGAACTTCGTGCTCCACTGCGTGCCAGGCAGTTTCGCGCAGAAGGGTGTGGCGTTCGGTCATCTGGCTCACGTCCTGGCCGATGATGGTGTGCTGTTCGGGTCCACGATCCTCAATCGACGGCCGAGCACGCTTTTCGGACGAGCTCTTTCCCTGGCGTATGGGCAGGTCGGTGCGTTCAATAACACCGACGACGATCGGGCGGGGCTCGAGGCGTCCTTGGCGGCCGCGTTCAAGAAGTTCTCTATCGCCGAGGTCGGTGATGTCACGCTGTTCACCGCGCAGCGTCCGCGGCGCTGAATGCAGCTCTGCCACGGTCACTGCCGACGGCTCAGCCGGAGTTTGAATCCGCGGGGTTTGAGGGTGATCTGCTCGGCGATATCCAGCTTATAGCCGGGGTCGTGCTCGAAATCGAATGCGTGCAGGACGTGAGCGAGGGCGAGCATGATCTCGTGGTAGGCGAACTGGCGGCCGATGCAGGCCCGTGTGCCCGTGCCGAAGGGCTTGTAGACGGGCTTGTAGTCCTGTTGGCCGAGGTCTCGCTGTCGTTCCGGTAGCCAGCGGTCGGGGTCGAATTCTTCAGCGTCGGGGCCCCAGGTGCTCTTGTCGCGGTGCGCCTGGAGGGTGAGCACGAACACCCAGTCACCCTTGTCGAACCGGTAGCGGCCCTTGCCGATAGTGGTCTCGTGACGGGCTTCGCGGAAATAGCCGGGAGCGATCGGCCACAACCTCAAGGTCTCGTCGACGATGCGGCGGACGTAGCGCAGCCGGGCCACGTCCTCGAACGCGATGCTCGGCCGGTCGCGGCCGGGGAAACGCTCGTCGATTTCGGCGCGGGCCTTCGCGGCGAGCTCAGGGTTGCGGGCGAGCTCATAGAGGGCGAACGAGAGGACTCCAGCGCTGGTTTCGTGGCCGGCTACCAGGAAGGTCAAGATCTGGTTGCGGATGTTGAGCGCGTCGAGCTGCTCGCCGGTGTCCGGGTCGGGCACGGTAAGCATCCGGTCGAGCAGATCACCGTGCTCGCCAACGGTGCCGCCGGCCTTGCGGGCGGCGATCACGTCGTCAACGACGCGATGGACGTAGACGATATCGCGTTTGTGCTGCGCCGCGGCGCGGCGGCCCAACGTCTTTTGCAAGAGCGGCGGGAGGTTGGAATTGCGGTTGATGTAGGTCAATCCGCGCAGCATCGCGGCGACGAACGGGTCTACGTCATCACGGGTGAACGAATCGAAAGAGTAGGCGAAGCCAGCACGGGAGATGATCTCAAGTGTCAGCTTGTTCATGTCTTCGGCGACATCGACCTTTTCGCCTTCGCGCTCACCCCAGTAATCCAGTAGCTCGCCGACCGCATCGCCCATGGTCTGGTGGTAGCCGCGCATCGACGCTTGGGTGAAGGCGGGAGCGAGGATGTTGTGCGCCTTGGCCCAGTTGGGTTCATGGTTGTACGCGGTAAACAGGCCGTCACGGGCGACGGGGCGGATCTTCTTGAACAACACCCCGACGTGCTTGGTCCAGTTGGCCTCGTCGTTGATCTCGGCGATGAGGTCAGCGCCGGACACGACGATCATGGGCCAGTTGACGATCCGGCGCTCGAAGATCGGACCCAACTGTTGGGCGTCACGCATAGAGGTCTGGGTCGGCTTGACGGGGTTGATCGTCAGCAGGTCGCCGAGGAACGGTAGCCGCCAACGTGGGTGTGGCAGTGCGGGATTGAGGTTGGTGCTGGTCGTGCTCACTGCCATGGGGGTCCTATCTGGTCAGGGGCCGTGTCATCGGCTACCCGTGGGTGGTGGTCAGGCGACGCGCGTGCGGCCACGCCTTGGCGAGCGCGAGGAGCTGGCGCAGCTCGGCGGTGAGGTCACGCGCACCCAGTTGCGCGGGATTGCGGGGCATCGAGGAGCTAGCCACAGGCGCTTGTCCGGCTTGCTTGGCGTCGATCGCCTTTGCGATGCGGCGGGCGTAGGTGTGGGGGTCCTGGCTGGTGTCGTCCAGCTCGGCTTCGCTGTCGCAGTAGCGTTTGAGGTGCAGCAGGCTGTCGCGGATCTCAACGGTCATGCGGTGCAGGCGAGTTGCCGGTTCGATCTGTCCGCGCCGGCCACTTGGCAGCTCCAGCACGATTTCCGGCACAGCCGCGGTGAGGTCGCGCCACAGTGGCCGCAGGCGTCGGCAGTAGCGGCCGGTGCGGTCCCACCCGGTGAGGGTCAGGACTGTGCTGATCAGCGGCACTGCGACCACGCCCCCAGCCCAGATGGTTGCGATAAAGAAGGTCAGCGCCTTGGTGTCCATCTCGGGATCGGTCGAGGGCTTGTCCTGGATGACTTCGGCGGCAGTGAGGATGGGGGTGGATGCGGCATCCAGACCGATGACGATCGCGATGCCCAGAACGCCGAGGTAGAGCGTGCGTTCGCGCCAGGTGGTGTTCGCGTCGGCGGTCCGCATTTCGTGGACGCTGATGCGGGCCACCAGCAGTGCGGTGGCGCCGATCGGCAGGTAGAACGCCATCCACGCAATGACGGCGGGCCAACCCATGGCCTGGTCGATGAGCTGATCGGCGCGGCGCGCGGGAGTTCCAGCGATCAGCACGATGACGCTGGCCGTGATCGCGACCAGGTCGTAAGTGCGCTGCCTGCGCCAGGTCTGGGCGGGGTCCGCGCCAGCCCACAACTGTGCGATTCCGTAGATGCACGAGACGGTCAGCACAATGAACCCGAAGGACAGCTGTCGTGCGACGTTCACGACATTGGCGTCGTCGAACGGCAGCAATACCACGAGCAACTTCTGGACTCGCGCCTCACGCAGTAGCAGCCCGACCAGCGCCGCGGTGAGCGCGCGGTTGATGAGCCGGTTGGTGTCACCATTGCGCAGCAACCACCATCGACCAGCAGTGATCAGGGCGATCAATGCCAGCACCGGCCAGGCGATGATGCCTGGGATCGGGGAGGTCATCGGTGCCGACCCAGGAAGAAGGTCGACCGGAACCGGCTCGGTTGCCGGCGGGGCAGAGTCGCTTCGACCATCACCATATCGGCGAAGGTTTCGGCGGCGCGTTCGCGGTCGTTGCCGTAGTCCTGGCGGCGTAGGACGCTGCGGATAGCGTCCAGCGAAAGCGATGGCATCAGCGCCTCCAGCGGCAGATCGTTTGCGCTCATTGGGGACTCGCTCACGGTCGAACCGTGGCCGAGCAGCATGTGCCCGATCTCGTGGGCGACGATGTGATCAGCGTGCCAGTCGGTATCGGCGCCGTACATGATGATGTCGTCGTCCTCCCGCGCGATCCACAGTCCGCTGCCCGTTCCACAGCCAGTACCCGACAGCGCGCCCGGGTCGATCGGGCGAATGGTGATCGGCCGCCCGCGGTACTCGGCTACACGGGCAACGTATTGCTCGGTGTCCCACGGGTAAGGGATCGGCACCAGGCGACTCAATTCTTGGAATCGCGCGGCCAGATCGTCCATTACGTCCCTCCCCCTTTCCGATCAGTCGCGGGCGCATATTCTCTGCCCACGCTGTTGATCATGTTCCCTACTTCCGAACTCTAATTGTCCTGGTCAGGAGTCTGTGGGTCGTCAGCCAACCGCGAGAACTCACCGGCGAGCTTCTCGATGTCGACCTCGTCGCCGCGCAGAGCCAGATGCCGGACACCGGCATCGCGGGCTGCTGCCAGCAGGCGCAGTTCCCTGTCGATAGCCGCAGCCGCGGCGTCGTCGCCGTTGAGATAGACCGCCGGGACTTGAAAGTGCTGCGCGATGGCCGTCAGCGTTTCGGTGTCGAATGGCCGGTCATCGTGGGCGCCCGTGCGCAGAGCATCGACTTCAGCGGCGGATACGATCTTCCCCAGCGTCGCGCTGACCGACCGCGCGACGTCGTCCACCGATTGCTCGGGCTCCGTGCGGGTATGGAACGTAGCGAACAGCTGGTTCAGTCGCGCGCTCAAGGGCAGCTGGGCACCGTCATCGGTCCGCATCCCGATCACCTCCTCGCTGCCGGTAGCGCTGCTCGAACTTCTGGCGTTGCTCCTCCCCGAGGCCAGCAGCCGAGCGGCCGCCGAGCAGCCAACGCCGATACAACTGCTCTTCGGCGTCCGGGTTGCCGGGGTCGACCGGAGCGGACAGCGCATCAGCGAAGACGGTTTCGAGCCCGGGATGCGCCGCGTCCTTGCCGCGGTTGCGTTCCAGCATAGTGGTGGCCCAGCGGCCGACTATCAGGCTGACCTCCCGATTGAACCGCGTGGCGAGATCTTGTACAGCCTCGGGCGGGAGCTCCCGACCGGTATCGACGGCGGCATTGAGGTCTCGCTGCAAACCCATCAACGCAAGGATGCGGTCGAGGGAGACCTGCACATCGGAACCCGCCAGCTGCAACGGGGTCGCCTTCCGCTGTTCCTCGAGGCCGACCGGCTTCTTCGCGCTCCAGTACGCCGCCGCCGCAGATCCCGACACCCAGCGCAAGCCGGTGTCGAACTTGGCGAAGATCTGCTTCTGCGGGTTGTCCAGGTCACCGCGCTCGGTCCGGACCAGAGTCGGCACGGCGGGCCCGCCCGCAGCGCGCACCTCTGCCATGGTCAGGCTGAGGCACTCACGGCGAGCCTTGACGACGTCCGCGAAGAACTCTGGATGTCCGGAGGGCATGGAGCAGAAGTGTAGTCAGATGTTCGTAGGAAGTCAGCTATTCCAGTCACGAAAATAGTGCTCCGTCGATATATGTTAGCGATTTCTTAGTGAAAAGTGCTTGCGAGCAACGTCTCGGGAAACTACGCTCCGGAGGTGTGCGATCTCACGAAGCGCTCGCGTTAGACGATCTCACCTGCCGGAACCGCTCAGAGTCTCGGCAGAGCCCGGAGCCAAGGGGTTCACGATGCCGAAAAGGCGAAGTCTGGAGCAGGATGGGCACTCAGGCAGGTGCGCCGATATCCCGCTGGCGCGCACGTTCATAGGAAGCGCGCACTTCGTCGGACGAAATCCCCAGCGCGGCGGCGAGGCGGCCGGCGTTCTCGTCGGTCAGGGCGGCCGATCCTTCTTCGAGGCGGCCGATGGACGAGCCACTGATCCCGGTGAGTGCAGCCAGATCCGATTCCAGCAGACCACGCAGGACGCGCCAGTCACGCAGGTAGCGCTTGTCGCGCGGAATCGGCACGAGCTCCTCCATCGAAACCCCGAGCAGCTTCGCGACCCGAAACAGCAGGTTGACCTGAGGAGACTTCTTGCCGGTCTCCCACTGCTGGATCGTCGCGACACCGACCTCCGCCAATCGCGCGACTTCGGCCCGGCGGCGCAAGTCCTCGTTGGGGTGCTCCTCGCGGGCACGCCGCAGCGCCTCGGGGTCGAATCCGCGTGTGATGCGCCGCGTCACCGCGCGCGCCGGGGTCGGTGATCCATCAGGAGACACCTTGCCGCACCCCCTAGAGAAGTCTCGCAACGTATGCAAGTATCGTATGGGAATAACGTATCATTCCAGAAAGGTAGGCCGATAGGAAACACGTGAGGGTGTGACACCGAGTGCCGAACCTGCGGGTGCAACCGCAGCGGAGGCCACCAGGGGTCACGAAGTGAAGGAACCTTCCCCCCGGTGCAACGGGAGGAAGGCCCAGTGATCACTCCAGGGATTCGCGGATGCAACCGCCCCTGGAGCAAGTGCAGAAACTCAGGAAGGCTCTGCAATGACAACACTAGATCGTGCCGCGTCGAGCGCGCGTAGCGATAAGCCCGAAACTCCTATCCGTTATGCCGGATTCTGGCACGTCGGGACCGGAGCGGGCACCCACCGCTTCACAGGGAAACGAACCGACCTCATCCGTGTCGCGGTGGCACCGGCCGTCGCGACCGCTGTCCTGCTGACCGCCTCCGGACTGGCGCAGGCCGCTCCATCGGAACAGCCGGGAATCACCGGTCCCGCCAAGCCGCAGGAACAGCCCGGTGTGACAACCACCCCGCCGGTCCCCCAGGTTCCTCAGCAGCCGCAGGAGCAGTCGCCGCTGGGCAATGTGATCCCCTCGCCCGCGCTGCCGAGCGATCCCAGCCAGTACCGCAACCCAACCCCGCCGTCTGGTGGGGGCTACACCAGCCCGTCGACGACTCCGCAGCGGCCGGTGCCGCAACAGCAGCAGGACTCGCCGTCGCTGGCCCAGGATCTGCCCAGCTTGCACGCCCCAGGACCGGTGGAGCCGCCGAAGGTGATCATTCCGCCAGCACCGGACAAGCTGGGTCTGGGTGATCTGACCGTCGACCGGCCCGACTGGGTGCCCGCCGATGTCGCGTGGAAGGTCAACGGCCACATCGCGCTCATGCAGCGCGACACCAACGCCGCGCTCCAGTCGGTCGGCATCAACGCCTCACGCGCCGATCTCATGTCCGCCGCGATGGTGGTGGGCGGTCTGACCGGGTTCTGCGTCGGTGCGGCCGGTGCCGGTGTGCCGCTGGCCGTCATCGGCGCGGTAGGGGGTGGCCTGATCGGTGGCACGATCGGCGGGATCGCCGGTGCGGCAGTCGGGACGCTGATCCCCGTGCCGGGCCTGGGCACCGTCACGTCTGGCGTGGCCGGAACCGCGGTCGGCGCGGGAGTCGGCGCTGCAGTCGGCGCTGCCGCGCTGGGCATCCCCGCCGCGCTGGCTGGCGGTGCTGCCGGTGCTGCGGTCGGAGCACTCGCCGGTGGCGTTGCCACGGCCGGTGATGGCTCGGATTACGTTGCGCCGCCGGAAGTTCCGCCCGCTTCGCCTGTGCCAGCCCCCTCGCTGCACGATCAGCTTCGCGCGCAGGCCGACGCCGCCGTCGCCACGGGTGAGCAGGCAGTGGACTGGGTGCAGGCACAGCCCGGCGGGCAGCAGGCGCTCGACGCGGTCGCTTCGGCCGGTGAGGCCGCAGCGCAGGCATGGCAAGCGCAGCCGCTGGCCGAGCAGATCAACACGACCGTGGGCCAGTTCGCCCAGAACGTGGTGACCGCCGCCAAGAGCACTCCGGAGACTGCGGCGGTGGCCGATGCCGTCACCAACGTCGTCGCCGAGCAGCCTCCGTTCACCCCTGAGCAGCTCGGGCCCTTGACCGACGCGGCCAACGGTGCGTTGGCCGCCGTGCAAGGGCTGGTGCGCTGATGTCGGCCCCGACGATCGGCTGGCGGGCAGCCAGCTCGCTGATGATGGCGGCAGCGCTGATCTACACCGTCCCGGTGGCTGCGTCAGCAGAGCCGGACCCGGCCCCCGCGCCGGTGGACTGCTCGGACGTGATCGCGCTGGCCGTCCCCGGCACCTGGGAGACCAACGCCGGCGCCGACCGCAACACCGTGCCAGGAATGCTCGGTCAGATCACCAGTCCGCTTCTGACAGCGCTGAATTCGGCACCTCCGACCGTCACGGTGGCGACACCACTGGCTACGGCGGTGCGGTCCTCATCGACGCGCACCTCCGCCGCGCAGAAGCCGAAGATGGCGTCGGTGCGTGCCGAGCAGGTGCCCTACGTGGCGCAGGTGGGCGGCCCCATCGCGGGCATGTTCACCGGAAATCCGCTCACGCTCACCCAATCCCGGGCGAACGGCGAGTCGGCGCTGGAGACGCGGGCCAAGGAATTGGCCGAGGCGTGCCCGCTGTCGAAGTTCGTCGTGCTCGGCTACAGCCAGGGCGCGTTGATCGCCGGTGATTTCCTGTCCAAGGTCGGCAACCGCAAGGGTGTCATCGACCCGTCGCGGATCCTGGCCGGAGCGCTGCTGTCTGACCCGAAACGCTCGGCGTCCTCGACGTCCGATTCCAACAGCACGACTACGACCTCGGCGAAGAACACCAAGCTCTCGTCGGTCTCGGAGACCCTGATCGGCTCCAACCCCGGCGGCGAGGGTGTCCTCGGTGAACGCGACGGCGGCATGGGCGTGCTGGCCGAGCGGGTGACCACGATGTGCGCGCCCAACGACTCGGTGTGCTCGCTGTCGGGCAAGAGCAAGGTCGTCGCGGCGGTGGTCCCGCTGCTCAACCTCACCCCCGAGGACCTGCCGGACTACCTCATTGGCAAGGGCCTCGAGCTGGTGAAGAACGTCGCCGAGGCCGATCCGACGGTCATAGCCAAGGCCGCCAGGTCGGTGATCACCGAGTTCACCAAACTCGGTGTGGCAGCGGCGACTTCGCCGGAGACGCTGCCGATCGCGTTGGCGGAGATGGTGTTCTCCTCCACGATGCTCGACGACGTCGCCAAGGTGATCAATATGCCCGAGTTCGACGCCCTGGTGTCGCTGACCAAGCCCGATGAGCTCATCCAGCAGGCATCGCAAGCGGTGTCGTACCTGCTGCTGAACGCGCACCGTTCCTACGCCAGCAGCTACAAGGTCGACGACAGTGGCGACACCGCCACGCAATGGATCGTGAAATGGCTGACCTCGAAAATTCAGGCCGGTTTGTGACCCGGTGACTTTCTTTCCGCTGGCGCTCGGTATGGGAGTGCCGGACGCCAGCGGAAGAGAGTGGCCACTTTACACCCGTTCTCTCGTCGTTTGGACACCGGAGAAATACAGCACCGTCGATATGCGGTGGATACGAACTTTCAACACATCTGGGGAGGTGTGACCGCGATGAAATCACCGTCGAAATGGGCAGCGCTGGCGATGGCGCTCATCATGATTCCGGTGCTGATCGTCGCGGTCTTCGTCGACGGCGACAAAGACAATCCGAGTTTCGCACAGGGAAAGCTGGCGACCGGCACCGTTCCGCCGGAATACGAGGCGTGGGTCATCCGGGCGGGCACGCTTTGCGAGGAGATCTCGGCCCCGCTCATTGCCGCGCAGATCGAGCAGGAATCGGGCTGGAACGCCAAGGCGGTGTCCCCGAAAGGCGCGGAAGGGCTGAGCCAGTTCATGCCCTACACCTGGCCCTCCTACGGCACCGACGCCAACGGCAACGGCGTCATCTCACCCTTCGATCCTCCCGACGCGATCATGGCGCAGGCCAAGTTCGACTGTACGACCGCCGCGCAGGCCAAGAAGGACCTGGCCAGCGGCCGTATCAAGGGCGACCTGATCGACATCGTGCTCAATGCCTACAACTGCGGATACGGCTGCGTGTTGGCCAACGGCGGCCCCCAGATCATCAATGGCGAGACCGAGGGATACGCGCCAGGAGTCAAGGCCAAGATGGCCAAGTACACCCAGATCGGCACCGGTGGCGGCGTGTTGGCCAATTGCAGCCAGTTCCGCCCCGGCGCGGCATTCGGCGCGAACGTGGCCGCCGCGGCGCTGTGCTGGCAGGGCACCCCGTACGCCTGGGGCGGAGGTGGCCTCGACGGGCCGTCGCAGGGAATTCATGACGGAGGTGTCGCCGATTCCTACGGCGACTACGGAAAGGTGGGATTCGACTGCTCCGGCCTCGTCGTTTATGCCGTCGGTCAGGCGAGTGGGAAAACAATGCAGCTTCCCCACTACACCACATATATTCTCAATGATTCGCGCGGGCAGCGGGTGACGCCCGGGGATATTCAGCCGGGGGACATCGTTTTTCCTGGCGGAGGAAATCCGCAGCACGTCGGAATTGCAATCGGCGACGGAAAAATGGTGGAGGCCCCCCAGTCGGGCGAAGTGGTTAAAGTGTCGCCTTTGTCGAATTTGGGATCGGGAATCGAAGTCAGGCGGTTCGGATGAGCAGGAATCCAAAAACAATGACGCCAAGAACTATGTGGACAATACACGCCGCCGCGCTAGCCGGGGTCGCGTTGGTAGTGGCAGGGTGCTCGTCGGACAGCTCGGAGCACAGCAGCCAGACGCCGACCGCGCCGAGCACCTCGTTCGTGACGCCATCTGAGACCACCTCCCGGGTTCCGGCGACGCCGCCGTCGACGCCACTGGCGGCTCCGGCCACGCTCCCGGCCGAGATCGGTCCGGTCGACCAGACCAGCATCGACGCGGTTGCCGTTGCGGTGGCACGGATTTGGTACGGATGGGACACCACACGCGACCTCGATCCGCACGACGCCAAGCTGCGGGCGGTGCCGCTGCTCGAGCCCCGGCTCGCGCAGTTGTTGCGCGACTATCCGCCGATCGCTGGGCCCGGCGCGGACTGGCTGGATCTGACCGCCCGCTCGGCCGTGCTGACCGTGCCCGCCGATGGCGTCCGCCCCGGCGTGGAGGCCGGCGCACCCGCCGACACCGCGACCTCGGCGACGCGGCTGCTCGAGATCACCCAGAAGGTCAGCACTCCGGACGGGCCCCTGCCGGACCGCCACCTGGTGGTCGGTCTCGCTCTGGTCAAGATCGGCGCTGACTGGCGCGTGTCCCAGGTGGGTTCGCGATGAGCGCGCGCCCGCGGCGACCGGTGATCGGCGGAATCGCCGGTGGCGTCGGCACGACCACGGTGGCGCATCTGCTCGACGGCATCGACATGGGCGTCATCGAAGCCAACGGCACCCAGAGCGTTGATGTCCTGGTGACCCGCGCGACCGCCGTCGCGGTGAGCTGGGCCATCAGCACCGCTCAGAAGATGCCCGTGCGCCCGGTCCTGGTCGTCGTCGCTGGTAGCGAAGGTCGCTGGCCCGCGGTGGTGGAACGACGGCTGAAGATGGCCGCCACCAACCTGGCCACCCCGGTGCTGCGGCTGGGCTGGTTCTCGCCCCTGGCCGCCAGTGACAACCCCTGGGAACTGCTGGCCACCGGCGTCTTCGATGCCGACCGCAAGACCTACAGGTGGGCTGACCCCGCCCGCAAGTTCCGTGACGAGCTGGTCCACGCCGTGATCGCCGCCATCGAACGCGAAACCACGACCGCCGCCAGCGACTCCGATCCCGAATCCGCCGACGACGAACATGAACGCCCCGTCATGCGGGTGTCCTAACCGATCACAAAGAAAGGAAAGCCAATGTCCACACTGCTACTGGCCGCCGACTGGCTGGCCCAGGTGCCCAACCCGCCCGCCAAGGAACTGCCCGGCGAGCTGGGCAATCGCGTCAACGACGTCCTTGGCTACGCCAAGACCATCTGCTATGCCCTGGCTTTCGGCGGACTGCTAGCCGTAGCGGGGATGCTGTTCATCGGGTTGCGTGGGCGTAGCGACACCGCCAAGAACGCCCTCGGGCACCTGCCGATGGTCATCCTCGGCGTCGTCATCACCGGCGGCGCGGGCGGAATCATCCAGGCGTTCCAATGAAACGGGCCGTCTGGGCGTTCGTGCTCACCGCGGTGCTGACCGTGGCGGGGGCCGGAGCCGTGCACGCTCAGCCGCCGACGACCGCCCCGGCCCCCTCCCCGAGCCAGCAGCTCAGCCCCCAGAGTCCCGGAGGCGGCGGCAGCGGGGAACAGATCCCCATTCGCGACCCCAAAACCGGTGGCGTGCAGTGGGACAAGTTCGGTGGAGATCCCGCGAACGCCCCCGGCGATCTGGATTCCTTCATCGCCGACGCGCTCGGCTGGCTGCGCACGCTCGCGCTCGCTTGCGCGGTCGGCGGAGTGCTGATCACCGCCGGAGTGCTGATGGTGGGCATCCGAGGCCGCTCGGAACAGGCCAAGAAGGCCCTGCACTCCCTGCCCGTCGTCCTCGGCGCCACGGTGCTGTCCGGGTCGGCCTACACCGTCATCAACACATTTCTGTGAAAGAGGTTGAGCCACAATGCCACTGACCACACGAGAGTTTCGCGACAAGACCCCTCTGACAGGGGTGCGCCGCCGGTATCTGGTCGGAGCCGCCTGCGCCGCGGCGCTGGTTCTCGTCACCGTCGCGCTGGTCGGCTCCGGCTCCGACGGCGGGAACGACGCCACGAGCACCGGAACCACTACAGGCACAACAACCGTCGTGACGACCACCGCGAAGGGGTCGCTGGTCCCCCAGGTTCCCGTCAGCCGTAGCCCCGCCGATCCGGACTGGCTGACCGCTGCACCGCAGGGAGTGTCCTGGCAGCGCGTCGACGGCGCACCCTTGCCGTTCAGCGGCTCGGATGGGCCCACCCGCATCGATGGCGCGGTCGCGGCCGGCTACGCTCACACCCCGCAGGGCGCGGCCATCGCCGCACTCCAGATCAGCATGCGGATCCTGTACTCGCCGGACTTCGTGCGCATCCTCGATGCCCAGGCCGCGATCCCGGATGCCGACCGCCTGCAGATCGTCACCGCCCGCAATACCCAGCCCCGCCCGGACCCGGCGGCGGTGCAGGCCAGCACCGTTCAGCCCGCCGGATTCAAGGTCGGCGCCTACACCGGCGACGCCGCCACCGTCTATTACGCCTACCCCCGACCTTCCGGTTCCTACCGGATCGCCCGTCAGGCAGTGGTATGGCGCGATGGCGATTGGCGCTACAGCAGTGATCTGATCGCACCGGCGCTGCCGGAAGCGGCAGACCTGACCGGATTCACCCCGCTGTAGCGAAGGAGACGTCGATGTTCACCACCCGGGAATTCGCCGAACGCCCCGCGAGCCGAGGCCCGCGCCTGCCGCGCCGCTGGCTGCTGGTGGCCGCGGCCGCCGTGCTGGTCGTGATCGTCGGAATCGTCGTGGTCGCCGTAATGCGCGACCGGACAACCGATTCCGCGACCCCGGCCACGCCCGGTGCCGTCGCCACCGCGACGCCGCCGCGCGACCTGGAATGGAAGCTGATCAACGGCGTCCGCCTGCCCTTCGGCGCGGACGGGCCCGCCCAGGTCGACGGTCCGCGTGCCCACGGCTACACCCACACCCCGCAAGGCGCGCTCATCGCGGCCTGGCAGATCTCCACACGCGTGCTGACCGACACCCGCTACGAGCAGCTGCTCGGCACCCAGGTACGTGCCGATCTTGGTCAGCAGCAGCAGGTGCGCAACGCGGTCACCCAGACCCGCAACCTGTCCTCGGAAGAGTTCGAAGCAGCCTTCCGCCAACCGATTGCCTTCCAGTTCGCCACCTACACACCGACTTTCGCGCGGATCTACTTCGCGGTCCCGTCCAACAAGGGCGGCTACGACTTCCAACGCCGCGCCGTTCTCTGGGACGGCAACGACTGGGTCTACCAGGTCGATTCCGGCCTTCCCGAACTTCCGAATTCCACGGGCCTGAAAGGGTTCACGACCTTCTAGGAGAGAGGACGTGCGATGAGCACCGGGACACGTTCGAGGCTGCGGCCACTAATGCTGGTCGGGTTGCTGCTGGCGCTGCTGGTGGCCGGGCCCGCTGCGCTGGTCTCGGCCGCGCCACCAGCGAACATGCCGCAGAAGCTGTCTGAACTGACCGCCGAGCAGAAGAGCTGGCGCGACAAAGACGGTGTGATCTGGTGCTCTGACCATCCCCAGTTCCCTGGCTGCGACGGCAACCCGGATACCGGCTACCTCTACCCGAACGACGACACCCTGTATCGGGCGCAAATCAACAACGGGGCAAAGGAAACCACGATCGACCTGAGCCCGGGAACCGTCGCCGACAACACCGTCGGCAAGGCCGTGGACTCCGCATTCGGCAAGGCCGCCGAATCCATCGGTAAGTTCTCCGGTGACCTGCTGGTCGAGTCGATGACCTGGTGGATCGGCACCGACTCGATCAGTCTGTCCTACGCCGGAGTGATGGCGGGCAAGGCACCGGTGCAGAAGGTCGTGTTCTTCATCATGATGGCCGGGATCTTGACCTCCGCCATGGTGATGATGGTCAGCCGCCGCACCGAGCCCGGCGCGCAGGTCCTGCTCGGCGGAGTCAAATACGTCGTCATCTCCTCGATGGCGCTGATCGTGCTCTCCGGCGCAATCCACGCCGGAGACGACTTCGCCCACCAGATGATCGACACCGACGCCAACCAGTTCGGCCAGCGGGTGCAGGCGATGCTGGGCACCTCCACCATCGGCAATCCCGGCGGCGTGCTGCTGCTGGGCATCGTCGCCTTCCTCCTCGGCGCGATCCAGTGGGTGATGGGCTTCATCCGCCAAGCCGGAATCATCGTGCTGTACAACATGATTCTGTTCGCCGCCGCCGGACAGCTCACTACCTGGGGACGACAATGGTTCCCCCGCATCGCCTCCACCTGCGTGGCGCTGGTGCTTTACAAACCGATGGCGGCGTTCATCTATTCACTCGGCTTCCAGCTCATCGGCCAGGAACAATCGCTGACCACTCTGGTCACCGGCCTGATGGTGGTCGCGCTCGCGGTGATCGCCCTCCCGGCGATGCTGAAGTTCTTTGACTTCATGGGTATGCACGTCTCCGGCGGCTCTGGCGCACTCGGCGTCGCAGTCGGCGGCCTGGCCGGCGGTGCCCTCGGCGCCGCTGCAGCCATGGGCGGCAGCGGGTCAGGTTCCGGATCCTCCTCTGGTGGAGATGGATTCGCGAACTTCATGTCCGCCACCGGTCCCGGCGGCGGAGGCGAGCACGACCCGTCACCAGGCAACGGGGGCTCGCAGGCCCTGACCTCCGGCGGCGGACAGTCCCAGCTGGAATCTGGGTCCTCGCCCAAGGCCATCGGCACCGGCAACAACGGCCTCGAACTCGAAGCCGGACCCGGCCCGCAGCCCGAAAACCCCGATGCCTCCGGGACACCCGCCACACCGAGCGACAGCGGCGGCTCCGGCGTCGACGTCGCCGGGGCCTCCGAAGCTGGCGGAGCCGCTGCGGCCGGTGGCGGATCAACGGCGGCCGCAGGCGCCGCAGGGGCAGCCACGGGCGGGGCCTCCATGGCGATCCAAGCGGGGCTCTCGGCGGCCAGCTCGGCCGCCGCGGCCGCCGACGACGTCAGCTCGGAGATGACCGGCGACGACCTCGGGCCGGAGCGGCAATGAGCGCCAACACATCTCACCGAGTCCGGACACCCCAGCACACCGCAAGGCAGGCACACGTTAGGAGCACACGATGAGCGACACACCCGGTTACGGCGGATTTCGAGAGGTCAAGGGCTTCGGCCTGGGTCGTCTCGGAACCAGCGGCACGGCCATCATCCTGGCCACGGTGGTGGGCTTGGCCTTCACCACGTTCATCAACCTGTTTCTGGCTTTCATCGGACTGTTCATCGCCATCCCCGTGCTGGCGCTGACCATCGTCCCGATGGGCGATTCGCGGCGCACCGTCGTCGAGCACGTGAGCTGGAACGTGCGCGCATGGTGGGGCAACCGCCACAACAGCGACGCCTACGCCGCGGACGTGCTCGAGGAGGTTCCGCGCGGGGAGAACATGCCTGGCGTGCTGGCCCCGCTGATGCCGTTGACGGTCGAAGACGGTCGCGGCGGCAACCAGTGCCTGATCTGGAACCGCCGTACCGGCATCCTGTCGGCGGTGCTGAAGGTGTCCCCAGTCGGCATCACCCTGGCCGACACCGCCGACACCAACGCCTGGGTCCGCAACTATGGCGGCTGGCTGGCTGACCTGGGTTTCACCCCGATCATCTCCTCGGTGGTGTTCACCTGCGAATCCTCCCCGACCGGCGGCGTCGACCAGCGCGCCTACACCCTGGCCCGCATGGAGCGCGATGGCAAGAACGCTCCCGAGCTGGCCAAGAAGATCATGGAAAAGGCCGTCAACCAGTCACGTTCGACCACTGCCGACATCCAGATGCGGGTCGCGGTGAACTTCGATCTGTCCAAGGCATCCCCCCAGCCCAAGACCCTTTCCGAGGGCGCGGCCGAGGTGGTGCGGTGGCTGCCCCGCATCGAGTCCGCCCTGGCGGCGGCCGGAGCGACCGTGACCGACCGCGCCAGCACCGCCTCGGTGATCCGCAATATCCGCGCCGCGTTCGACCCCGCCATCCGGATCTTCCTGTCCGATACCCCCGATAAGGAGACCGACGAGCTGCTGACCTGGACCGACGGAAGCGCCCTGCGCACCGAAACCACCAAGGACGTCTACTACCACGACTCCGGCTATTCGGTGACCTGGGTGCTCAAGGGAATGCCCAGTAGCGTTGTGCGCCACCACATCCTGCTCAAACTGGTCAGCCCCGGAAAGTACTACCGCCGATTCTCGATGGTCTACCGGCCCTACAGCGCCGCGGCCGCCGCCGAAATCGTCGAGCGCGAGATCCAGGCCGGCACCCTGCGCCGGATCTGGAACGCCAAGACCAAGAAGGACGAGACCCAGCGCGAATACGACGACCGGGTGCGCGCCCGCAAGGCCGCCCAGGAAGAGTCGATGGGCGCGGGCCTGGGCCAGTTCACCATGTACGTCACCACCACGGTGCGCAACGAAGAAACCCTCGCCGCCGCCTGCGCCGACGTCGAGGACCGCATCAGCAACACCAAATTGCAGTTCCGCCGGGCCCGCGGCGCACAGCCCGCCGCGTTCGCGGCCTCCCTCGGCTACGGCATCGAGCCCACGTCCGGGCTCTCTCGTAGCGCGGCGCAGAGGTGGCTGGCATGACCACCACCGAGCTCGTCTCCGAAGCCGAATCCGTTGCCCGGCTGCACCGCGCCGGAGCACAAGCGGGCCTGGCCGAACGCTGGCTGGCCAAGCTGGGAGTCATCCCCGCCTACCGCAAGCAGGAACCGCTCGACCCGGAAGAACCCGGGCAAGCACCGTTCAATCCGTTCATGCCCTTCGAGTCCCTGCCCCCGATCCCCGGCGCACGCGGTGACTACCGGCCCTTCGGTGGGTACGCCCACAATGTCGACGCGGGCCGGCTGTATGCGGGCACGACCACTCAGGTCCAGGGCCTGTACCCGTTCCCGGCCGCCTCCGGTGCCAGGGTGCGCGGCGTCCCGTTCGGCCGTCACTTGCACACCGCCGAGCCCATCGGGCTCGACCCGTCGCAGTGGCTGGTCGACGGCCTGGTCACCAACACCGGCCTGTGGGTGCAGGGACAGCCCGGCATCGGAAAGTCCACCGCGATCAAGCGGCTGCTCGTCGGTCTGGTCGCGTTCGGGTTCGCCGCGGTGATCCCCGGCGACATCAAAGACGAGTACACCCCGATCGTAGAAGCGTTGGATGGCAAAGTGTTCCGAATCGGTCGCGGCCTGCACAGCCTCAACCCGCTGGACCTGGGGCCGCTGCGCGGCGCGATCCGCGCGGCGGTCGGCACCCAGCGCGAGCAACTGGTCTCCCAGGCCCGTGGCCGTCGTCTGGACCTGCTGGAATCGCTGATCACGATCGTCGGCGGACAGGATCTCACCGCTACCGAGCGGCTGCTGCTGGCGATGGCCGTCGACCAGGCCGACGCCGCCAGCCAGCGGCACGGCTTGCCCGATCCCACGATCCCGGCGCTGGTGAACATTCTCGACGCTGCCGGTACTCCCCTGCTGCGTGTGGTCGCCGCCCGCGACGAGCACGAGTACCGGCGCGAGATCCGGGAGCTGCGCAACACCCTGGTGTTGTTGTGCGAGGGACCGATCAAGGGCATGTTCGACCGGTCGTCGAGCTTCTCCATCGACGCCGATCTGCCCGCAGTGTCGTTGTCGCTCAAGGCAGTTGAGGACGACGGTGACGATGTGGTGGCCGCCGCGATGATGTGCGCGTGGGCGTGGTCGGCGGGCCTGATCGAGGGCAAGCAGGCCGCCGGGCAGCGCCGCAATGTCTTCCAGCCCCAGGACGAGCTGTGGCGGGCGCTGCGCGCGGCTCCCGGCCTGGTCGAGAAGTCCGACCGGATGACCCGCCTCAACCGGGCGCGCGGGGTGGTCTCAGCGCAGAGTACCCACTCCATCACCGACCTGGAAGCGCTGCCGACCGAGGCCGACCGCGCCAAGGCCAAGGGCATGGTCGCCCGCAACGCCATCAAGGTCATCGGTGGGCTCGACAACGCCGAAATGGAACGGCTGCACGCGATTTCACCGTTCACCAGCGGTGAGAAAGAACTGGTGACCCGGTGGTCCGCGCCACCGACCTGGGTGCCCGGCCAGCGTCATCCCGGCCGAGGCAAGTACCTCATCAAATCCGGATCGCGCATGGGGTTGCCAGTGAATGTCGACCTGACACCGGAAGAGCTCGAGCTCTACAACACCGACGGTGCCTTCTCCGGACTCGACGATTCCGCCTCTGAACGGAGGAGCCATGCAGCATGAGCGACCGACTCGGGAAAGGATCGTGATGCGGGACGTCATCTCCGCACCGGACTGGAACCACGATCCGGGTGGCAGTACCGCCGCCATGGTCATCACGGTGACCGACCATGTGGCGGTGCTGCCGCGTCGCTGGTGGGGCCGGGGTCTTGTATGGAACCCCGAAATGCCCGGCCCGGCAACCACTTTTCGGTGGGATCTGCTGGCCAGCATCCGTGATGCCGCCGACGCCGACCGCATCGCCGAGGCGCTGTTCTCCGTGGTCCAAGACGAAGGCGCGTTATTCTTCGTCCCGGAGGCGTCGCTGCTGACCGCGAACCTGCTGCTGGCCGCCGTGCGTGGGCGACGCAGCCTCACCGACGTGCTCGACTGGATCCACACCGGCGACCTCAGTGAGCCCTACCGTCTGCTGGAGCTGCGGGGTGAAGGCGGTCCGACCGCGGATCTGGACGCCTTCGGCGAAGCGCCGACCGGTGAACAGGCCGCGATCTGGGCTGTGGTCCGCCAGGCCATGCTGCCGCTGGATCACGGCGCGATCCTCGCCGCCCTGAGCCCGCAGGCGGGTGCGGGGCCGGCGGTCGAGCAGCTGCCGGTGCTCGATTCGGGTGCGCTCGCCGCGCATCGGGAGATCTTCGTCGTCGAGGTGCCCGGCACCCGCAGCGCGGGCGCGGCCGCCGCGTTGCGGGCCGAGCTGCTGCTAGGGGCTCAGGACGCGGGGATGCCGGTGCGGGTGGTGAACGTCGGCGCTCTGCGAAGGGGTGCGTGATGGGAGACTCCGCGCTGGCCTGGGTGTGGATCGCGGTGTTCGTCGTGGCGGGAATCGGCTACGGCGTCTACCGAATCCACGAACAAGGCACGTCATGGCTCGTGATCGGTCTGGTCGCGGTGCTGCTGGTCTTGCTGGCCGCCGCACTGGCGTGGGCGGCCTGGAAGGCGTGGCCGAGGGAGACGCCGGAGAAGCTGTTGCGGGACAAGAGCCAGATCCCGGACATGCTCGGCAAGAAGGCCGCCCAGCGTGGTGTGGGCCTGCGCGCCTCCATCGAATCCGCCAAGGGCGTGTCCATGCGGGAGCTGGCACCGTTGATCGGTCGCCTGCTGGGCAAGCTGATCTACGCCTCCTGGGAGGACTTCACCATCGTGCTGATGGGCCCGCGCAGCAACAAGACCTCCGCCGTCGCTGTGCCGCGCATCCTGTCCGCCCCCGGCGCGGTGATCGCCACATCGAACAAACCCGATCTGTGGATCCTCACCGGGGCCCTGCGCAAGGATGTCGGGCCAGTCTACGTCTTCGACCCCAGCCAGATCGCCTATGCCGCCCAAACCTGGTGGTGGAACATCCTTTCCGGCATCACGACGCTGCTCGACGCCAAGAAGATCGCCGAGCACTTCATCGAGGAGAACCGCGGCGCGGGCTCGGGCCAGAACGAGGACCCGTTCTTCGCGCCGACCGGCAAGAACCTGCTGTCGTGGGCGCTGCTGGCGGCCGCGCTGAGCGGGCGCACCATGCGGGACGTCTTGGACTGGATCGACACCTACTCCGACAAGCCGATCGACATCCTGCACCAGCACGGAAATCGCCGCGCGGGCAACGCCTTCGCCGCCGTTCTCGACCTTCCCGCCGAGACCCGAGGCGGTGTCTACGGTGAAGCCCAGACCGCGCTGGCCTCGATCCAGGACGAGGAGACCCTGCGCTGGATCACCCCGCCGAATACGTGGGAGCAGCCGACCACGGAGAAGATCGCCGAGCTCGACCTGTGGAGCCTGTTCGCCTACGAGGATGGCAAGGCCCCGACGCTGTACCTGATGACCCAAGAGGGCTCGGGCAGCGCCGGTGCGGTGATCTCGGCCATGGTCGCCAAGATCTTCGAATTCGGCGACGACGTTGCCTCGGCCCACGGTGGCCGCGTCGATCCACCGATGACTCTCGTCCTCGACGAATGCGCCAATATCTGCAAGATCAAGCGACTGCCGAAGCTGGCGTCGCATCTGGGGTCGAAGTCGATGTGCGTCACCGCGATCTTCCAGTCCGAAGCGCAGATCATTTCGACCTGGGGCGCCGACGAGGCGGCCGCGTTGTGGGGCGCATCAACGGTGCGCATCCTCGGCGCCGGACTGCAAGACGAGCCGTTCCTGCGCAAGATCTCCGGCCTTGTCGGCCAGTACAAGCCACGCGAGCGCCGCCGCTCCCACGGTCCCGGTGGTGTCACCACCTCCAACGACCGCGGATCGCTGGAACCGATCATGCCCGTCGAAGAGATCGCCGCCATGAAGAAGCACAATGCGCTGCTGATCCGGCAGTCATCGCGCCCGGTGCTGATCGACCTCATCCCCTGGTACACCGAGCCGGATAAGGGCGATATCGAACGAGTCCGCGACGAGGCCACCAAGGAGGTGCAGAACGCCGCGATCAAGCACCTGGGCCCGGCCAACCCGGTCGCCCAGGCGCTGCGTCGGCGACTCGACGAAAAGGCGAAAGCGGGTGCGGCGTGAGCACCGACGAATCCCCGGACACCGAACTCGCCGAGCTGCGCGACCAGCTCGCCTCCCTCGGCGAAGCGCTCGTCGAGATGCGCAACCAAAACCGGTTGCTGTCCACGAGAGTCGAGCGCGTCGACGCCACCGCCGCCCGATCCGCTCAGGGCCTCGACGAGTTCGAAACCGCCCTCGGCGTGCTCGCCGACCGGATGGCCGCGACCGCACCCGCCGAAGCGGCATCCGGTGCGGCCGCGAACACGGCCGGAGCCGGCGGGGCAGCCGCGGCCGATGCGGCCCCTGCTGGCGCTGACCCTGACCAAATCGACATGGATGTGCTGCTGGAATGGGTGATCGGCAATATCGGTGAGTGGACCCAGCGCAAACTGCCCCGCTCGGCCACCAGCACCGCCAACGGCGCGATCTGCTGGTGCTCGGAATGGTACGAGCACCCCGAGGCAACCACGGTGCTGTGGTCGCTGCGCCGCGCCTGGCTGGAAGCGGTCGTACAACCAGGGGCCGCCATGGCCGTGTACTTCCGCGACTTCTTCTACCCGCTGTTCAACACCCTGAGCAGCCCGAGCGGCCCCTTCTACTCCTGCACCCCCGACAACCACGACCCCGACGCCAAGTTCGTACCGGTCGTCCCCGCGAGCTTCAGACCGTAATCCCTTCTCGCCCAAGCCACGCCGTCACCAACAAGGCACGGTGGGAGGCACCACTCCCCTCGGCCCACCACCACGCCGGTGACGGCATCCGCGCGGAGGGAAGGCGCGCAACGTCCGGACTCCTCCCCAGACCGGATCCCGCCGCCTTCCCTCCGCACTGCTTTCCCGCGCTGACACTGGGGCCTCGGTGCGTAATTCCGTTGTGCGGCAATCCTCTCCAGATGTCGATTCCGCGTCTCAGCCGCGTCCTGCACGGTCAGACTTGTCGGTGGGCCGCTGTAACCTCGGCGACCACAGATATCCGCGCGGCATACACACCGTAGGGGGATCGCATGTCGAAGGGCCGTCGCAATCGCGAAAAGCGCGCCGCTGCGAAATCGGCACGACCAGAACTACCGAACCCCGTGGTGACCGCGGCCGGTTCCTTAGTGCAGATCCGCCACGCTGGGGGCGTCGACGAGCTCGCCCAGTTCGAGAAATGGGCAAGTATGGCGGATGCGGGCGGGCCCCTCACCGCACGCAGGCTCATCGAGGCGCACACCAACGGATTCCTGGCCACCGCTCTCGATTTCGAGGCCGGACACGACGCTGACGAGCGAGCGTTTCGCGCTGGCCAACTCGAAGCCATGACGTGGGCGCACACCTTCGCGCTGGTCGCGGTGGACGACAGCGGTCCGGTGGGTGGTCTGCTGGCGGGCCCGTCGGAGTACTTCCTGTCCATGCTGCCCCCGCAGGCCGGGATGCAGCCGGTGATGAACGGGATTTTGCGTACCTCGAAACTGCATTTCGTCTCCGTCGACGACGCGCACCGCCGCAGCGGCGCCGGAACCGCGCTGGTACGCACCGCCCTCGACATCGTGCAGCGCTCCCAGGCCGATCTGCTCTACGGCCAGTTCGAGGCCGATGATCACGGATTGGAACGCTTCTACCGCAACATCGGATTCACCATCCACCCCACCGGGGTCGGTCTGGATTTCTCGTCGATCTTCGGATTCACCGCCGGGCCCTCACCCATGCCCAGCGAACGCTTCTTCACCAAGCGGTTCCACTGACCAACCCACCGATTGATCAGCGAAGGGGGTCGACTCGCAATGCCGAAGTCGAAGGGGCGCAAGCCAAAACGCACGAACGGAGCTCGAAAGCCGAGCCGGGGCCGCACCGGATACAACCCGGGCCGGTTGGGAATCCCCGAGCAGGTGATCGCGACCATGCTCGGTACCGCACCGCCGGATCAGCTGGTAGAGATGCTGCCGCCGTTTCTGTGGCTTCATCACTCCAGCGGCCACCAGGCCAACATGTGTGTCTCTGCCGCGCTGACGTTGCAGCAGGCATACGACGTCATCGGAGTTCTGGCCCGGCCCACCGCCGTGCAACTGGTGATCAGCCACCGCGACAGAGGACCACTGACGCGATACGGCGGTGGTGAACACCATTGGGACGGAAAGGATTACAGCGGCCACTGCGTGCTGTACCTCCCCGGCTCCGGGCGATGGATCGACACGACCGTGATGCAGTATCCCGAAGCTCGCGCCTCGATGCCTCTGCCCATCGTCGGGCGACCCGGCGGAGTGCTCGCCGGCGGGGAGCGGGCGCGAGCGGCGTTGGCAGAAGGCCGTCTTCTCGTCGGCACCCGGATGACCGTCCCGCGCGAAGAGCTGATCCTGGACTACACGGTGGTCGCCGAGGACGACGAGATGATCACCACCGGCGCCTACGCCCTCGCCCCGGACGGCGAGACTCGACTGCGGAACGCAGGGGTCAATCTGGCATCCGCCGCGATCGAGTGGTGGCGCCGCCCCGGCATCGTCGAACGAGTCCGCGACGCGCCCTACCCGCGCTTGCACGCCCTACTCGACGCCGTCGGCCAAGCACCTACCCATATCGACGAACAGCAGGACTGCTTCTTCGAGATCGCTCCCGGACAGCACGTCCGCCTCGACGAGCTTCTCACCACTCGATAGCGGAGACCGGAGTACTGAGCGCGGAGTGGCGGTTCCAGCTGCCCCAGTTCAGTCGAACTTGTCGCCGAGGATGCGTGCGGCTCGCGCCTCGGCGGCGACCGAACTCGCGAGCGGACCCAGTGTGGAGCTGGGAACGGTGCCAGAGCGAGACGGCTGACGATCGTCGACGAAAACGATTGCACCGAAACCGATCTGCTCGGCACGTTGCTGGATCAACGCGACCTCGTCATCGGCGCGGTCAGTGACATTCATGTGGACCTCGGTGTCGGCAAGCCGATGTCCTTTGCCGGTCAGCTCGCTCGCGATCCGCGCGAGCAGCGCGTCGGTGTGGTCGGCGACGCTCTGGCCTGGTGCGATGCGCTGGTAGCCCATGACGCCGCACGTTATCGCTCTCGGGTCTTCGCCACGCTGAACAGCGCGAACGTGTCGCATTCGCCGGAAAAATGAGCAGCCCGGCGGCGGGCGTTCATGCCCGAAAATGGCTGCACCCGCCGGGAAAGTTCACCGACGGGGCGGGTTGAGTGTAGCTGCGTCCGGACCGCCCACGTCATCGCGAAGGTCGAGGCCGTGGTTGAACAGGTCGGCGAGGTCGGCGGGCCGGTAGCCACCAATGCCACTGGACCAGCAGTAGCCACCGTGCCTGCCCGCGGTGCCGTGTGTGCTGTCGGACAGCCAGTGTTCCAGTATCAGCGCGTTCGGCCACTGCCGATGAACGGCGGCCATGATGCGCTCGGCGGCATTCATCAGCGACGCCGCCGAGAACGTCTCGGAGACAATGGCGACGCGGCGGCCGTCCGAAAGCTGCCACACCTCAATGGGATACGAGTGGGTGCGCCTACCGGAGAAATTAGCAACCGCGAGCTCCTGACCGGGCTCGGTCTCCAGCATGGCGGGAGCGGGCCCGGCGGGTGAGCCGAGAGGCCGCTCGATCACGGGCTCCGCCTCCTCATCCGGGCCGGGCAGCTGCCCGCGCATGGCCTGCTCGAGAGTGCGGGCGTACCGCTGGTTCGCGCCCTGGGAGGAGTCGAACCAGCGCACCCGGCGCAGCTGCTTCGGATAGTCGCCGGATCGGCTGATCTCCGCCTGCCGCGCGTATCCGAGAATCTCCGACCGCACCGGAAGCCGCACGGCCGGCTCCACCGACCACACGCCCCACAGCCGATGACGTCCATTGCTCGGGGCGTCGTCCCATGGATCGAACACCGGCGGCTCGGTGAACCACCGCCGCACGACGTCGCGCTCGACGTCACCGAGCGCTTCCAGAGCACACGGAACCAGGCCGACCCCGTCCTCGTCGAGCTCCAGGAGCGCGGTCGCGTCATCGAGGCGTTCCGCGATCGCATTGACGGTCGCTGCGATGGCTCGCCAGTTCAGACGGTCACGATCGGGCCAGCGGACCTTGCCGTCGGCCACGTCCGGATCCTCGAGCCAGGCGACATCGTCGCGGCGGGCCAGCCACCAGAACTCCGGATCCGGTATACGGATGTGCCCCATGCTCCGTCCTCCTGGTCCACGAGATCTGTTCAGGCACAACCCTATCGGGGTCGCAGTCAGCGATGCGGCTCCGCCGCTGGCTCCTCCGCACGAGGGCGGCCGCGGGTGCGCGGTTCGGGCCAGTGCTCGCCCAGCGTCTCCAACGCCGCATCCGGATCGGCTTGCAGCCAGCGCACGCACGCCCGCAGGTACTCCGTCAGCCCGCTCCCCCGCGCTTCGAGGAGATCCTTCGCGCCGAAGTACTCATCGTTCTCGGGACGCCAGGATCGCTGCTTGGCCTTGTGCGGGTCGCCGGACGTCATCCCACCATCCTCACTTAGTGGGTACCCACTTGTCCAACCCCTGTGCTAGTGTCGGTGGCAATAAATGGGTACCCATTAAATCGGGGAGAGGTTATGAGCACGAAACAGCAGGTGGTACACGATTCGGCCGAGACCGCGAGCAAGCTACGCGCGGTGAGCACGGAGTTGTCTGAGCTGTTCTACGAACGCTCCGAGGTCGTTCGCGCGGTGGTCGCTGCGATCCTGGCGGGCAAGCACTCGCTGATCCTCGGCCCGCCCGGCACCGCGAAATCCGAGCTGGCGCGCGAGCTGACCGGCCGGATCGTCGACGCGCAGATGTGGGAGATCCTGCTGAGCAAATTCACCGATCCGAAGAAGATGTTCGGCCCGGTCGATGTCGCCGCCCTGACCCAGGGCCGCTACACCCAGCTGTTCGAAGGTCGGGCCACGACCTGCCATATCGCATTCATGGACGAGATCTTCAAGTGCTCGGTGGGCGCACTCAACGAGACCCTGGCCTTCCTGAACGAGAGGCTGTATCACCCCGAATCCGGTGGGGCCCCGATCAGTTGCCCGTTGATCTCGGCTATCACCGCTTCCAACGAGCTGCCTAGCGGGGAGGAGAGCGCCGCGATCTACGATCGCCTGCTCGTGCGGCTCGAGGTCGGCTATCTGGCCGATCCGTCGAACTTCGCCGCTCTCATCCGCTCCGCTGTCCAGGTCCCCGCGGCCGCCGCCGCGCCGACCACGGTCACGCTCGCGGCGTTGCAGCAGGCGGTCACGATCGACGTCCCGGCCGTGACGGTGCCGGACGGGGTGGTCGATACCGTCTGCCAGCTGCGGACCTCGCTGCGCCGGCAGTCGCTCGTGGCGTCGGATCGACGCTGGAAGCAGGCCATTCGTCTGCTCCAGGCGTCGGCGTTCCTCGACGGCCGCGCCGAGGTCGACGACAACGACCTGCCGATGCTCACCCATGTGCTGTGGGATTCGGTCGCCGAACGGCCCACCGTCGAACGGGAGGTGCTCGCGCTGGTCAACCCCGATGCGCGGGAAGCGATGGACCTATCCGACGCCATCGCCGAGATGGCTGCCCAGCTCGACGCCAAAGCCGGTCAATCGCGAGAAACGTTGTCGCAGTGGGCGATCAAGGAGGCCAACCACAAGCTCGGCAAGGCGGGCAAACGGCTCGAGGAGTTGCGCCGCAACTCGTTGGCCGCAGGCCGGTCCACCACCACAGTGGACGCGACGCTGGCCCGACACAAGGCGGTCTACGCCCGGGTGATGACTGAAGCGCTCGGCGTAGATGTCAACACCCTGACCGGCAACAACTGACCGAAGGGGGATGGTTTCGATGTCCGGCAAGACCCTGCGCAAGTTCGCCGATCTGGCCCGCAAGGCGGGCCGATGGGTCGGCCTGGGCACAGCCGCGCCTGCGCGGCACGTCACCGTCGTGGAGGGCGACCGGTTCGACGCGATGACCTGGACCGAGGTGCGTGAGCAGGCCACTGCGCTGGCCGAGGTCGAAGAGGAGCTGTCCCAGCGCTTCGACTACGTGCCCGATCTGCTGCGCGATGTCTTCCTCACCGTCTACAAGGCCGATCCCGTCTTGCGCGAACAGGCCGAGGTCGAACCCACCCGGCTGCCCAACCACGCCATCGTCACCGCCCTGATCGGCACTCCGGAGTACGCCGATCTGCACCGGGAGACCGTCGGCGACGAGTACGCCGCGGCGATGGCGGTGATCGCCCAGCGCTCGACCTTGGCCCAGATGCTCGAACAGTCCCAAGACGCCCAGCAGGCCGCCGACGAGGCCGAGCAGGCTGAGCAGGAGGCCGCCGACCAGGCTGCCGCAGTCGAAGCCGCGCTCGATGCCGCCGCCGAGCAGGCAGACGAGGACGGCTCGGTGCCCGGCCCGGCAGCCGTCGCGGTCGACAATGCGGTAGCCGCAGCGCAAGCCGCCGACGACGCGGCTCAGCAGGCTCGCGCGCAGGCCGAAGCAGCGGCGGGCGCGCTCGATGCCGCGCTGCGGGCGGGCGCTCGCCAGGCGATGGCCTCCGCCGCCGAACAGGCGCGCGAGGAGGCGGCCTTGATGGCGGCCTGGGGTCTCGGACCCGGTCAGCTGCAACGGATGTCGTTCGACGAGCGGGCCCGGCTGGCCGAGCGCCTGCGGGGCGGCCGGCTGGGGAAGTTCACCGATCTGATCGGCCGGTTCCGGCGCATGGCCACCGCCGAACGCACCCGCAAGCTCGAACATGTCGCCGGGGAACTCGTCGGCATCACCCTCGGTGACGACCTGACTCGCCTGATCCCTTCCGAGACAGCCAATCTCGCGCACCCCGCGTTGCGGGCGGTGTTCGCCGCCCGCTTCGCCGAGAAGCAACTGATGCTCTACGAGACCATGGGCGAAGCCCACAGTGGCCGCGGCGCGATTATCGCCTGCCTGGACTGCTCGGCCTCGATGTGCGCACCGCGCACCGGGCCCGACGGGCGGATCGCCAGCGCGGAGGCATGGGCGAAAGCCTGCGGGCTCGCGCTGCTCGACCAGGCCCGCGCCGAAGGCCGTGATTTCGTCGGCATCCTGTTCTCCTCGGCCGAGCAGATCAGCGTGCACCGGTTGCCCGCCGGAGAAGCACCGCTCGACCAGGTACTCGACTTCGCCGAGAGCTTCTTTTCCGGCGGAACCGATTTCCAAACTCCCCTCGGCACGGCCGTGGACATCCTCACCGAACACCACGGCGACGACGCGGTGCAGGGCGGTGACATCGTGCTCATCACCGACGGCGACGCCGAGGTAGCCGAGGAATGGATGCGGACCTGGAACTCGGCCAAGTCCGAGCTGGACTTCCGGCTCTTCGGGGTGGCCATCACCGACCCCCGCCACCCAGCCGGCCGCAGCGGCGTGCTGGAAGCGCTGTGCGACAACCTGCGCACCCTCGACGACCTGACCAACCCGCACCCGGCAGCGGAGCTGTTCCGCGTGATCTGACGGCGATCTCCCCGCCTCACCCAGTTCATGGGTTCGGCAGAAGACAGAGACGAAAACGAACGTTTTGAATATATTGCGGCTGAATGAGGAGGCCCTGATGACCGTTTTCGACCAGTACACCGACAAAGCCGAAACCAACCCGGTGCTGGGCTGGCTGGTGCTGTACTCGATCTTCCGGGGCGAGGTCACTCCAGACGAACTCAAGGAGTGGTTCGACGAATTCGATTTGGACACAGTCCATCTGCCTCCTCCCCTGCGCGCCGACGACGCCTTCGAGCGGGTCACCGGGCCGCAGGGAGTCAAGGCGGTCTACTCCCTCGACGACCCCACTGCGGACCGGAAATCCCGGCCGCGCCGCAAACCCAGCGACGACGCCACCGATCGGGTCGCCACGCTGATGGTCCGACATGTCCGCCGCGACACCGGCCAACTGGTCCGCCACCTCGTGCGTGAGGTCCGCGACGAGGGACGCACCAAGCTGTCCTACGACACCCGCCTGGGTGTCGTCGCGTTCACCCGTTCCGACGACACCGACGCCGGAGGCGCCGGGACGCTCCACGTGGAGCCGGACGCCGCCGCCATCGGAGACCTCCCCCAGGGTGAACAGGATCGGGTCGAGCAGCTGCTCGCGGAGATCGCCGACCTGCACACCTGGCACTCGACCTACATGGGCCCTGACCGCCTGCGTGCCATCGTCCGCCGCTACGTGGAAGCCCTTGGGGGACTGAAGGTTCGACCCACTGGAGGGGTCTACTTCGTCACTGCCGAGCACGAGGCAATCCTCGCGGGACTACGCGAAGTCGTGGGCCGGTTCGGGTCCGGCAGCCATTTCGTCCGCGTCCCCCTTCCCGACGAAGACGAGATGCGCGAAATGATCGTCACCGCATTCACCAACCAGGCCCGCGAAGACCTCGAGAAACTGGCCGAAGACATCGCCGCAGCAAAGGCCGCCGGGGCGGGCGACACGGCCGTCACCAACCTGCACAACCGATTCCAGCAACTGAGCCGTCGGGCGGCGGAGTACTCCGAACGGCTCTCCGACTCCCTTGAGGACACCCACGCCTCGCTACGGCTGGTGAACATGCAGCTCGCCGAGCTGATGCGGGTGGCCGGATAGCCTCGGCCCGACCATTGAATTAAGGTCGCTCATATGTTCGATGAGGAGCGATACCAGCCGTGCCGTTGGGTGGATCCCCCCATCGAGGTCAGCGTGCGGGTGTCCGAGATCTGGCCGCCGCAGCGCCTGCGATGGGGCAGTGCCACACCTCTCTGGCAGAAGGCCGCTGGCCTGCGCGTAGAGGAAGAGATCCCCGGTCGGCTGGAGGAGCTCGTCGTCACCTCGGTCGGCGACCTCCTTGGCCGGATACGGTTCGCCCCGATGATCGGCGATCAGCGCACGGCGGAGAACATGCTGCTTCCCTCGAATGCTTGGCAGCCGGTGACTGACGGCGACACGCAGCGGCTTCGGGAGCTGATCCTCGCATTCGGCTTCGACCACGAACAACACTAGGGCGCGCTCGTGACCGGCATCCGCGCGTTCTGTCACCAGACTGTCGGTCCCCGAAGCGATACTGAGCGGCAAAGCCGAGCGGGATGCTATGCAGGGGGCGATATTCCAGTGATCCAACGAGCAGATTCGGGTGTCTTTACCGCACACTATGGCGACCTTCATATCCGGGGATGGTCTGCCACTGTGGACGCGATGGGGGCAGTCCTGCGCCGATTCGGAGCCGACCGACCCCTCGCCGCTGACCCGCAGATCTCGACCGCGCCGGCGGTCTACGATGCTGCTGTTGTTCGTGCCAGCAAGCTCGACCACCCTGGCGAGCTGTGGGCCAAGCACCTGCGCGAGGCAGTTGATCGGCCGCAACGAGCGCAGCTCCGTGAAGCTCTGGCGGTGCTTCGCGCCGAGCTTCCGACGCCGGGCCCGCGCGCGGCGGCTATGCGCATGGTCCGCGATCCGGACCCGGGCGAAGAACTTGTTTCCTGGCTCGAAACTCGTGTAGCGCAGGTGAATTCGGTTGCGCAGCAGGTAAGACAGATAGCGGTCTTCGGCTCGGACACCGTTCCTCACGTCCGTGACGGCGAGCGGGGACAGGCGCACTATTTGGACTGGGTGGATCCGACGCTGATCGTGTCCACGCCGGACTACGAACAGTGGGGTCAGTTCGATCGAGGCGAAGCCTGGCGGCGTTCTCTGGCCTGGCTCTGCTTGACGTTGCGCGAAGTCGCTACCGCGGCTGATCTCGAAGCATGGATCGACCGCTTCATGATGGGCAGCAACTTCCGGAAGCCGGTGCCCCTCGAGCGGGTCGAAGGCCCGGCGGGACCGATATTCCGGGTTCTCGATGACGGGACTCACCGTGCGCACTTCGCTCGAGTCTTCGGGCTCCCGCTTCTGGCCCGGGTTCGAACCAGTGCCCTGCCGCAGCCGCTTCTACCGTCCGATCGCCCGCCGTCTCCGCAATCGCCTTTCAGGCGGTGGGAGTCGCTCTGGCGTGGGTTACGGGCTCACGGGCTGTTGGACGTGATCGAAGACCTCGCCGCCGACCAGGCGACGTGGACAGTGACCCGGCTCTGCGCCGAGTGGATGCTGATGCCGCCGGAGGCGGCAACCGCCGTCAACCGCGCCTACGCCCAGGCATATCCGCACACTCTCCAGCGGGCGACTGGCCTGAGCGACGCTCAGCTGTTTGACGCCGAGCAATGGACCCGCACATTCGTCGGCCCCGAACTGGTTGATTTGCAAACTGATCCAATTCGAACGCCGAGCCGGTGGGCCTCACTGCGGAACTGGTTTATCTCCTGATCCAACCCGGTTCCGCCACTCGCTGCAATGGAAGGTGCCCGTCGGCCGGTGGCGGTCGACGGGCACCTTCTGGTCTCGAATTGCGGTGTATAGCAACGTAATTCGTTTCTTACGCCGCGGCTTTCCGGGGTTCGAACTCCCTGCCAACCAGGCCGGCGCGGAAGGCGGACCATTCATCGCCGGTGAAGGCAAGCGTGGTGTGATCCGTTCCACGAAGTACGGTGCCGTTGTCGGCGGCGTGCTGGATTTCGGGGCAGCCGACGGCGGCCTCCGTGATGGTTCGCCCGAGCACCAGGGCCTCGAATGTGGCCCAGGCCGCTGCCGGCATCTCGATAATCGGCTCATCCTCTGGTTGGTTACCCAGACCGCGCCCGAATTTGCTGTCGCGGATGAAGACATTCGGGTCGCCTTCGATCCGACGGACGAGCACGCAGTTGCCGCCCGAGTCGCTGTACGACGACTTGACGTACCCATCGGTTGGCCGCCCAGTCATGGTGTTGCTCCTCACCTTCTCACTTCTCCCTGTTCAAAGTCTCTACGCTCCCGGCGATAAGCTGCCGACTCTCCTCCGGCGGCAAAGCGATCTCGTACAGCCTGCGCCACAGCCGCTCATGATCGGCAACCTGCGCCGGATCGCGCAAGAGCTCATCTTGGGCCAACGACTCGGCCACCACTACCGAGGGGTCACCGGTGGCGAAGTCGTACATCGAGACGGGCGAGCGCGGCGCTTTCAGGCCGAGGAGTTCCCCGCCGACCGGCAGAACGCGGAAGTCGACCTGATCTTTGCCGTCGATGAGTTTGAGCAGGTGCTCGAGTTGTTCGAGCATTGCGGGCTTCGGGACCATGAGCCGACGAATGACCGTCTCCTCGACGATGGCCTCGATCCGCGGACCATTCGGCACGAATGCCTCCTGCTGGCGGCGTTCGCGGGCGCGAATCTCGACGGGATTGGCGTAGACGTCGGTGATCGTCTGGTCGTGGCGTGCACGCACATACGCGGGCGACTGGAGCAGGCCCGGCACCAGAGCGAATTCGTACCAGCGAATGCGGCTGGCTCCGGCCTCCAGATCTGCGGGCAGGGCTTGGCGCGGCGAGAGTCCCTTGAACGCGCGACTCTCCCACCACCCGGACTCGGCGGCGTCCCGTGCCAACGCGTAGAACTCCTGCCAGCGAGGAGAGTGCTGCTCGATGCCGAGGTGCTCGGCGACTTTCATGCTGACATCAGCTGAGACACGGCGCTGACCGGTCTCGATGCGGGTCAGCAGAGTCCGGTCCATATCAAGATCTTTGGCGACCTGCTGGATCGAGCGGTCTTGCTCCTGACGCAGGTCGCGTAGCCGATCGCCGAGGTGAAGCCGCCGACTGTAGGGCGAGATTCGGTAGCCGTTGGCCGATATCGAACCTTGAGACACCGGTCACACCTCCTCTGGCGCACAGTGACTTTCTGTCACACCCAACATTCTGTCACAAGATACAGCACTTGACCGGCTCAGCACAGGAGCCAGGCAAATGAAACGACGCACCGATGTTTGCCGTTTGCGTTGCACGATGCATGTCACTGTGACATTCTGACACAAAGCATAGAAACGTGACCGTTTGGCCTGGTCACTCCGCAGACAAAGCCAGTGCAGGTGGGACTGATGACGACGGATCTCGGTGCGACTTCAGGCGAAACGGTGGCGTCACTCTGCCGCCGCTACCGGCAGCTTCTTCCAGCGACCGTTACGGCTAGCGCTGGTCGAATCGTCCTTTTCACAGGGGCGAACTCCGGATCGGTTAGCGGATTGGTCATGCCGTCAGCACTGGAGCGGCAGGTCCGCCCGAGGTTGGCGGCGCTGAAGCTGCTTGGCCCTGTCATCGCGCATTTGCAATCTGGTCGGTGCACCGTCTTGACCGAGCCCCCCGATGGGAGTGAGTACGAGGCCACCGTCGCGCTGCTGAACCTCAATGCCAGCGTTGCCGCGGACTGGATCGTCCTACCGTCACCGCAGGATGAGTGTTCGGGCTTCCGAAGCTGGATCGTGGAGCCGCGCAACGCCTTTCGTCCTCCGATGTGTGCGGTCATCGAAGTCATGCTTCAGGTTTCCCGCGAAGGACATCCCACAGCGGCCGGGGGTCGACGATGAAATCCTCAAACCAGCTGGATGAGATCCTCACCCGCTGCCGCTACTACCGCACGGTGTGCAGCCTGGACGCGGTCGCTCGCGGAGGGGCTGAAGGAATCGTGCTCCGAGTCGGGAACGTCGGTGCTGTCGTCGTTCCGCAGGCGCTCGGGCGGCGAACGCTAGCGCGACTGCCTTACCCAGGGCCGATCGTGGTCAGCGAGGACCGAAGAGAACAGCCACAGTGGACGCTGCTCACCAGCCCTGCGCAACGCAGGTTGGAGGCGGCATCGCTCGCAATGCTCTCCCTGACGGATGCTCGTTTGCTATCTGCAGGCGACGAGATCCGGCTGCCGGCGCCCCATGACGTGGGGCGGACATGGCTGAACGGCTTACCGACCGACGCCTACCGCCCCTCCTCGGAGGACGTGGTCGAGGCGATCCGCGCGGCCAGGTTTGCGCGGTGAAGTGGCGATGCCCCCGCATCTGGATCAGAAGCAGACGTCGCCTCGTCCCGACGAGCCGGACACTCATCTCCGATTCGTTTGGGCTGACAGGGTTTTCGATTACTGCGGTTGCCGGACAGCGGTCGCGAACTTCTTGCGGAAGTGGTCCGAGTGCCACAACCCCGCGATCACTGCCGTGGAGATCTTCGACGGCCTTCTTCCCGACCACCGAATGCCCTGTGAGGAGCTATGGCTACAACCCTGACCGAGACTGCGACCGCCCGCTGCGCGCGGTACCTCGAGGAGAACGGATTCGCCGGTGCGGAGGTCGACACGCACCAGCACATCATCCTGCGCGCCGGAGCCGTGGACGCTATTCAGATGCCTCGCCCGCTCGGTGAGCGGGCGCGCGCCGAGTTGGTCCGCCGTGAGCTGACCACACCGGTCATCGGGAACCGCTCCACCGGGTTCCTGACCTTCTTGACTCAACCCGCGCCGGCGGGGGACTCGCGCCCGATCCGCATCTTGTCGAAGCTGTTCAAGTTTCAGGCGATTCGCACCGTGCAGGGATCGTTGATCATGCTTCCGGGTCCGTGCGATGAGGTCAGGTTCTGGCTGGATGAGCCTGTCGCTGAGAGCCGACCCGTGTTCGACACGGTCGTCGACATCATCCTGGACGCCGCGAAGAGCCTGCCGAAGGCGGTCTGATCATGGACACGACCGCCGAGGGAGCCGTACCGCTCAAGGACTGCCCGCTCGTCATCTCCACCGATGCGGGTGGTGATCCGGATGACGCAATCACCCTTGCGCTGGCCGCAATGACCGAGCCGAGACTAGAACTGGTCGTCACCGCCGATGAGCTCCCAGACGGGCGGCGCTCGATGTTCGCGCGCCGCCTGCTCGACTTGCTCGGCCGCCAAGACGTCGTCGTGGCAGCCGGACACAGCCTCGGCGAGAGCAAATACTGGGCCGCCGACGGGCTCCTCCCCGCCGGGGCGCATCCATGGCCGCTGGACCTGTATACGGCAGTGGCCTCGCTGTGCGGAAATAGCCCGTCAAAGCCGTTGCGCTGGTTGGGAATCGGTCCTCTCACCGACCTGGCCAACCTTCTGCTGACCGATGCAGGCAGTCCGGCGCCGCTCGGCTTGGCGCGACGGCTGCATATCTGGCAGATGGGCGGCGCTCTCGAGTTTCATCAGCCCGGCAAGGCCGAGCACAACTTCCGGCTAGATCCGAAATCGGTCCACGAGGTCGTCGGCCGGGTCGAGAATCTGGCGCTGGTGCTGTCGGATCACACGTTCACCCGGACGCTCGCCGTGGATGCCGACAGCCCGATCTACCGTCTACTCGCAGCCTCCCGCAAACCCTGGGCGCAGTTGATCACCCACCATCTCAACCAGTGGTTCGCACGGTTTCACCCCGCGAGCATGCTGCATGACCCGCTGACATTCGCGGCGCTGCGGGGAGATTTCGTCACCTTCGAACATCGCGAGTTTCGGCTCGAGCCCGACGCACGAATGCATCTGGGCCCCGGTCGAATCGCGCGGCTGTCCTCGTCGGTGGACTACGTCGGCTTTCTCGAATGGGTGACCACCACCCTGCGGGATGGGGAGCCCGTGTACCCGTCCGAATTGGACTGCTCGATCGGCACCCTCACCACGGTGCCCGCCGAGCTCCGGAAACCGGTGCAGTCATGACCGCGGCCGCCGCCGAGCCCCGCTGGCGCGGGTCGGAAACCACAGGGAGACTGGAGTGCTGCCGCCTGGCAGTGGACACCGATAATCACTCGACGGCGCAGTCTTCAGCGCATGACTTCTATTGCGACACAGCGGAATCCGGTGTCATCATCCAGCATCCCGCAGTCGGCGTCGTTGAATGCTGCCGGGGCGGCGGCCTCGAGCAGGGAGTTGAAACTCGATCCCTTCAGCTCGAAGCGGCCGGGTCTGGATTCGGTCGACAGCCATTCCCAGACGTTGCCACACAGGTCGTAGACGCCGTAGGAGCTGACGGAGGATTTGTAGCAGTCGACGGGGGTCGTTGTGCCGGTTTCGTCGCGGACCTTGCAGTTGCATTTGGCGGGGGTGACCTGGTTGCCCCACGGCCAGGTGGCACCGGAGGTGCCGCGGGCCGCCTTCTCCCACTGGTGCGCCGACGGCAATTTCTTGGCCGCCCAGCGCGCGTAGGCGCTGGCGTCGTCGTGGGTCACCCACACGACAGGGTGATCGGCGATATCGGCCGGTGGCCTGCCGTTGTCCCAGTGCCGGGGCGCCGCGTGCCCGGTGGCGGTCACGAAGGTTGCGTAGTCGGCGTTGGTGACCGGGTAGGTGTCGATGTGGAATCCGGGCAGCCACACGGGCTGGTCCATCGGCCCGGACAGGAAGACACCCTCGGGGACCCAGGTCATGGAGCGGCCGTCGACAGGATGGCGGATGCGGTCGGGCCGGATCAGCTGGTCACTGTCGGGGGCGTCACCAATCGCGTCGTCGGGTACGACGGTGAGGAACCGCGTCAGCTCATCGGGGGTCAGCCGGGACAGCGAAGTGTCGAGAGCAGCCTGATTGACCGGCCGTGGCTTGATGTCGGCTCCCTTGGCCTCCCACTTGGAAACCATGCGCTCGCTGACGCCGAGGTGCCCGGCGAATTCGATCAAAGACATTCGCCGGGCTTCGCGCAGCGCGGCTACTTCGGCTCCGGTCCACGGCCGAACCAGGCTCTTCATCGACAGCGTCGCCCCTTCTCGATCTGGTGGCGTCCGAGCCTACTGGGCGCCGGGGGCGGTGGCGCGTCAGATCCGCTGCGGCGGAATGGATTCGTAAGCTTTCCGGAGGATCGACACCACCTCGTGCTCGGGCCATTGGATGTCGTCGATGCAGGACACCGCGCGCACGCCGGTCGCGGCGTTGGTGCCGACGGCGCCGGCGTAGTCGCCGAGCTGGGCCAGGGTGACGCGCTCGGTCACCACGTCTTCGTCGAGAACCTGATTGAGCAGTCGCATCGTGGTGCCGGGGAGGACTTCGGCGCGCGGCCACACCAGGTGACCTTCGCCGGTGATGAAAGCGATGTTGCTGGTAGCGATTTCGCTGATCGAGCCGTCACCGGCGGTGAACACGACGTCATCGAATCCCTGACGCTGCGCGACTCCGCGCTGATGCAGGGCACCGAACAGACCGATGTGCTTGACCCGCGGCAGATCTCGCGAGTACACGACCGATTGCAGGCGCAACGCGGTCGACGGCACGGCCGGTGCGGGCCGCATCGAAACCAACACGTGCGGGTCGGCGGGTGCGCCAGGCTTGGACAGCTCGAGCGTCGGATCGTAGATGGTCACTCGGACAACTACCGGTCCGTCGGCGTCGCGGATGGCTTGCCGCACGTAGGCGCGGACGCGATCGGGATCGAGTTCGGCGTTGAAGACCGTGCGGCTGTCGCGGATCAGCCGATCGAGGTGCAGTTCGAGGCCGCGGACCGCACCGGCTTCGACCCGCATCGAGGTGAAGTGGCCGAGGCCGACCAGCGCCAGCGGAGCGAGGTCGTCGACCGTGACCGGCACGCCGTTGAGTTCCATCATGCCGCCAGTGTCCCACCGGCTAACCGGTGCACAGCAGGGGCCTGTTGGCGAAGTTCGGTGAAAGTTCAGTGCGGTTCGGTGTCGATGCAGTTCCGCATGAGACGGGCTGTGCCGATGCTGAGGTGCATGACGAATCCCGTGCTAGCAGCGGTTATTGCGATCTCGCTGATGCTGCGGTGCGCCTTCCCTATTCGCTCGATTTGTGACTGAGGACGCTCATGACAACTATCGCGGTGCTCTCTGCACGCGACACCTCTTCCGCCGATGCGGACATCGCTATCGGTGCCTACCTAGCTGCCGCCCTCGGCGTCGCCGAATCCTATGGGCGGCACCGAACACTGTACGAAGACCTGTACGGGTGCACCCGCTACGACCCTGCCACTCACGCCCTGACAGTCCGCGCGCATCGCTTCCGTGCGGTGATGCTGTCCCGGCAACGCGGCACCGCAGTACACAGAGCGCTGGGAGATCGGTCCTTGCCGATCTTCACCAGCAGCGATATCTGGGTGTTCCTGACCGCAGTGCCAGCACCGGACGATGATGTCGACCGGTTGGAGCTGGACCTGTTCCGATCCGCTGCCACGATCGTGGGCGCGGGCACGGAGCTGGCGCTCCCGACTCCGGGAAATGATCGCCGGGAGTGGTTGTGCGGCCTGCCGACAGGCATCGAGCTACCGTCCTACATCGAGGTTGTCACCGCGGTCACTGGGGTTCGCCGTGGCTGATTGCACACTGCTGCGTCCGGCGCAGATGATCACCGACGGTGACATAGTGGCCCGCCGCGACGCTTACGCCACCGCAGTCCGGGCGGCGGTGCCTGCTCCGCAGGATCGACTGATCACCGCCGGAGCAGGGACATGGCTGCACAACATCTGCAGCATGGTCCACGATGTGAGCAGGACCAGTCGCGAGCGGGGGTTCGGCGGCGGCCGCGGTCATGATGACCTCCTCGAGCCGGGACTGGTCCCCGCCGGTCGATGGCGGCCGGAACAGGCGGCGCTACCGCACGATGTGTGTTGCGTCGCGGCGGTCGGGCAGACCTGATGAGTAACCGTAACAACGCGTTCGGCGATCTGATGCGTAGGCTGCGCGAACGGCGTGGTCTCTCGCTCAAGGCTCTCGCGGCGATGGCGGTGTATGCGCCGACGACCCTGCACCACATCGAGAAGGGAGAGCGGCCACCGACCACGGACATGGCCACTCGCCTCGATGACGTTCTGCAGGCGGATGGGGCCCTGCTGGCGGCGGCCACCGACGCCGCGTTGCAGCGGCTGCTCACCACTGCAGCGCAGGAATCGACCGACCTGGTGCGGTGGGTGAGCGAAGAACCGGTGGTCGGGATCTCTCAAGACGGCTTGGCGCGTGATCTGAGCCGAATTGCACGCGATTACGTGCACCGCCCGCCTCTGCCGTTGCTGGCCAACTTGCTGCGTGTGCGGAAACAGGCCGCCCAGCAACTGGATCAGGCGCGGCGGCTCCAGCGCCGACGCGAACTGTCCCTGCTGGGGGCGGTCGCGGTCCAACTGCTGGGCGAGCTCACCGATGACGTGGCGGGGAATTCCGACGCGGCGATGCGGCATGTCATGGCTGCCGAGCTGCTGGCCCAGGAAGCCGCGCATCCCGGATTGCGGGCATGGGTGGCTGGCACGAAGGCCCTGATCGCGGAATGGTCTCCGCAGCCACACACGGCACTGCACGTCATCGACGACGCAGCCGGGTGGGCACCGCCGGGCGACTACCGGGTCAGGCTGTTCGCGTTGCAGGCGCGCTGCGCTGGTCGGCTCGGTGATATCAGCCTTGCCCGTTCCGCCGCGTTGCGCACTGTGGCCGCCGCCGAGCAGGCACGCGATGCGCCTGATGAGGTGACCGCGTTCGGTGGCAGTTTGACATTCCCGCACGCGAAGATGGCCTACTACCTGGGCTGCGCGTATCAGGCGATCGGTGACCACCAGCATGCCGAGCGGTGGGCGCTGGATGCCATCAGCGAATACACCGCTGGTCCACCCGAACACCGCTCCTACGGGGACGAGGCCCTGGCTCGGGTCTCGCTGAGCCTGTCCCGGATCGCTCGCGACGAGTTCGAAGGCGCGCGGGAAATACTGTCTCCGGTCCTGGAACTTCCCGCCGAGCAGCGGATCACGGTCATCATGGAGGGGATGAATACCGTTACCGCCGCGATCGGCGAGCACCGCCATGCCCAAGCACCCGTCGCCCAAGACCTCCACGAGACGATTCGCGGGTACACCGCACACTCGACCGCGGCCCTGCTATGACGGACCTGGCCGCGCACGACATCCTCATCGCCGCATGTGAACAGGTCGGGCTCGACGCCCAGGAGGCGCGGTTGCTGCGCGCCCACAGCAACGCTGTTTGGCTGCTGCCGCGTCCGCAGGCCGTGGTCCGGATCGGGCGAAGCCAGCACCAGGGCTTGCGGTTTCAGGCGGGGCTGACGCTGACGCGATGGCTGGCCGAGCACGACATTCCGGTGACCGAGCCGCTGATGGACACCGCTGTCGACATCGATGACGCCACCGTCACGGTGTGGCGCTACTACCCGCAGCACCAGCGTGGTGAACCACCGATGCGAGACCTCGGCGCCATCCTGCGCCGACTCCACGCATTGCCGACCCCGCCGTTGGAACTTCACCCGTATCCGCCGCTGTCCGGGCTGACCACGATCCTCAGCTCGGATGCGGCACGCCGAGTTCTCGATCCCGATGATCTTGCCTGGCTGTCCGACCGCGCCCACGAACTGCTCGACCGCTACAACAGGCTCGAGTCGGTCTTGGGTGTCGGGTTCATCCATGGCGATGCGTATGCGGGAAATTGCTTGTGGGACGGCGATAATCGAGTGGTGCTGGGCGACTGGGACGAGGCGAGCATCGGCCCCCGCGAGCTGGACGTGGTCCTCAGCTGTCACGATCATCTCCGATTCGGGGCCCCGGAAGAGGATCTCGCGCAGTTCTTCCGCGCGTACGGGCTCGACCTCGAGGAGTTCCGCACCTGGCCCGCGTTCACCGTGCTGACCTCGATGCGTGACCTGCACACCCTGACCGGCTACATTCGCGGCGCAGCCGGTGGCAACGCCGCCGCAGCCCGCGAACTGCACCGTCGCCTCAGCATGCTGCGTAACCCGGGCACCGGCACCGAGACCTGGCACGGCATGTAGACACCATCGGCGTTGCGCATCTCGGTCGGGATCCACCGGATAGCGGCCGAGATGCGCAGCGCGTTCTCCTGGGCCACTGCGGCACAGGATGATTCGGCGCTTGCCAGTTCAGTGAAATATCCGCTGTGGCACGGAACTTCGCGCTCGGTCGTCGCGTGCACATCCGGTCTGATCGTCTCGCCGTGGCGGTGTGCCGTCTGCCGCTGTTTCGGGGTCTTCCATGGCGTGTAAGCGCCCACGGTAGCGAAGACAATTTTTGGCTCTGACCTGCATACCCATGAACTGGACAAGTGATTGGGTACGCGCGCTCTATTGTGCGGCGTTGCTTGGTTTGCCGAAAATGGTTCCAGCACCAGTTATTTCGCTGCATCGCGAACGCTACTCACCTCGGTACACCGAGCTGTGCGGGTCGGCACCGTACCCCTTGCGGGGCCGCTCTGTATAGCGCGGCGATAGCTGGTGCCCAAGACATGGGAGGTATTCGAATGTGCATGACGAAGTTGCTGTCGTACATGCCCGCCGAGGAGCGCGACAGGATGGCGCTGGGCGACTGCGCGACACCGCCCGATCCGGAGATCACCACCGTGCAAGCGCATGTCCTGCGGTCTCAGCACGCAGGACATCCCGTCACTTGTGTACGCAGACTGGCCCGATCGCGGGAAGAGGATGATTGCCGCCGCGAATTCCCGTACGCCCCGTTGCGTTCGGCGAGCAGCGGCACAGCGGTGGGCGAGCCGGAGCCGAAGCCTGCGCAGGCGGGGACGATATGACCGACGCCAGCATTGCGCAGACGTGGCCGGACTCGCTGGCGTTGATCGGCGCGGTGTCGGATGCGCTGCGCGGAAAGTACACCGCTGTCGATGCGCATCCGGTGCTGAGCGTGGCGTGCGGGATGGCGTTGCTGTACAGGGAGCGCCGCGAGGACACCCAGCGGTTCAGTGCTCCGCCGGCCGCGGTCAATTGGGACCAGGCCGAGGGGCCTGCGGATACCAACCCGCCGGAGCTGCGTCTGTGTGCTGAGTTCGACCGGATCGCTGCCACAGCGTTCGACCTCGGCCCGGCGCGACCGGGTGTGCTGGCCGCGCGAGTCGCGTACTGGACCATCTGCGAGAACATCCCCTGTGTGGTGAGCGCGACCCGCGCCTACGACGACTGCATTACCCGCCTGAAGGCGGCGCCGAACAACCTCGGCGAGCACGTCTACCTCTAACCACCCACCACCGTTCTTCCCTGGCGGCCCGCGCTCACCGCGCATGGGCGTCCGGATCCTTCCCCTCATAGTCGGCCGCTGCGACGGACCGGCTTGATTCGTCGTGCCCCGAGCACGTCACTTTCCCTGCCCGGAGGCACATTTGACCACCCCAGCACCCCCACCGGGAACCGGCACATGCCCGCTCGCCGACCCCTCGCACGCCGACGCCGATCAGGCGGTGCAGCTATACGGGCCTGAGTTCTTCGCCGATCCGCACCGGACATATCAGCAGATGCACCGCGACCACGGGCTTGTGGTTCCGGTGGAGATTGGGCCGGGGAAAAAAGCGACCGCGGTGATCGGGTTCAAACACGCCCGCGAAGTCCTCGACGACCCCCTGCACTACCCGACCGACCCGAAAGCAAGGCAGTCCCACCAGCGTGCCGAGCACCGGGATCGGCCGGATCTGGCACAGGCCAGCGGCACCGATCACGCACGGTTGCGCCACACGGTACGCCAGTGCCTCGAACGCATCGATCAGCACGCACTACGCACCACGGTCGGTCGATTCACGGCCCGACTGATCGAGACATTCTGCATGGAAGGCTCCGCCGATCTCGTCGGTGAATTCGCGACTCCACTTGTAGCGCAAACATTTTCGTGGATATTGGGCCTGCCTCCGGATATGTGGGACGAGGCCGACACCGCGGTCCGGACATTGCGCACCACGGGAGATGCAAGCGCACTGACCCCGCTCATCTGGTCAGCTGTGGAGGCCGCCCAGACGACTCCGGGGACAGATGTGACCTCATGGTTGTGCGAGCATCCAGAAACTCTGGACGACTACGAGGTGGTTCAGCAGGTGCTGTCGCTGTACACGAGCGGATGCCTGCCCACCATCGATCTGATCGCCAACGCTCTCATGCTGGTGACGACCGACAAAGAGTTCGGCGGCGACGTGATGTGCGGGTCGCTGAGCTTGCGGGACGCGCTCGAGCACGTGCTGGCCGTCGAGCCGCCGCGCCCGACTCTTCGCCCGCGGTTTCCCCTGAGCCTACAGATCCGCGATGGCGTACACCTGCATCCGCACCAGCCGGTGCTGGTCAGCCTGGCCGGCTGCGCCGCTGATCCGGTCATGGCCGCCGACCAGACCAAGAAGGTCGGCAACCGGTCCCATCTGGCTTGGGGCGGCGGTCAGCACAAATGCCCGGACGCGGCTGCCGCGATAGCGATGCTCATCGCCGAAGAAGCCCTGAACCTGCTACTCGAATCCCTCCCCGACATGCAGCGGGCACCCCGAACGCAGATCGAGTGGCTACTAACCCTGTATCACCGTGCGCTGGTTGCCCTTCCGGTCACGTTCGCCCCGACATCACCGCTTCCACATCCCATAAGCACGTAGGAGACCACTGCTGTGCCGCTGAACTCCATCCCCACCCTGTCGGAAGCGGATTCGACACCGATCGAGGACGTGTGCGAACGAACCCTGATCCACACCCAGGACTTCGCCGATGACCCTCACACGGTCTACGCCTGGATGCGCGCCCAGGGCCCCATGGTCCCAGTCGAACTCGCCCACGGCGTACCGGCGACGCTGGTCGTCCGCTACCACACTGCGCTGCGCATCCTCCGCGATTCCGACCGCTTCCCCGCCGACCCACGCCGATGGCAGCCCACCATGCCCGACGGGTGCCCGATCGCACCGATGATCGAATACCGGCCCAACGCGCTGCGCAGCGCCGGAACCGACCACGACCGCTATCGACGCGCCAACCTCGACAGCCTCGACGGCATCGATCTGCTCCGCCTGCGCGACGAGGTGATCAACGCTGCCGAAAAGCTGCTGGATGCCCTGTGCCACCGACGAGACATCCAGGACGCCAACCGAATAGACGTCATCGCCGACTACGCGCGCCCGCTGGTGTTCGGGGTGCTCAACCGGATACTCGGCTGCACCGACGAGGTCGGCGACGACGTTGCCTGGGCGCTGGCCCGCATGTTCGAGAGCACCGAGCACACCGAGCACGTCAACAAGGTGCTGGGCCAATCGCTGGGCGGGCACATCACTGCCAAGAAGGCCGCGCCCGGAGACGATGTCACCTCGCGCCTGATCGCTCACCACACCGGCTTGGACGATGTGGAACTGATCCACCAATTGGTGACCTTGTACGGGGCGGGTATCGAACCGACGACCAATCTGCTGGCCAACACCCTGCGGCTGATATTCAACGACCCCCGATTCGTGGCAGACGGGGACGGTTTCGGTGTGCCGATCAACGAGGCGGTCACCGAGAACGAGATCACCGACCCGCCGATGGCGAACTACTGCCTGTCCTATCCGCCGGCAGGGGTCACGGTCGACGGAATCTGGCTGCCCGCCCACCAGCCGGTGGTGATCAGCATGGCCTCCTGCAACAACGACCCCGCCGCCAACACCGGCGACGGCAAATACCTCCAGGCCGGCTGGGGCCTGGGCTATTCCGCCGGGCCGCACCAGTGCCCGAAGCCGGCGCAGGCCGTGGCGCGTCTGATCGCGACCGAAGGCATCACGCGGTTCATCGACATGCTGCCCGACGCCCGCCCGCTGGGGCGACCGGCCTGGCGGCCGGGACCGTTCCACCGGGCCCTGTCCGCCTTCCCCGTCAGCCTGCACTGATCCCCGCATCCCGCTCCCAACGAGGACACCACCGATGACCATCGACCCCGCCCCCTTCGCGCTGGACTACAACGGCGCAGCCGTCCCGCACACCTTCCTCGACATCTACCACCGCGAGTTCATCGACCACCACCGCACCACAGGGCACCTGAGCCCTCAGCAACTCGACGCTCTCGACCAGAACCCTCACTACTACCTCGAGTTCTTCGACCAGCAGCTTGCCACCGCACGCGCGGTCCTGGACCTCGAGCAGGCCCTCACCCTGGCCGACGTAATCAGCACGCCGACAGACCAGTTCGACCGCCGATGGTGGCCGCACCCGGGCCGCACCATGGCCGTCGTACTACGAGCCGGCGCCAGCGTGCCGCATCACAACGAGCGATGGCGCGCGGACTGGCTGGTCCTGGCCACGGTGTGTGAAACATGGACACCCCCGCAAGCGTTCGCCGTCCTCGGCGCACTCACCCGCGGCCGCCACGTCTGTTCGGACTGGGTCGGCACCCTCCACGCAACCGGCCTGTGGCTCGGCTGACCCCTTCGTCCGAGTCGCTGCCGCGCACTCGGCGGCACAGAAGGCGTCCGGCTCGTAGAGGACGGCATGGCATAACCGAATCGCGTTGTGTCGCATCGTGAGTCACCTCTGCAAGACCGGATTCCCGTAATCAGATCCCGCGATTAGGAGGTGGTGCCGCGCCGATATCGGCGTCGGTCCGAGAACGGCGCATGACCGAACTCTCGACCCAGCGCTTATTGGCTACAGCGAGATAGGCACACAGCAGTGCCCCGCAGGGAACCACAGGTCCATTCGTGACGCCAGGATCTGTCATGCCCTCCTGCGGGGCCGGTGCACCCACACGCACCGCTGCCGGTTTCACCCACAGCTCCACCTCAGCACGCAATAACGAAAGTGTCTGCATTCGGTGACACGACCCGGCCGTCTTTACCGGGCGCATCACCGGCACTCCCGAAGGGACAGTCATGACAACCCACGGCACGCTGGACGGTCCACTCAACACCGATCTCGTCGACTCCCTGCACACGGTGCTGGTCGGCCCAGACTCCCCGCTGCACACACGGGTCCGTGAAGCAGTGCTCGCCGTGCGGGACATGCCGACGTCCGGACGTACGTACGCCGAACAGCACTCGCGCACACCGGATCTGCTGCGAGCACTCATCCGCGAAATGGGCGGATCCGCGCTCGATATCGCCGGTGATCCCCGGCTGCGCGGGGTCTTGTTCGAGGAGGCGGCGATCGCCGCGCCTTCGGTGCTGACCCTGATGAGCGGGCACCTCAACCTGGCGCTGGGCGCCATCCTCGCCTCCGGGATCGACACCGAGTATGTACAGCGCTGCGCCACCGACCTCGATACCGGCGCGGCAGTGGGCGTGCTGATGCTGACCGAGCTGGCCGGCACCAACGGACCCCACTGCCGCACGACCGCCACCTGGGATCCGGCGGTCGGCGGGTTCCGGCTGGCGACCCCGGCCATCGGAGAGAACCCGGCCGTCGAAGCGGCGAAGTTCATGCCGAACGTGGCAGGACGGGCCCCGAAGATCGCAGTGGTCACCGCGCGCCTGCAATTCGACGGCCGCGATGAAGGGGTGCTGCCGTTTCTGCTGCGCGTGCGCGACGCCGACGGGCAGCTCGCTCCTGGGGTACGGGTGACGGCGCTGGCGGAGAAGATCGGGTCGGCCTCGGCGATGGACCACGGCTTGATCGTGTTCGATCCGGCCGAGTGCGTACTGCCGCGCGAGGCGCTGCTGGGCGGGGACTGGGCACGCATCACCAGCAACGGCGAATTCAACTGCACTGTGCCGTGGGAGCAACGGTTCGCCCGCACGAGCGAACCCTTGGGTGGTGGCCGGGTGGACCTGCCGTGCGGAGCAATCGCCACCGCTCGCGCCGCGCTATCGGGAGTCGTCGGTTACGCCGGTCAGCGCCGCCCAGGCCGGACGGTCATGATCGACCGCGGACCGGTCCAGCGCGACATCGTGACCGCACTGGCGGCGGTCTGGGCCACCAGCATCCTCGGCCGCCACGTACGCGAACTCCGCGCGACCGGCGCATCACCGTGGGCGACGCTGGGCCCGATGGTAGCCAAACCGCTGCTGTCCGGCACCGCCTATGACGTGCTGGTGACGTGCCGCCGCCGCGCCGGCGCGCAGGGCATCCTGCGCTCGAACTACATCCCAGACTGGATCGCCAATGCCGACGGCATCTCCACTGCCGAGGGTGACGACCAGATCATGCAGGTCGCGGCCGGACGACACTACAAGGACCTGCTCGAGCTGCACCTGCCGGAGACCCCCGCCAGTCTGCCGCCGTACATCGAGCTGCTGATCAAGCGCGAGCACACAATCGCGGCCGGGATACACCAAGGCAATTTTGCTGCGGCAGGACCGGTTTGGGGTTCGGACACCGCGGCCGCGGAGCTGACCGCCGCGACCGGGGAACGCCTGGCCGCGACCGCACTGCACATCGCAGCGGCCACCGCACCCCATCCAGACGCCGAACGGCTCCTGCACTCGGCGGCTGCTGCCTACGCGCTGGGCCGCATCTACGAGCACGGCGGCTGGTACACGGTCCACGGCCTGATGAGCGGTGAGCAGGCCACCCGGATCCACACCGAACTGATCGAGCACCGCGGCGTGCTGGCGGATTCCATGGCCGAACTCGTGGCCGCTTTCAACATCCCCGCCCTACCCGGGGCGCCGCTGTTCGCACGCGACTACCTCGACCCGTATCGGACGCTGACCGGCTCGAACATCGACACGCCCGCTGCCGTCTCGGTCCGCCAGGCCAGCTGAAGCTGACACCTACCCAGCGATGTGGCTCCCAGTGCCGCACGCCCGTGCCCACTGACCATCGCGTCCGCCCGATGCGGCCTGTCGAGGGAGGCCGAGCATCACCGCCAATCCGATGACGGAGGCGACAACCGAGGCAGAAGAACTTAGCCGCTTTCGTACCAACGACTTTCACGCCATAGAGAAAGGATGTGCCGTGGTCGCTCCAGTAGCGCCGCTCGTCGAGCATGGGACGGGCGGGACCGGATGAACGGACACCACGACGAGCCCCGGCGCCCCGAACCTATCGCAATCCACGACCCGAACCGTGCTCACTGCGGGCGCATCCACGATTTCCTGTTGGGCGCTGGTAAAGACAGCTACGCGGTGGATCGCGAGGTCGGCGAACAGCTCGTCCGCGACTGCACCGTCTTCCAGCAGTCCGCCCGCGTTGCTCGGCTGTTTCTGGTGCGCGCGGTGCGACACCTGGCAGCCGAATGCGGGATAGATCAGTTCGTCGAACTCGGTTCGGGATACCCGTGCCCGCCGAATCTGCATGAGGTCGCGCGCCGGGTGGTTCCGGCGACCCGGACCCTGTACGTGGATAACGACGCAGTGATTGCCGCGCATGGTCGTGCGCTGCTGGCGGACGAACAGAACGTATTCGTTCACGCAGACCTGACGGATACCAGCACGATCGTGCGTGAGATTACCGAGGTCATGAATCTTGCTGAGCCCGTGGCGGTTTGCCTCGGGTTCGTCGCAGAGTTCATCGCTGACCCGCGCGCCGTAGTGGATGCGGTATCGGCAGCACTGCCCGCCGGGTCGCATGTGGTTCTCAGCCATGTCACCAGCGATGTGGACACTGACGAGGTCGAGCGTGCGGCGAAGATCTACCGCGACTTCGGTATCGAATTCCACCCGCGCCGACGCGACGAGATCGCCGAGATCCTGTCGAGCTGTGAGCTTATCGACCCCGGCCTGGTCGCGGCGCACAACTGGCGGCCGGACCCGCAGATGGACGCGCTGCACGCCGGTCCTCTCCACTGGGATCCGGCCTCGACCGGGGAATGTTGTTTGGCCGCGGTGGGGAGGGTTCGATGACATGCCTTCGTGTCTCGCAATCAGTCCGAATTCAGACCGAACAACGGCGGGCGAAGTCGGCCGCCGAGGGGAAATCGCACAGGCACATGCTTGAGAGAACGACATTGGACAGCCCGGACGTGCTGGTGGTCGACGACGGATATTTGAAGGCCACGTGGCCTTACCTGGGCGATCGGCTGCGTGACGGTCTGGTGAGCCGGGATTTCACGGTGATGTGGGAAAGCCTGCCCACTGGCGGGCATCTCCGGGACATTCCCGGTATCGCCGAGGTGCCCGCGCTGGTGGTGCTCGGTGTCGAGCCGGAGGCAGCGGACATCGCGGCGTTGCCGCGGTTGGCTGTGGTCGCGGGTGTCACCGGAGCCGGTTTGGCGGTCGCGCCGGAACTGGCCGTACGCGGCATTCCCCGCTGCAGGCGCTCGTCGACGCTGACGGTGGGCTCACCGCCGGTGAACTGGCCGCCGCTACAGCCGCTGCCCGCACGATGCCGGTCGTGCCGGCGGTCACGTCGCTGGAAGCGCGCAGCCTGGCCCGCAGGCACCAGAGGTGTGGTGGTGCCGGGGAGCGAACGGCGTGGGTGTGGTCGCTGACGCCTCTCGGGCAACGCACCGCGCACGTCATGAGGGTCGTCGACGGCTTTGGCGCGGTTGTCGAGGTAGGAGACCGGCGACTCGTCCCGGCCGGGGCGACGGGACGGTGAGCGCCTACATAGCGGCACCGCCCCGCTCCCGGCGTGAGCAGCTGCTGGCCGACATCACGACAGGTCGAGCGCGTGAGCCGCTGCGCGGCGTGGCGCGGCTCGGACTGATACATGAATCTATGGAGACGAAACATTGAGTAACGCAACGAATCTCGCGAACCCTCGGAAGCCCTTCGGTGATCCTGGCCGATCTACCGGTCCTGAGACGCCGACAGTGGCCGCCGTGGCGGTCACCGCGCCCGGTGTCGGGCTGGTGTATGTGCGATTCGACGTGCAGGAACCTCGCGACCTGGGCACAGATCATCGAGGGCTCACCTTCGGCTACGAATTCCTCGCGAACGACGCCGATACGCCGTCGAACCTCACCGTCGCGCTCAATCGCCGGATGGCCGAGTGCGACCTCTACGCCGAGGTGATCACCGGACACGACCTGGTGGGTGCCCTCAAGCCGCTGTGCTCGGCCGTCGAAGGGCAAGTCGAGTTGGTGAGCCTCGACAACTATGCGTTGTTGTGGGCGCATCGGCGTGAGCTGCCGACGACCGATGATGTCTCCACGCTGATGGTGGACACGGCGTTCGATCTCGGCATCTCGGTGCCTGATCTGCGCGCCACCTGTAAGGCGGCGAAGCTGTCGAGCGGGTATCTGGACCAGGCCCGCGATACCTGGCGGGGGCCGATCACCACGGCCTTGGCGTCGGCGCTGCTGACGGCCCGGTCGCTGGGTTGGTGCTCCTGGCAAACGCTCGATCTGGATCCTCTGGTCACCGAGTCGGCAAGCGAGTCGCAGTAGCCGGTCATGGGATCGCAAAGCGATACCTCACCCGTGCTCGGCCTGGTCGAGGTTGCGGAGCCACTGGCTGTGGCGCAACGACGCGCCCGGCTGGACGAACGGATCGCAGCGCGTCAGCCGCAGTGCGGAGGTGGAAGCCTCAAGGTGGCGATGGCCGTGCATGTGACATCGGTGCTGCGCCGGGATTGGGGTAGAGGTTCAGTGCCTCCATTTCAGCGGCGAGGTTGTGAGTGCTGCGTCGGCGATGCTGATCGCGCTGGTGGTCTTGAGTTTCGTGCGGGAGTCGTCGATCCATTCCTGCATGAGGGTGTTGCCCGTGGCCTGGTATTCCAGGGCTTGGAACAGGCATTCGAGGCGGTCGGCGTCGCGGGCGCAGACCGCTTCGAGGGTGGCTTGGGCTTCGAACTCGGCGACGGTGTCCTGCAACAGCTTTCGTACGGTGTCGGGCATGCGTGCGACTTGGGCGGCGGTGACGGCGTTGTGGTCGACGCTGGGCAGGAACGGTTTGCTGGTCTTGTTGAGGTCGCGAGTGCGGGTCTCCTGGGAGTCGTGCCAGATCGCCATGTGCGCGGCCTTGGCCGCATCGCCGCCTTCGAGAGCGGCGATCAGTGCCGCCAGTTGCGCGGTGCGGCAGGTGTGGTCGGCGACCGATTCCGGGTTGGTGATCTGCGCGTCGAGCCAGCCCTTGCGCGACTCGCGTTTGAGCACGCCCATCTCGAAGGCGAAGGCGGCGATCTCGGCTGCGGCGTCGGGGCCGAGCTGGTGTTCATCCATTGTTGTTCCTCCGCGTTATCGGCTGGACAGGCGTACTGCGTAGGCCACGTTAGCCAGGTCTTGGCGGGCTTGGGCCATCAGATCGGGGTCGGCGTTCATCCGGTCGACCGCGGTGCGGGTCGCTTCCCGCAGAGCGGGGTCGGCGGTGAGCAAGTGCGGATGGCTGGCAATCAGGTCGGCGAGGGTATGAACGTAGAGGTCGGCCTGGTCGGTGCCGGGCTGGAGCCGGTCGAGCAAGTGCCGCAGCAGCCGCTGTCCGGACCAGCCGGCAGGGTCGGCGCGGATCATGGCACGGTCGTCGAGGACCCCGCCAGGCAGCTCGCCGACCCAGTACGCATAGTAGGTCAGGTTCGCTTGGGCCTGCGCGTGGTCCAGGCGAGTCAGATAGGCGCGCAACGGATCTCGATCACCAGTGGCGGCCAGCGCGATCGCCGACGAGCGGACTCGCAGCGAGCCCGGGGTGTCGTTGTCGATGGACTGCTGGGCGCGAGTGAGTTCGCAGGTGAGCCAGTCGGCGGATTCGGCGCGGTCGTCGAATCCGAGCAGGTAGATGGACTGGCGGCGCAGCAACGCATCGTCGGGCCATCGGCAGCGGTCGGCGACGTCGAGCAGGTGAGCGAAGAACAGTCTGCGATCGTCGGCGGAGATCACAGGGGACGAGGGCCTGGGGCCGTGGCCGCGGTGTTCGGCAAGGTCTGCGAGCTGGGCTGGCGGGCGGCCGGTGAGAGGCCAGGTGATCAAGTTGGCGAGGGTGCGCTGGTGCACACTCACCGCGAGCGGATGCGACTCGGCGCCGATCACCGCAGGGTTGGTGCTGACGGTATCGCCGATGATCAGGTCGGCTTCCAGCGCGTCGCCGATCAATGCAAGAGCGTGCGGTGGTGCGCCGTGGCGAGTGAGCAGCATCCGCAGCCGCGTCAGGTCACCGGCGCGCAGATGGGCCAGGGGCCGTCGGCCGCTTTCCCATCCGTAGACGGTGGTCTGGTCGATGCCGAGCAGTTCAGCGAATTCGGCCTGTGTGAGGCCGGTGGCCTCGCGCAGCAATTTGAGCAGGAACCCGGACACAGCGCCGTACAGACGCGAACCCTGACTGCGGGTCGGTGTATCGCGGGGCGGGCCCATGAGCGGTCCTGTGTCGATGATCGGCGGCGAGGTTCTACTCGTACTCCCAGTCAGTTCAGCGTCCGGCCTGGTCAGCATACCGTCGAGACGGCGGTCCAACAGCGCTGCGATCAAACTCGGCTCTCACCGCGCACGCAGTCAATGACATTGGCGCGGACGGCTTCTCACTCATGGCATCGACGAAGGAGTGTGCCTGGAATGAAAGATCGAACACTACTACCGCATGTGCGGTGCACCGCCGCGGGCGGTGGTCGGCGATGACGCGGAGGGTGCTGGTGCTCGGCTACAGTACGGGCCTGATCGAGGCGCTTGCGCGCATCGATGCCGATGTCCCGCAAGTGTTTCTGCTGGTGGAGCCGTCGGTGTTGGAGTCTCATCCGGGTGAGTTCGATCACGCGATCGTCAGCGAGATCCGCACCGCGCGTTTCGTTTTCAGCGATGAAGCGGTCGAGGTCGGTGCGGCCTGGCACGCCGAGGTCGGATTCGACGTGGTACTTCCGGGCAAGGAGCATGCGGTGCGGGCCGCGGCCGCCATCGCCGACAAGCTCGGCATTGGCTACCCGGGTGCGAACGCCGTCCGAGCGTGCACAGACAAGCTGATTTTCCGGCAGCTCGTCGATGGTGCGGGGTTCCCGACACCCCGGTTCCGCGCGGTCGACACCAGCGCCGAGGTGGGCGAGTTCTTCGATGCCGGCGAGGGCCGTCCCATCGTGCTCAAGCCCCGCAATCGCAACGGCTCGTTGGGCGTGCGCTACATCGACGACCGCGACGACATCCCCGTGGCGTGGGATCAGTCGGTGCAGACCGATGAGGGCACCCACAAACCGCTGGATCGACCGCTGGAATGGACGTATCTGGTCGAGGAGTACTGCAGCGGTCCGGAGTTTTCGGTCGAGGTGCTGGTGCAAGCCGGGGAGATCGTGTTCGTCAATGTCACCGGCAAGACGGCGGGCGAGCTGCCCTGGTTCCCGGAGATGGCCCACCAGGTTCCGGCGGTGGTGCCGAGTCCGCTGCACGCGCTGCTGTCCGGCAGCGCGCGGCGCTTGGTGCGGGCGCTGGAGGTGAGCGACGGGCTGTTGCATTCGGAGTGGCGGATCCATGGCGAGCGCGCCTACCCGATCGAGTGCGCGGTCCGGTTTCCTGGTGACCGAATCCCATGGCTGATCGAACTCGCCTACGGAGTCAACCTCGCCGACGCCTGGCTGCGCTGTCTCGCTCACACGCAGCCGCGGATAGATGCGGTCGCCGAGCGATTCGCGGCGATCCGGTTCCTGCACGCCGCGCCGGGCGTGGTCACGGGTGTGCAGGGGCTCGAGGAGTTCCGGAGGGCGCACCACGCGCTGGAGGTATCGGCGCCACAGGTGGGCGACTTGCTCCCGGAGTCGCGGGACTCGCATTCGCGGCCGGGGTTCGTTGTGTTTGACGCCGGCACCCTCGAGGAGTTGAAAGCGGCGACCCGGGACTTCGACGCACTGGTACGGGTGGAGACGAGGCGGCCATGACCAGGTTCGAGGGCATCGAAGCGGTCCTGCTGGACTGGGATGGCGTACTGCACTACTGGCAGGGTGACGGCGAACGCGCGGGTGAACACGCCGAAGGCATGCCCACCGGGGCGATCGCGGCCGCCGCGTACGGCACCGACGCCTACGAATATGCCAAGCTCGGCATCTTCACCGACGCCCGGTGGCGTGAGTCGGTGGCCGAGAACCTGGCGCAGCGGTTCGACGGCCGTGGCCGTGAGGCGGTGCGGGTGTGGAGCGCCGACCGCGGGCGCCTGGCCGACGGGGCGATCGAATTCTTGGCGCAGCTTCGGGAGCGGTTTGTGGTGGCGCTGCTGAGTGACAGCACTGACATCCTGGTCGCGGACCTGGAGCGGTTCGGCGTCGACACTGCGTTCGACCACATCTTCGTATCCGCACACCTCGGGATGACCAAGCCCGCGCCGGCGCTATATCGGCACGCCGCCACCGCGATGGGCGTGTCCCCGGCCAGGATTCTTGTCGTCGACGACCTACCGGTGAACCTGCCCGGCGCACGCAGTGTCGGCATGCACGTCGCACATTTCAGCGCGGGATCGTCATTGTCGTCCTTCGTCCATGAATACCCGATCCAGGAGGAATCTTGTTCGTTTGGCTGAACGGCAGTTTCGGAGCCGGCAAGACGTCGATCGCGAAAGAACTCGTCGCGGCCGACCCGCAACACTGGCGGCTGTTCGATCCCGAGTTCGTCGGGTTCATGCTGCGCGCACAATTCCCCGACGAAGCCGCCGACTTCCAGGACCTTCCGTCGTGGCGGCGGCTGGTCCCATTCGTCGCCGACGATATCGCCACCGAGACCGGGCAGCACTTGGTGATCGTGCAGACCGTGCTGAACCAGAAGTACTGGGCCGAAATCGCGACCAGCATCGGTGAACTGGGACATTCGCTGCGTCACGTACTGATCGACGCCAGCCCGGAGGTACTGCGGCAGCGGATCAGCGAAGACGAGGTCCTGCATCGCGCGGCCGGTTGGCGCCTGCAGCACGTGCCGACCTACATCGCCGCCCGCGACGACTGGCTCGCGGATGCGGCCGATCTCGTGATCGACACCACCTCCATGAGCCCGCTGCGCGCTGCCGCCGAGATCACCGAGGCCATTGGGCGGTGGGCCAAAGACGACACCCCGGAGGGGTCTGATGACGATCCACAGTGACACCTGCACCGACGATCCCGCAGCTTCCGCCCGGCCCGCACTCGATGCGGCCCCGGCCGCGGCGGTCGCGCGGATCCGAGAAGACTGCCAGCGCAACGGTTTCGCTCTGTTCACCGTCGAAGACCCTGCCGTGGCGGGGAGGTCGGTCCTGGCCGAGACGGCTCGGCTGCTCGAACTCGGCAGCACCTATGTGCCGACGGTCTACGCCACCCACCCGGACCGATTCGGCTACGACGCCGACGGGTTCAACACCATCTCGCCCACGCCGACCGCGACCAGTCACGGGGTGTTCGGCACCTGCGCGGCGCAGGGCTTCCACACCGACGGCACCCTGGAACCGATCGGGCACGTGGGAACGTCGCTGTTGTGGTTCGACCGCGCCGCCCGAAAAGGCGGGCATACCACGATCTTCCGTGCGGTCGAGGCATTCGAAGACCTGCGGCGCATCGACCCGGCCGGGGCGGCGGCGTTGATGATCGACGACGCGCTCACGCGGGTAGCGAGGTCGTTTCAGCCGCCACCCAGAACGTGCGGGCCCGCGTTCGCCGAGCTGGCCGGGCGCGGCCTGCGGACGCGGTGGGCTGACGACGGCACCGAGATCTGGCAGCTGGCCGACGGCCTCGGTGAGCAGCGCGCGGCCGCCGTCGAACAACTGCGGGCGATGTCGCGACCCGGCGGCCGATATCGGCAGGACATCGCGATCCCCTCGCGCACCGGGCTGGTGCTGTGTAACGGGCGGATCGCACACGGCCGCACCGCATTCACCGCCGGGATCGGCGAGCGCGTACTCATCCGCGGCCTGTACACCCAGGAGATAGCGTAATGGATTCGGCGGCAACACTTCTCGAACAGCGCCGCACCACCGGCATGGAGTTCACACAGGAGCAGTTCGCAGCACTGCTCGCCCCCGGCACACCGGATGCGGTAGTGGCTTCGCTGCTGACGACGCTGGCGATGAGCGGCCACAGCGACACCGAGGCATCGGCGTTGACGCAGGCGTATGTGGCGTCCGGACAGCAGGTGAGCTGGCCTGACGCCACGCAGGTGGTCGACAAGCACAGCACTGGCTGTGTCGGTGACGATGTGAGTATCGTGCTCGCGCCGCTGCTGGCCGCCACCGGTCTGCGGGTCGCGAAGATCACCGGATCGGCGTTGCGGCACTGCGGCGGCACGCTCGACAAACTGCACTGCATCCCCGGTCTACGGCTGGATCTAACCGTGACCGAGTTCGTCGGCTGCGTCGAGACGGTCGGATTCTGCATCGCGGGCCAATCACCAGAGCTGGTGCCCGCCGACGGCCGCACCTACGCACTGCGTGAACGCACCGGCACCGTCGACGTCGCGGCGTTGATCGCGGCCAGCATCATGAGCAAAAAGCTCGCCACCGGCGCCGCGACGATCGCGCTGGAGGTCAAGTACGGGCCGGGCGCGGTGGTGGCCACCGAAGCCGACGCCGACGAGTTGGTGCGGCTGATGCGCGCAATCGGCGAGTCTGCGGGCCGACGGATGCTGATGTCAACCTGCGACGCCTCACAGCCGCTCGCCCCCGCCGCCGGGCCGCTGCTCGAGCTGCGCGAAGCTGTCGCCGTGCTGCGCGGAGGCGGGTCGCCCGTGTTGCGCGAGCACGTCACCGGCTTGGCCGAGCAGGTTCTGCACGCGGTCCCAGCACCGGATCCCAGGAAGCCGACTCGGTCGCGCATCGACAACGCTCTGAATTCCGGCGATGCCTACGAGTTGTTCTGCCACTACGTGAACCATCTCGGTGGGGATGCGGAGTGGCTGGACAAGGGCCTCGAAAGCACCCACGCACCCGTTGTCGTCACGTACCACGCACCTCGGCCAGCGATATACACGGGAGTCGATGCGCGTCCCGTCGGGGAAGCCGCCCAGATGCTTGCTGCCGTCGACGCGACATGCGGTGTGCGGATCGTGGCCGAGCCGGGACGACCGGTCTCGGCGGGACAACCTGTCCTCGAGGTCCATGCCCCTGACCCGGTCTCCGGTCACGCGCACGCCGACGTCCTCGGCCTTCATTGCCACTTCCACGACTGAGCAGGCCACCGTGCAGACAACCAACCTCCACTCGGTCGGCGGTGTCGCCGCGGATCCGCGTGCCCACCTGGCGGAGATCACCGCCCGCATCGCCGCCACCGAGCCGCTGATCCGGACGGCGATCAACCTGGTCCCCAGCGAGAATCGGATGAGCCCCACCGCGCACGCGCTGCTGGGCACCGACTACAGCAACCGCTACCACTTCAACGAACACCTGGCCGCCCGGCAATGGGAGTTCCGCGGCGGCGAGCCGATCGCCGAGCTGGAAAACGCTGGCCGCGCAGCGTTTTCACGACTACTGCACACCGACGCTGAGTGGGTGAACCTGCGTCCGATTTCTGGGCTCAACGCGATGATGATCGCGTTGGCCGCGCTCGGCGGCGCACCGGGGTCTACGGTGGTGTCGATCTCCCAGGCCAGCGGCGGCCATTACGCCACGGGCGAGCTGATCGGCCGGTTCGGTTACCGGTGGCGGCCGGTCGACTGCGTCGACGGGCACATCGATCTGGCCCAGCTGGAGCAGGTACTGGCTGCCCGATCGGTGTCGCTGGTGTACGCCGACTTGCAGAATTCCCGGCATGTGCTGGACGTCGCGGCGGTGGCGGAGCTGGTGCACCGCTATCCACCGGCCCGTTTGCACGTCGACTGTAGCCACACGCTCGGGCTGGTGCTCGGCGGCGCGCACCCCAACCCGCTGGACTGTGGGGCGGGTTCGATCAGCAGTTCTCTGCACAAAACGTTTCCGGGCCCGCATCGGGGGCTGCTGGCCACCCGCGACGAGACCACTCATGCGTTGCTGCGCAAGGCGCAGTTCACGATGGTCAGCAGCCACCACTTCGCCACGGCCCTGGCCGCCGCACGCACCGCGCTCGAGTTCGAGATCTACGGCAACGGTTACGCGAGCGCGGTGATCACCAACGCTCGGGTGCTGGCGGCTGCGCTGGCCGACCACGGCTTCGACCTCGCCGGGGCCGAGTCCGAATATACCGACACCCATCAAGTCTGGGTGCGCCTGCAAGACCCGTTCGCTGTGTCGGATCGGTTGGCGCGCTGGGGAATCCGGGTGAACATCCAACACGATCTGCCTGGGTGCCTGGGGCCGATGTTCCGGCTCGGGACCGCAGAACCCACGGTGCTCGGTGCCACCGACACCGACATGCGGGACCTGGCCGCGGTGATCGCGATGGCCCGCGACGGGCACGCCAGCCGGGCCACGGCCCTCGTGAGCGAGCTGCGCGATCGGATCGGGCAGCGGCCGTGGTGGTCTCGCACCGCCGAACCTGAAGGGGTGTGGCTGTGACGACGGTAGTCGTGCTCGCGGCCGGCGCTGGGCGCCGGTTCGGGGCGGTGTATCCGAAGGAATTGCATGCGCTGCGCCCTGGGGTAGCGGTGATCGATCCTCTGTTCGCCGCGCTTGAGAGGATCCCGTTGCCGGAGGTGAAGGTGGTGCTCGTCGTGTCGGCCGAAAAGCTCGCGCTGGTGCGCCATCTCGAACGCTTGCGCCGCCACACGGCATTCGTGTTGCTGTCGCCCTCGGAGGTGGATCGCGGATTGGGGTCGGGGCTGCTGGCCGCCGCGCCGTGGTGCGACGAGACCGTGCTGATCTGTCTGGGCGACCAGGTGTTCGTGTCCGATCCGGTGCCCGCGTTCAGTGACGCAGTCGACCGCCTACACAACGGTGACCCGATCGCCGTGGTCGCGGCCGGCACCGGTGATCCGCAGCGGTTGCGCCGTGAGGGAGCCCTGACCGTCACCGACGGCATCGTGATCGCGGCGGCCGAAAAGCCCACAGAGACCGCGGGATTCAATGCGTGCTGGTCCGCGCTGGCCGTGCGCAAGCCGATGCTCGCGCCGTTGGCACACGGTCTGTGCGCCGGTGTCACCGAATGCCTGATCGACGCACCGGTGGTATGGGGACCGGATTTCGTCAATCTCAACGAGCCCGCCGATCTGGCGGCGGCCGCGAAAGCAGGTGTCCTGCCATGACCACGCTGCTGTTCGACGCCGGACCGTACTCGCTGGGTCAGACCACCACGAGCGGCATCGGGTTGCGGGTCGCCGAACTCGCCGCCGCCCTGGCCTGCCATTTCCCCGTCTACATCTACAGCCCCACCACCGACGGACACGAGCCGATCGACGTCGGCGACGCCGAACTGGTCACCGACGAAGCCGACTGGCCGGGGCTGCTCACCGACGCGGATGCGGTGTTCTTCTTCGACATGCCCGACCCAAGTCGCATCGAACAGGCCCGCCGGGAGGGCACGCTGATCGTGTCGGAGAACGCGCCGCCGATCGAGCAGCTGGAATATCCCCGATTCCGCCTGGGCGGCGTCTTCGACACCGACACCTATCAGCAGCTCGTCGATACTTACCGATTCCAGCTGACCCACAGCGACTTGTTCATCGCCCGCTCCCATGTCGAGCGGACCACACTGATCGCGAACTTGGCCGCGTACGGTCTGCTGACCCCGCAGGATCTGGGCCGATCGCGACAGCTCGACCACCGCATCACCACGATCCCGATCGGCTACAGCACCACGACCTCGCCCCGCGCTGCGGCCCGCATTCCGGGCGCGACCGGGCACGGTCGCGGTGAGGTGTTGTGGACCGGTGGTCTGTGGACGTTCATGGACCCGGTCGCGGCGGTGCGCGCGGTCGCGGCGGCTCGCGCCGGTGGTGTCGATGTCGGATTGCGGTTCCTGCATGCAGCGCCCCACCCCGACACCGACGCGGTACACACCGAAGTCACCCGGGCCTCACACGACCTCGGGATCGCTGACCAGGTGGTGCTGCACACCCATCCGGTGCGCCACGATGACCGCGATCGCTACCTGCGTCATGCCGCCGGGCTGGTCTGCCTGGCACGTCCCGGGATCGAGAATCAGACCTGTGTGCGGCTGCGGGCCCGCGATTCGCGCCTGTATGGGCTGACGCTGCTGGTTGATCCATTCGGCGCCACCGCGACCGAACTGGCCGACGATGGTCTGGCCGTCGCCGTCGACCCCGCCGATACCGACACGATCGCAAGCTACCTCGCGGTGCTGGTATCGGACCGGCCACCGCGTCCGGCGACGCCGCAGGAATGGGCCTACGAGCACACCGCCGAACCGCTCGTCGCGCAACTGCGGCAACGACTGAACTAATTTCAGAGACAGGGGATTTCGTCATGCCAGCACGCTGGAACGGCTGGACCACTGCCAGCACCGCGGCCAACCCACGCCGCGACCTGTACCACCATCAGCTCGTGCGTGGCTGCGGCTGCGAGGTCTGGGACATCTATGGCCGTTGCCACCTCGACGGTGTCGCCGGCGCCGCCAATACCCCGTTCGGTCACGCACACCCGCGCATTACCGAGGCGGTCACCGCGCATCTGCGGCAGCTTGCACACGTCGATGAAACACTGGCCGCGCAACAGCCCGCCGAAGCCCTCATCGACGCCCTGGCCGACCTCACCGGCCTCGACGATTTCGTGTTCGTCAATTCCGGATCCGAAGCGATCGAGGGCGCAATCCGCATCGCCATGGACTACTGGTGCCACCGCGACCAACCCCAGCGCGACACCATCATCGCCTTCGCCCTCGGCTACCACGGCTGCACCGCCCTGGCGGCCGCATTGTCCGGCCTGCCGATCCTGCACACCAAGTGGGCGACCACACCCCGGATCCAGCACGTGGAACTCACCACCGATCACCACCCCGACCAACCCGGCGCAGCTGCGGCACTCGCCGACGCATTCGCAGCGGCGATCACCGCCGCCGGACCACAACGGGTGGCAGCGGTGATCGTAGAGCCGTTCCTCAACGTGGGCGGCGGCATCGTCCTACCCGACGGATTCCTCAACGAATTGCGCACAGTCACAAGCAATTTCGACACTCTGATGATCGTGGACGAAGTGTTCACCGGATTCGGTCGCAGCGGCTCGGCGGCGTTCGCCGTCAACGCGATGCCCACCCCGCCCGACATTCTGGCCATCAGCAAGGGCATGACCAACGGCGTCGTCCCGATGGGCGCCACGTGCCTGCGCCGCAGCATCCGTGCCCAATTCGGCGACGCCCTACTGCGCTACGGGCACACCACCTCCGGCCACGGCCTCGCCTGCGCGGCCGCGCTGGCCACCATCGACCTTTTGCGCACCGATGGCCTGGCATATGCCGCTGCCACCGCCGACTGGTTCGCCACCAACTTCCGAAAGTGCCTGCGCGCGTCGGGAATCGTCGATCTGCGCACCTACGGGGGCGTGGGTGTCGCCGAATGCGACAGCGTCGAGCGAGCCTTGGCGATCGCAGCGGCCGCACGCCAAGGCGGTGTGTCCAGCGGCGGCTTGATCGTCGGCTGCAAACAGAACGCGCTCATGCTCACACCCGCGCTCAACGCCACACCCCAGCAGCTCGCCACGATGGCCGCGCAACTGAAGCTCGCGATCGCGAACGTCGAAATCTACGGCAGGAGCGTGTACGCATGACGACGCACGCCACCGGCCTACCAGCGCTACCACCCGCGCCGGCACGTCCGGCCGACGACTTCGAGTACGTCCCGTGGTGGACCACCGCCACAATGACCAGCGTCCTGAACGACGTCGACACCGCCACCTGGTGCCTGCTGTGCGATCTGACCTCCGGCACCGCCGACATCGCCGCGCGCGCGCCGCGCACCGCCGCAGCCACGATAGCGGCGGTCATGGAAGCACTCTGGACGCGGCAACCGATCCGCCACACCACCGCCCCGAGCTACCGACACGTCCCCGAACGCTTCACCACCCTGACCGCTGCGGACCCCGACCTCGGCACGTGTGGTCGGGTGGCTGCCGCCTGGTGCGTCGCGCGGCTGGCCGTCTACGCCCGCCACCTTCCCCACACCGGCGGTGGGTGCCGCCACCACCAGCTCGCCGATGTCGCCGCCGCCGCGCGGCAGATCCTCGCCTCCGACGAGGGCAGCTGGCTCTACACCGCGCCGTTGGCTGCCCGCTACGACCACGACCGGCCTTTCGCCGCACCAGAATTCGCCAACGCGATCACCACGATCGCCCGTAGTCGGCTGGCCGGGCGCGACACCATCGAGTTCGGCGCCGGAACCGGCGCCATCACCCGCACCGCCGCACCGCATACTCGCAGCCTCGTCGCCATCGAACCCGCCATCGGCATGCGAGCAGTCCTACAACAGCACACCAGCAATTTCGACCACGTGCGGGTCCGCGAGGAGGACTGCATGAGCGTGGGCCTGCCGGATGCCTGCGCCGATGTGGTATTCGAACATGCCGCACTCTGTTTCGTCGACGAACCGCTGTTCGCCGTCGCCGAGGCCGCGCGGCTGCTTCGCCCCGGTGGCGCACTTATCCGGATCATCTCCTCCACCGAGCAACCCGAACCGGTCACCGCGTTCAACGCGGCCTTTCACGCCCAGTTGCGCCTGCTCGGCCATCGGCCGGGTCGCATCGTCAGCTCTGGCAACGATCCCCGCATCACCGATTGGCTCTCGGCCGCCGGGATCGACACCGAGATCGACATCATCGCGACGTGGAACAGCCAACAGCCCCTGCACCGCTACATCGCGCCATTGCTCCACGGCAGCTACCCATACCTGGCCGCGATTCCCGACGATGACCGGCGCCGCGCCATCGACGGCGCACTGACCGCGACTCGCTTGAACCCGGACACCCTCATCCACAGCGCGCACAAGGTGAAAACCGCGTCCACACCGCTGGACGGCACATCCCTTCTCCGAGGTGGGGCCCGGCGATGATGACCGTTCTCGCCGCCTATGCCCCCGGGCCCGGACACTGCAACACCCTGCTGCCGCTCGTGGAAGACCTTGCCGCCCAACCAGATTGCCGCGTTTACCTATGCGGCAGTCAGGAAGTCGCCGCATTCACCGGCATCGGTTCGCTGCACGTGCAGCATCAGCCGGCCGGGTTCGAAAGCTATCTGCGGAGCAGTTCGGGTATCTCCGGTGACGAGATCATTCGTCGGATGGGCCAGCGCAGCCGCCGTGACATCGGGCGTCTGATCACCGAACTCCATCCCGATCTGATCGTGTGCGACACCTCCGAGCGCGGAGCGGCCGTGGCAGCCGGCGACCACGGTGTGCCGTTTCTGCGGGTGGTGTCGTGTGCGGACGCCGCCACCCCGCACGGTAGTGCCGAAGAAGCGCGCCGACGGACACTGGTCCGCGGCCACGACGCCGACGACCTCCGATCGCCCTTGAATCTGGGAACAGTCGCGTTCGGGCCGCGCTGGTTCTTCAGCGGGAGCGAACAACCACGGGAGAATCTGCGCTGCTACCGATACCGGTCGCGCGCAACGGGCACACCAGTACCTGGATATTCGCAGCCCAAGCGACCTCGGGCGCTGATCAATTTCGGTACCTTCGTCACCGAACCACCGGTAGGAGTGCTCGGCAATGCCCTGCTGGGTCTGATCGATGCCGGGATCACATCAATCACGATGAAGATTCGGAATGCCCCGAAACGAGCGATCCTGCGCGGCTGGGCCGAATACCTCAGTGCCCGAACAAGAGCCGACATCTCGGTGACGGCCGAGTTGAACTTGCTCCACCATTTGACGCAGGCAGACGTGCTGCTGTGTCACGGCAGCGCCACATCAACTCTCGAAGCGCTACATCGGGCTGTCGTTCCGATCATCGCACCGGCGCACAGTGACACACTGTTCGTCGCTCGCCGCTGCGTCGACGCCCATGCCGGCGTCGTTGTCGATCCAACGGGCGACCGCATTCGCAGACAAGTCCACGCAGCCGCGTCCGCTGCACTGCACTCACCGCAAATCGCAGCCGGGACCGAATCTTTCACCGCCGCCAACAACGAATTGCCTCCGATCGGCAGCCTGGCCGATCACCTGATCCGACACCGAATGGCCCCGCTGGCGAAGGAGACCGATGAACATGCACGACAAGGGGAATGACCTCACCGCAGTGCCCTGGGCGGATCTGGGCCGCCAGCTCGACAGCGTCTCGCGGGCCTACGCCGACCGATACGGCATCACTCGCACTCCGGAGTGGTACGCGATGAAGGTAGCCGAAGAGGCCGGTGAACTCGTGCAGTGGTTTCTGGCATCGATCGGGCAGGGCCGGGCACGCGGAAAGACTCATGAGCAACTGCGCACAGCCGTCGATGACGAACTCGCCGACGTCGTCTGCCAGGCCGTGCTGATGGCCCATGCTCGCGGCACCGACCTTGGGGCGAGCATCACCCGCAAGTGGCTGACGATCAATCTCAACCCACCCGATACACAAGGTGGGCCGCGTGGACGTTAATTCGGTTGGCTGACAAGGATTTCGAGTGGATCATGGCAAATTCACCACGGCAGCAAGGGGGATCGGGGATGGGTGATGTCGTTGAGGCTGACAGTGCGGTACGCGAGAAGTTTCTGAGGTTGGTGTCCGATACCGCTGAGGTGATGCGCGCGGGCGCCGACGCTGGCGAGGACACGCGACTGGTTGGAACCGAGGCGATGCAGGCATTGCGCGAAACGGGTCTTTTGGCGGCGCTGGCACCGACCGAGGTGGGCGGGTTCCAGGTCGAGCCACTGACGGAGATGGAGTTGATCGAAGCGGTCAGTGCCGTCGACGGCTCTACCGGATGGCTGTTTTGGGCGCTGGCTGGCAGCACAGCGCGAGCGGCCTCGATGCTGCCCGCCACCGCTGTGGATGCGGTGTTCCCGCCAGGGGGCCCGTTTCCGTTGATCGCTTTCCAGGAGCGGGCCTTTGGCAACATGGTCGTCCCCACGCGGACGGGACTGCTCGTGGATGGACGGTGGCCGTTCGGTACCGGCGCCGCCTATGCCGATTGGGTGCTGGCGATCGGGCGATGCGCATCCCCGGTGTATTGCCCGTGGCCCGAAGCGCAGCAACTGGCTGCGGTGGTGCCCGCGTCGCAGTTCGAGGTTGTGGACTGCTGGGACGGGGCAGGTCTGGCGGCGACGGGCACAGTCGACTACCGAGTCGCCGATGTCGTGGTTCCGTGGTCGCAGGTATGGCCGTATCCCGTCGATGTTCCCGTGCGTGGCGGCGCTCATTTCTGTTTCCGGCGCGCGGCGATCAAACATCTGGGATTCGCCCTCGGCGTCGCCAAGGGCTCCATCGAGGAGTTCACAGCGCATGCCAGTCACCGCTATGGGGGTGAGCGCAGGCGTGTGCCGGACGGGCTGGTGGCGCAGGTTGCACGGTCACGGCTGGCGGTGGACGGGGCGCGGGCTCTGGGGGTCGAGACCGTGAGACAGGTGTGGCGGGAGGCTCAGAACACCGGTGCGGTGGCCGAGAGCTCGTATCGGCGGTTGCGGGCGGTGGCCCGCTACGCGACCGAGGTGGCGTTCGAGGTGTGCGCGTTGGTGGCCCGCTATGGAGATGCCTCTCTCGTCGGTCGCCAGCACCGTGCGCAACGTGCGCTGCGTGACATTGTTGCCGGTTCCGGACACGCGGAGATGAGTTCGCTCGCGCTCGACGAGTTCGGGCGCGATCTGCTGGGAGTCGAGGTGCTGTGTCGATGAGCGGGGCGATAGTGACGGCTGTGCAGGCGAGCTATCCGCCGATCGTGGCGGCCGAGGGTGGTTTCTTCACCGTCGCCGACGGCCGCCGGTTCATGGACCTGGCGGCGCAGACGTTGAATCTTGCATGGGGACAGCGTTTCTCACCGATCTCCGCGGCGGTGACCGAGCAGGCGCAGCGGGTGGAGTTCGCGTCGTCGCGGTTTGCCAGTGAGCCGTTCCTCGCGTTGTGCGACAGGCTGGCACAGGTTGCCCCGGCTGGGGTGGATGTGGTCGCCGCCAAACTGACCAACGGAAGCGACGCGGTGGAGACCGCGGTGAAATTGGCGATGCTGCATACCCGCCGGCGTTCGGTCGCCTGCCTGCCGGGTGCCTGGCACGGTGAATCGTTTCTGACCTTGGGGATGGCCACAACGCACCGTGGCCGGATGCTGGCGGACTCGAACGCGACGGTCATGGCAGAGGAACCCGATCCGATGGCGCTGGCTCGGCTGGTCGCCACCCGACGAGATCTGGCTGCGGCGGTCCTCGACCCGGTGATGGTGGCGCACGGCCTGTCCGATGCCGATGTTCGCGCCGGGCTGCGAGCGCTGCGTGACGCCTGTGACGCCGCAGGAACACTGCTGATCACCGATGAAGTGCAGTCATTCGGCTGGCTGGGGCAGCACCTGTTCGCCAGCGAATGGACCGGGGTGGGATCGGACATCATCTGTCTGGGCAAAGCCCTGGGGGCGGGGTATCCGCTGGCGGCGGTGCTCGCGCGCCGCGATCTCATGGCCGTGCTGCAATACAACGACGCCGAATTCACCGCAGGCGGGCACCCGGTGTCGTGTGCTGCCGCGCTGGCCGGACTCGACCAGCTGTGCGCTACCCGCCAGGAAATGAACCACCGCACAACCGATTTCACCATGCTGCTCGACAAAACGTTCGACAGAGATCGATTCGACGTCCGGCAGACCGGGTTGATCGCCACCGTTACGCTGCGATCGCCGCGGTTGCGGGAGACATGGGCGGCTCAGACGATCGCCGCGTGCGCCACTGCCGGATTGTTCGTGCGCACCACCGACCTGGACCGACGGCTGCTGATCAAACCGCCGCTTGTGCTTGCGATCGATGATCTGCGCGAAGGGTTGGCGGCGGTCGCTCGTCTCGGCGCCATGACTGCTGACGAATTGACCACCGTGGTGACGATCGAGCAGGCCCGCTCCGACACCGGGGCCCGGTGTGTGGTGCGCCGGCCTGCGCGGGCGAACCCGCACGAAGAATATGTGGGGGCGTTACTGCGGGTCGCCGGGTTGCGGGTGCTCACCCGCAGCCCAGCCGCTCAGCAAGAGCTGACAGCGACGCTGGCGCGGATCGGAGTCGCAGTGACACCCGTCTACGCCGTCCAAGAGTTGGACGCGGTGGACTACGGATGGACACCCGGCCGTGCGCTGCACACGGTTCTGGCCGATTCGAACACCGACCCGGCGATCATCAACGGGCTGGTGCTGCGTCACTACGAGCTGGTGGTACGAGCGCACGACCACGGCATCGTGATCGGGGATCGGTGGCCGGGCAACGCGATCGTGACTCCCCGGTCCGCGGTCGTGCTCATCGACTTCGAGATCGGCTACGGCGGCCCTCATCATGAGGCGGCGCTGTTCGAGGAAACGTTCACGATCTTGCAGACACTTGTCGCGATACCGGCGTCAAGCAATTCGATACGAGAGAATCTTCTGGAGCGCCTGGTCGATGCTCTGGTGGATCGACACGGGGTCAGCAGGGCTGCTGCGATGTGGCGGCGGCTGGCCGATTTCTACCTTGCCCCGGCACGCCCGGTACATCCGGACTCCGATACCGCGTCCGCATATGCCGGGATACTGTGGGCCGCATTGTCGCGGCTGACGCCGCGGACCCGATCCTGCCCGGAAACCGACGGAGGAACCAACCAAACATGTGCGGCATCGTGGGGATGACCTCGCCCGAGATCACCGTGACCGGGCTGACTGCCGAACAGTTAGCCGTATTGGAATACCGCGGCTATGACTCGTGGGGCCTGGGCTGTCTCACCGACGGTGAGCTGTCGGTGGCCAAGGACACCGGCTCGGTGGGCAAAGCGCTGGCCGAGGGGCGCCTGTCCGGGCTGCCGGAGGCGACACTGGCGCTGGGCCACACACGGTGGGCCACCCATGGTGGCGTCACCGCCGCCAACGCCCACCCGCACCTGTCCTACGACCGCGCGGTCGCGGTGGTACACAACGGCGTCATCGAGAATCATCTCGCTCTGCGTCGCGAGCTGGAGGCCGACGGCATCACGTTCGCCTCCGAGACCGATTCCGAGGTCGCCGCGCATCTGATTGCCCGCCATCTCGCGGGTGGTGCGTCGATGCGCGATGCCATCGCTGCCACCACCGCCGCGCTGGCCGGCGAGTACGCCCTGGCGGTCATCAGTGTGAGCGACCCCGCAACGGTGTGGGGTGCCAAGCACAAAAGCCCGCTGGTCGTGGCGTTCGACGGACGCCGCGGCATCCTCGCCTCCGACCAGATGGCCCTGGACGGCATCAACGATGAGGTGCTGTTCCTCGACGACGGCGACATCGTCGCGGTGCGAGCCGACACGGCCGAGGTCTACGCCGCGGCCGGTGACACCGCTGAACCCGTGCAGCGCGAATTCACCCGGCTCGCAGCCCGGCAGGAACGTGCCGACAAGGGCCGCTACCCGCACTGGATGATCAAGGAGATCCACGAGACTCCCGCCGCCGTTCGCGCCGCGCTGGCGCTACCGGCGGACCAGTTCACCGCGATCGTCCCGCCAGATCGGCTGGTGACCCTCGTCGGCGCCGGAAGCGCGTTCTACGTCGCGTCGATGGGCCAGTACCTGCTCAAGAGCCTCGCCGGGGTACGGGCGACAGCGCTGCCGTCCGATGAGGCCGAATACCTGGCTTTGCTCGGCGACGGTGATCCGCTGGTGGCGATCTCGCAGTCCGGGGAGACCTTCGACACCCTCGAGGTGTGCCGGGCTGCGATCGCGGCTGGCGCGGTGCTCACCAGTATCTGCAACGTGCCCAGCTCCACCCAGGAGCGACTGGCCACCCACCGGCTGCCCCAAGGCTCGGGCCCGGAGATCTGCGTGCTGTCCACCAAGAGCATCGTCAGCCAAGTTGTGTTGCTGGCCCGGCTGGCGCTGGAAACCGGCCACACCAACGGCACTCTCACTGACGGCCACTACACCGCCTACCAGGACTCCCTGGCGCGGCTGGGTGACACCTTGACCGAGTTCATCGCCACGACCGCCACCAGCGTGCAGGCACTGGCCGCCAAATACAGTCACGTCGCGGACTGGTTCTTCCTCGGCCGCGGCATCCTCTACCCGGCCGCCTGCGAAAGCGCCCTGAAATTCAAGGAAGTCAACTACCACCACGCCGAGGGCGCCGCCGCCGGATTCTTCAAGCACGGCACCATCTCCCTGATCGACGAGCACTTCTACACCGTGGCGCTGCTGCCCTCCCATACCGGCGCACCCGACCGCTACGCGGCAACCCTTGCCGCGGTCAGCGAGATCGCCGCGCGCAAGGGCCCGGTCATCGGAATCGGGCCCGCCGATATTCCCGCCGATGACCTGGGTGTCTTCGCCGAATACCTGCCATTGCCCTACCACGGCGACGACATCGCCGACCTGATCCTCAATCTGGTCGCCGGGCAACTGCTCGCCTACTACTGCGCTCTGGACCTCGGACGCGAGATCGACCAGCCCCGCTCGCTGGCGAAATCCGTCACCGTGCGCTGACAACCATCAGAAAAAAGGGGGGGTTCCGCCGTGGCCGACTGGCTCTTGATCCCGATGTGCCCGACACCGAATGGACGCCTGCACATCGGCCACGGCGCAGGCCCCTACCTGCGCGCCGACGCGATCGCCCGCGCACTGCGCCGCACCGGCGACACCGCCACCGTGATCACTGGCACCGACGCCTACGAAAACTGGGTTCTCGCCGCCGTTCCCGACGACAGCACCCCGGAACAGACCTGCCGCCATTACCACGCCGGGATCAAGCACGACCTCGACGCCCTCGGCATCGAACTCGACCACTGGATCGACCCCTTCCACGACGAACACCGCTACCGCTACCGCTACCTGCACGAGCAACTGCTCGACAAACTCCGCCGTCGCGACGCCGCACACCTCGTCCCCGAGTCGATACCGGTCGGCGCCGACAGCGGCCGGGCGCTGTTGGGCGTGTGGATCGCTGGAAGCTGCCCCACCTGCGGCGCTCCGGCCGGCGGCAACACCTGCACCGCCTGTGGCGATCATTTCCATCCCGATCAACTCCAGCAACCGCGTAGTCGACTCACCGACGAGACGATCCGGTGGGAACGCTGCAAGAGCTGGTTCGCTCGCCCCACCGACCCACACAGCATCCTCGAAGCACTGGGCGGCACCGGGCTCGCGGACCGATTCCTAACCGCGCCGCGAAATTACCTCCACCACTCCGACACCCGCATCCGGCTCTCCCAGCCCGGCGACTGGGGCATCACCAGCACCGACCTCCCGGCCGGGCACGTGCTGGCCAACACCTACTACGGGTACGCCCTCTACGCCGGACTCCTCCACGCCCGAGGAGACGGCAATTCCTTCGACCTCGACTCACCGGTGACCGTGGTCGGATTGTTCGGCAGCGACAACTCCATCGCCGGACTCGTTGCACCCCACGTACTGGCTGGCCCGGCCGGATACAAACCGTTCGATCACACCGTGGTCAACCACATGCTCCACTTCGACGGCCGCAAATGCTCCACCAGCAAACAACACGGCATCTGGATCAGCGACCTCATCGACAACACCACCATCACCACCGACGAACTCCGCTACAGCCTCGCCCACGAACCGCTCGACCTGCGGATCGGCGACATCACTCCGGCGGCTCTCATCACGCGCATCAACGAGCTGGGGCACTGGATGACACGCCGTCTCGCGCCGGCTCTGCACACTCTCGACGAGACGACCCCCGTAGCCGTCGATCATGCCCGGGTCGCACAGGCGCTTGACGAACAACAACATCGACTCACGCCGCCTCATGTGGATCTTGCTGCCGCGACGAATGTCGCGAAGACGTGGATGTTCAGCACCAACCTGCCCGAAGCAGACGAGATCGCAACGTGGCTGGCCGGCACCGCCCTGCTCACCAGCCCGATCCTTCCGGCCGTCGCAGCTCACATCTGGGACGCGCTCGGCTATAGCGAGCGGCCGATGCAGCTCGGCGCAATTGCCAGCACCCTCGCGAGTCACAGCCCGCGACAACGGCAAATTCAGTGTAGGACAATGGATCTAACGCTGACCGAGATCACGCCCTTTATACGCCTCGAAGACCAACACGCCGTCCGTGATGGACCGGTTCGGTAGTGGCCCCAAGCTGCGCATCTTAGAAGTGATCTCCGCAGCCGCGGGTCGAAGAACGGTTAAGAGACGAACCTCCTAATCACCGCCTTCTGCCGTCGAGAAAAGCGGCATCTGGTGGGCGTGCGCGTGGTCTGCGACACCGAACCGACGACATCGGTCCGATACGAGCAGGAGAGCCACACCGATGAACCGCCCCATGATCCGACCCCCAGCGGTGAGGCCCGCCGGGGGCGTCGCGATCGTCTCCACCTCCTCACCGATCTCCGCCGACGAGCTGGACCGCCTTGTCGCCTACTTCGAGGGCAAGGGCCACCCGGTGTCAGTGGCGACGCATGTGCGGGCCTCGACCGGCTACCTTGCCGGATCGCCGGCCGAC
>NZ_JBSUQM010000017.1:0-128609 GCF_054065835.1 Nocardia citri
CGCTTCGACGACTCGGACGCGAGACGGGCCGCGAACGTCGCTCGTAAGACTCGCTCCGTGGTGGCTGGCAGGGCGGTAGCGGTCCGAATCAAGTGGCGCGGGCAGACAACCAGACGCGCCAGTCGGTGACCAGATCGTCGCGGCTGGTGCCGAGGACATCGCGCATGATGCGGTCCTCGGTCGCGGGGTCCTGTTTGCCCGCCGCGATGCGGCGGTAGAGCTCGACCAGGCGCGGCTGGTCGAACTTGTCGGCGACGAACGCGCAGACCGACCAGGCCTGCTCATATGCGACGACGACGCCGCTGCCCGCGAAATCGGCGGCCGTGGGGAGATCGCGCGGGATATCTCCGGCGCGGATACGGGTGGCAACCGTCGGCGCGATATCGGCGAAATGATGTCCGGTGTCGAGGTGGGCGACGAATTCGGCGAAACCTTCGAGCATCCACTGCGGTGCGCCATCGACGGTCTGCGCTCGGGTGGCGATATGGGTGAGTTCATGACGCAGCAGGATGCGCAGACCGTCGGCGTCCAGGCGACGTCCGGCATCGGAACTGAAAACCACGCGTTGGCCGGTCGGCTGGGTGCCCGGCACGAAGGGATCGGCGACCGAGGCAGCGGCCACATCGGCGGGCATGCTCGCACCCGAGCGCACGAGAGCGGCGAACTCCGACGGATTCGACGCGACGACCACCATCGCGGATTGCGCCCAGCCCGGACCCCACACTCCGGTGACGGCCGTGGTCGCGGCGGCGAGTTCGCCCGCGAGGGTATCGATCTCGGCCCGCTGCGCCGGATGACCGACGACCAGGGACTGCTGGCCGTTGCCGGTCGGCACCTGCTCCGTGACGAGCTGTCCGAAGGGTTCGAGCGTGCGCCGCACCGCCGCGAGGCGTGGATCGTCCTCGGCGGCGCGCCGACTGCCGATCGAAGTCTGTTGGGCCGCATGCAGTTTCGGTAGTACCGAATTCGGCACCATCAGCAGTGCGCCGCAGGTGCCGGTCAGTATGGTCACCATCGCGACGGTGGCGACGAACTGGAAGCGGCGCCGCGCCAGAAACCAGGCGCGGGCCCGCCCAAAGCTACTCATAGCTGATCAGTATCGCCGAGCCGAGTGATAGGGCGTCGACCCCATCGGCGCAACGGCTACCGGAACCCCGAACGTAGAGGCGTGCAACATCAATCCATTACCCGCATAGATACCGACATGAGAGATATCGGAGTAGAAGAACACGACATCGCCGGGTTGCAGATCGTTTTTGTCCACCGGGGTGCCGTAGGTGGCTTGCTGCGAACTGGTTCGCGGCACATCCTTGCCGACCTGTTTGAACGCCCACTGCACCAGGCCGGAGCAGTCGAACTGGTGCGGTCCGGTCGCGCCCCAGACATAGGGGTCGCCGATGCGGGTGAGTCCGGCGGCCAATGCGCTGGTACCGCTACCCGGAACCAGCCCGCGCAGCAGGGTGTCGGTATCGAAACCGGGCGGGAAGGGCGATCCGGCCAATGCCGATTTGTCCTTGGTGGACAACTGCCCCCACGCTTCGACCACCTGCGCGATGGATCCGGATAGACCGACCCGTTTGCGCTCTAGATCGGCGCGCACCTGATCGGCCTTGTCGGAGGCGGCGCGGGCGGTGTCCGCGGCGGTACGCGCGGCCTTTTCCGCCTCGGTCGCGGTGGCGGTGGCCCGCTTGTAGAGATTGAGCTGCTCGGAGTTCTTGGCCGAGATCACGTCGATGGTCGACATCTGGTCGAGCAGATGCTGCGGTGAATCACTGAGCAGGACGGACGAGAGCCGGTTGTTCCGCGCGCCCTGATAGGCGGCGATCACGGTGCGATCGATGATCGGCTGGAACCTACGGACTTCCTCGCGGGCCGCATCGGCGGTCTGCGTGGCCGCGGCGAGTTTGGCATCGGCATCGTGCAGCACGCCGAGTTTGGTATCGAGGTCGGCCTGTGCTTCGAGTTCCTGTTGATTGAGCTGCTCGGATTGGCGAGACAGGTCGATCATTCGCTGTACGGCTTCACTGGCCGTGGTCGGCATGGTGGCGGGATCGGCTCCGGCTGGACTGCCACTGGAGAGCGCGGCGGCCAGGACTCCGGCCGCTAATGCCCCTCCCACCAGACGTTTCATGCGTTGTCTCCGGTGATCTGCTGTCACAGCGCGCCAAGCCCCGTATCTCTCGTGAAGCGATCTTGTCGCCTCCGTAAGCTGCGGAACTTCTAGGGCGAACCCCGCAACCCGGGAAGGTCTCGATTAGGTTACGGAACGGCGGAGGCCTGTGTCCAGTGGGCCACAAAATGATCACTCGAGCCGTCCCGTCGCCCGGCCGCTCGGTACGGCCGGGCGGAGCCGCTCAGAAGCGGCGCGCGCCGGCGACCGGCATGGAGGAGATCGACGCCAGCTTCACCGGGGTGCCGGCGGTGGAGGCGTGCACGACGTTGCCGTCGCCGGCGTACAGACCGGAGTGGCTGCCGCCGTAGAACGACACCAGATCGCCCGGCCGCAGGTCGTCGAGCGAGACCGGGGTGCCCGAGTTCAGCTGCTCACCGCTGGTGCGCGGCAACTCCAGTCCGGCCTGCTGGTAAGACCACTTGACCAGGCCTGAGCAGTCGAACGCGTTCGGGCCCGCGGCGCCATAGACGTACGGAGCGCCCAGCTTGCTCATCGCGGCGTCGAGCGCGATATCGCCGACGGTCTTCTTGGGGGCCATGAACGGCAGCGGCGCGGGGCCGGGCACCTCGATGCCCGGGATACCCTGCGGGATCTGGATCTCGTTCGGCACGTCGAAGGTGCCGACGCCGGGGATGGTGACCGGCTGGGCCGAGGCGGGCGCGGCGGGCAACAGGAAGACGCCGAGCGTGGCAGCTCCGACGGCTCCGGCCGCGACGGCACGCTTGGCATGTCGCTTGACGGTGTTGGTCGCCATGATGCGGTACTTCCAATCTGCCCCACGACGCCGCACCCGGTGGTGCGGCGGACTCCGCGTCGATGCACCGTCGGGTGGTGCGCCGAACTCCGTGAGGTCTCGAAAAGGTTACGAACACATCACGGTGTTTTGTAAAGCCCGGCTCATCCGAAATGGCGATGATCAACAAATTTTTCGTGGAATATGTGCGACTTATGTCACAGCAATCACGAAACGATAACAACCTGCATTTGTTCGGAGATTCAGGTGTCGTCGTCGAGCGGGGCGGCCGCGGGCTCAGGCGCGCCTCGGAAGGCTGGTTTTACGGAATTTGCCCAGGTAGTAAGGGTGTTTCAACTTTCGGCAGCCTAGGCGATTCGGACCGATGGGTCTTCTTGTGCGGGTCGCGGACGGCGCGCCGAAGGTCCCGACTCCGAGCGTCCGGGTGCGTCCGCCACATTGATGCAATTTGCTAAACAATGTGATGTGCGCCATATTTTGGTGTTCTAGATCATTTTGTGGGAACTAGCGCGAAATCCGCACCGTGTAATTCAGACATTTCTCTGGTGAAATCCGGGTGGCTTTTGCGACGGTTCCTGTCGTACCGAGACCCTACGCTGCACGCCGTGCCCGATCCGACGCCGCGCCAGGCCGCCGCACTGCAGTTGGCCTTCGACGAGCTGGAGACGCCGCTCTACGACACGACCTTCGTGGTCGTCGACCTGGAGACCACGGGCACCAGCCCTCGCGGCGATGCGATCACCGAAATCGGCGCCGTGAAGGTGCGCGGTGGTGAGGTGCTGGGGGAGTTCGCGACCCTGGTGAACCCGGGACGGCCCGTTCCGCCCTCGGTCGTGCAGATCACCGGGATCACCACCGCGATGGTCTACGAGGCACCCCGGATCGAGGCGGTGCTGCCGGGTTTTCTCGAGTTCGCCAAGGGCGCCGTGCTGGTCGCGCACAACGCCCGGTTCGATATGGCCTTCCTACGTGCCGCGGCGGCCCGCATGGATACGGCATGGCCGAGCGGGCCGGTGGTGTGCACCGTGAAGTTGGCGCGGCGTGTACTCGCCCGCGATGAAGCCCCGTCGGTGCGGCTCGGTGTGCTCGCGCCGCTGCTCGGTGCGAGCACCCAGCCGAACCACCGTGCCCTCGACGATGCCAGGGCGACCGTGGATGTGCTGCACGCCCTCATCGGACGGGTGGGCAATCTGGGCGTACACAGCCTGACCGAATTGCTCGACTATCTGCCGAATGTCACACCGCGCCAACGCGCCAAACGGGTTCTCGCCAACGATCTGCCGTCGAGCCCCGGTGTCTATCTCTTCCGCGGGCCCTCCGACGAAGTCCTCTATATAGGGACGGCGGTGAATCTGCGTCGCCGCGTGCGCAATTATTTCACCGGATCCGAGACCCGCGGCCGGATGAAAGAGATGGTCTCCCTTGCCATTCGGGTCGACCATGTGGTGTGCGCGCACGGTCTGGAGGCCGGCGTGCGCGAGTTGCGACTGATAGTCGCGCATACCCCGCCCTACAACCGGCGCTCGAAATTTCCGAAGCGGGGTTGGTGGATAACACTGACCGAAGAACCGTTTCCCCGCTTCGCGATCGCGCGCACGCCGACCGTGGATGCGTTGGGGCCCTTCCCTTCTCGGGTGGATGCGAACGACATCGCGCTGACCATCGCGGAGCACAGCGGGCTGCGCACCTGCGCCACGCGACTGCCGCGCGACGGCCGCCACGACTGTGCGCCCGCGGTGGTCGGCGGATGCCCGGCGGCCACCGCGGGCGGCACTCCTATATATAGAGAGGAATACGAACCCGCCGCCGCGGCTGTTCGGGCACTGTTCGCGGGCCACTCCGACGCGCCGTTGCGGGCCATGCTCGATGGCATCGAAAACTATTCGCACGCAGAACATTTCGAGGCGGCCGCCCGATTGCGCGATCGGACCGTCGCGGTGCTGCGGGCACTGCATCGCACCCAACGACTGGCCGCGGTGGCGCGGATCGCCGAACTGATCGTGGCGCATCCGGATGGCGCCGGCGGTTGGGAGTACGCGGTGATCCGCTATGGGCGGCTGGCGGGGGCCGGCACCTCGGCGCGCGGTGTGCCGCCGATGCCGGTGATCGAACGCATCGTCGCGGCGTCGGAGACCGTATTGCCGGATCCGGTGCCGCCGTTGCGTGGTGCGTCGCCGGAGGAGGTGGGGCTGGTGACGCGATGGTTGGGACGACCGGGAGTGCGGATCGTGCGCACGAGTGAGGGATACGGCGAACCGATCCGCGGTGCCGGACGCTGGGCCAGGTGGGCCGATCTCGCCGATGCGGCCGCCCGGCCCGACACCGAGCAGGGCGCCGAACTCTCGGTACGCAAACGCGGTGACCGCCTAGGCTGACACCATGATTACCGCAATCGTGATGATCCAGGCCGAGAACACCCGCATTCCGGAGACTGCACAGGCGGTCGCCGACACCCAGGGCGTCACCGAGGTCTACTCCTGCGCGGGCGATGTCGACCTGATCGCGATCGTGCGGGTGCGCGACCACGAGGAGATCGCCGAGGTAGTGACCGGCCGGATCGATAAGACCCCTGGCGTCGCTCGCACTACCACCCACATCGCCTTCAAGTCCTATTCCCGTGCCGACGTCGAAGCCGGGTTCTCCCTCGGGGAGTGAGCCGTACTCAGGAAATGCGGATGGCGGAGCCGGCGAGGGGACGGGAGCCGCCGGAGGGGAGTGCGGCGCCGGCTTGGCCCCCGCACCCGACGGTATAGAAGACGGTAACGATGGCGTCGGTGTGGTTCTCGATGGCCAAGGGGGCGGCGCCGACATCGATCTGCACGCAGCCGGACGGTTCGCGGTAGGCGGTGCCGTTGACGACCAGACTGCCCGGTGCCGCGTGTGCGACGGGTCCGCCGGCGATCACCGACGGACCGAGTGCCGCGTAAACGCCCCGCTTCATCATGTGCTCCAGCGATCGAGCCGGGCAGCGTGTGCCCGACGCGAAAGGGGGTCGTGCCGGATTGCGGTCGTCACTGTAACCTCCACCGCCACAAGAGGTCTGCTGAATACGGCGCATAGCGCATAGTTCGCGCTGTCGGCCTCAGTTGTCGCCCAGGGTGTTGGTGAGTTTGGCCCAACGCTCGAGCAGGGCGGCGGATTTGCCGGTGTCGATGGCTTCGGCGGCCCGATCAATGCCTGCGGCGATGGCGTCGTGGACATCGACATTCGGATCACCGACCCCTCGGGACAAGTCGTAGGCGACGATGGCGGCGGCCGAGTTGAGCAGTACCGCATCGCGCACTGGGCCCGCGGTCCCCGCGAATACGCTGCGCGCGACACCCGCGTTGATCTCCGCGTCGCCGCCGCGCAAGGCATTCAGATCGACGCGCGCGATGCCGATGCGGGTCGGATCGATGGTGGTTTCCCGCAACTGTCCGCCCGACACCACCCAGGCGGCGGTGGTGTCGGAGGTGGTGATCTCATCCAGACCGTCATTGCCGCGCACCACGATCGCGCTCGCGCCGCGCTCGGCGAAGACCCCGGCGATCACCGGCAGCAGTTCGGGGAACGCGCAGCCGACCAGCCCGGCGCGCGGTTGCGCGGGGTTGGTGAGCGGACCGAGGACGTTGAAAACGGTGGGTATGCCGATTTCTTTGCGGGCCGGACCGGCGAAGCGCAACGCGGGGTGGAACAGCCCGGCGAAGCAGAAGCCGATGCCGACCTCGCGCACGCAGCGCGCGACGGCCTTGGGACCGAGGGCCAGCTTCACGCCCAATGCCTCCAGCACATCGGCGCCGCCGCTCTTCGAGGAGGCCGCGCGGTTGCCGTGCTTGACCACGGGAACTCCGGCCGAGGCCACCACGATCGAGGACATCGTGGAGATATTCACCGAACCGGACCGGTCACCACCGGTCCCGACAATGTCCACCGCATCGCCGTCGATGTGGACCAGGCGGGCGTGGCCGAGCATGCCCGCGGCCATACCGGACAGCTCCGTGGGAGTCGGGCCCTTGATCTTCATCGCCACACCGAAGGCGGCGATCTGCGCCTGCGTCGCATTGTCGGTGAAGATCTCGTCGATTACCCAGGTCGTGTCCTCCGCCGCCAGATCGCCACCATCGGCAAGGGTCCCGAGTATTTGGGGCCAGCTGCGCATGTCCACTTCTCCTGTCACCACTGGTTCGCGCACCAGTCTGTCGCGAAAGAGCGTAGTGGTCGAGATGTTATGACCGCTGCGCGGTCGCGGAACCCGGTTGCAGGGCATCCCAGCCGTCCGCGACGCCGTCGTGGCGTTGCGCGAGACCGGCCATCCTGGCCCGTTCCTGCGAACAGTGCAGTGCGTCGAGCAGTTGCACGCGATGCAGGATCAGCGCTTCCAGCTCGTGTGGCCCCGAGGTGCGTGGCGCCGCGGCGTAGCCATCCTGGGCCGCTATCGCACACACCTCATCGATCCGATCAGGAGGAATACGCAAGTGATGGCGCAGCAGTGCGGGCTCGTCGGGTTTGAGAGCCGAGGCGCGCGTGAGTGTTGTCGAACACGCTTCGGAGTCTTCGAAGCACTCCACGACGACTACCAGGTCGGAACGGGTCGGATCCAGCGGTTCGGGTTCGTCCCCGCCGAACAGCCGTTGCCACCACCGCGTCACATCCGCCTCCTGATCTCAGCTTTTCCTTATCCGCGCCTGTCACCATCGGAGGCTGTAATCCGGTAGTCGAATCCTGTGGTCGCGCGAGATTCACACCCCTACATCATCACAACGGAGCGAGCCTTACGAGCGACCGTCGGCGGCCGGTCTCGCGGCCGCCGACACGCCGCGCCGAAGGCGCGGCTGTCAAACACTGTTCGTCCGTGCGTTTTCCGACGCGAGAGGCCGAGTTTCGCACCCGAGTACTTGCGTCGTACTACGACGAGTCATACTTACCCCCGTGACGACCGCAGTAGGGACCCCAGGATCGGCCATTACTCAGCGCGTGCATTCGCTGAACCGGCCCAACATGGTGAGCGTCGGTACCATCATCTGGCTCTCCAGCGAGCTGATGTTCTTTGCCGGGCTCTTTGCGATGTACTTCGTCGCGCGCGCCCAGGCCCACGGCAACTGGCCGCCGGAACCGACCGAGCTGAACCTGAAGCTTGCCGTGCCGGTCACCACCGTGCTGGTCGCCTCCTCGTTCACCTGCCAGATGGGTGTGTTCGCGGCGGAGAAGGGCGATGTGTTCGGCTTGCGCCGCTGGTACGTCGTCACCCTGATCATGGGCGCGATGTTCGTGGCCGGTCAGGGCTACGAGTACACCAACCTGGTCAAGGAAGGCACCTCGATCTCGAGCAGTGCCTACGGTTCGGTGTTCTACATCACCACCGGTTTCCACGGTCTGCACGTCATCGGCGGTCTGATCGCCTTCGTATTCCTGCTGGTCCGCACCAAGCTCAGTAAGTTCACCCCGGCACAGGCCACCGCTGCGATCGTCGTCTCGTACTACTGGCACTTCGTCGACATCGTCTGGATCGGGCTGTTCGCCACGATCTACTTCGTCCGCTGAGCCGGGCCAGTAACGCCAAACCTTTTGCACAAGTCGGTTCCGTCTACTCCAAAGGGACACAGATGAGTTCATCTCCCCCGTCAGCGCCAGAGCCCGCCAGCCCCAGCGCGGCGATCGGCCAAGATGTCGCGGCCAGCAAGACGCGCAAGCAGCGCCGCATGCGGCGTCGCATCGCGGGTGGGCTCGCGCTGCTGGTGGGCCTCGTCGGAGCCGGATTCCTCGCCACCGCGATCACGCCGGACCCGCAGGTCGCGACCGCGCGCGAGGACCAGTCCGCGCTGATCCGCGACGGCAAGCAGCTCTACGAGACCTCCTGCATCACCTGTCACGGCGCCAACCTGCAGGGCGTGCCCGACCGCGGTCCGAGCCTGATCGGCGTCGGCGAGGCGGCCGTCTACTTCCAGGTCTCCTCCGGTCGCATGCCGATGGCGCGCAATGAGGCCCAGGCCGAGCGCAAGCCACCGAAGTTCGACGCGCACCAGATCGACGCGCTCAGCGCGTACGTCGCATCGAACGGCGGTGGCCCGAGCGTGGTTCGCGACGCCAACGGCGAAATCGCCCAGGAATCGCTGCGCGGTCCGGATGTCGCCCGCGGTTCGGAACTGTTCCGGATGAACTGCGCCTCTTGCCACAACTTCACTGGCCGCGGTGGCGCGCTGTCCTCCGGTAAGTTCGCACCGCCGCTGGAGCCCGCGAGCGAGCAGCAGATCTACGATGCGATGCTCACCGGTCCGCAGAACATGCCGAAGTTCTCCGACCGGCAGCTGAGTCCGGAAGAGAAGCGCGACATCGTCGCCTACGTCAAGAACGCCACCGAGGAGAAGAGCCCCGGCGGCTGGGACCTCGGCGGATTCGGTCCCGCGACCGAGGGTCTGGCCATGTGGGTGGTCGGTATCACAGTGCTCGTGGGTTCCGCGATGTGGATCGGATCTCGATCATGAGTGAGCGTAGCGAGCGAACAACGAACACAGCCGATTTATCGGTCATGACGGAGCCGAGCGCTAGCGAGGCGCAGGCATGAGTGAGCGTAGCGAGCGAACAACGAACACAGCCGATTTATCGGTCATGACGGAGCCGAGCGCTAGCGAGGCGCAGGCATGAGTGAGCGTAGCGAGCGAACAACAAACACAGCCGATTTATCGGTCATGACGGAGCCGAGCGCTAGCGAGGCGCAGGCATGAGCGATAGCAAGGAGCCAACTGACATGGGTCGGCCGGATGAGGGCCACGACGGCACGGAGCCGTCGAACGAGCAGGTGAATTCCACACCGGCTGAGCCCACCGAGGAAGAACTCGACGCGATGTCGCGCGACGAGCTGGTCAAGCTCGGTACCGAGCGCGACGGCGTCGACGTCGCCTACCGGCGCGAACGGTTCCCGGTGCCGGGCACCCGTGCCGAGAAGCGCGCCGAGCGCCAGGTTTCGTTCTGGTTCGCGGTCTCCGGCATCGCGGCCGCGGTCTTGGTCGGGGTCTTCCTGTTCTGGCCTTGGGAGTTCAAGGGCAAGGACGAGGAAGGTCACACCGCCTACTCTCTGTTCACCCCGCTGGTCGGCCTCAGCTTCGGTATCGCGGTGCTGGTCATCGGTATCGCGGTCGTGCTGATCCGCAAGAAGTTCATCCCGGCCGAGCTGTCGATTCAGGTCCGCCACGACGGAGCCTCGCCCGAGGTCGAGCGTCGCACCCTGGTCGCCGAGCTGCAGGATGCGCTCGACACCTCCACGCTTGGTCGCCGGAAGATGATCACCCGGACCGCGGGCGCCGGTGTCGGTGTGCTCGGTATCGGCGCGCTGCTGGTCTTCGTCGGCGGCATGGTCAAGAACCCGTGGGCCAAGGGCGACAAGTCGCCGCTGTGGGTCTCGGGCTGGACCCCCGACTTCCCGGGCGAGACGATTTACATCCGTCGTGACACCGGTCGCCCCGAGGACGTGTTGCTGGTGCGTCCCGAGGATCTGGACGCGGGCGCCATGGAGACGGTGTTCCCGTGGAAGGAGAAGTGGCGCGGTGACGAGCACGCGACGCTGCAGTCCCTGCGCGGTATCCGCAATGCCGTCATGCTGATCCGGCTGCGCACCGAAGACGCGCAGAAGGCCGTCAAGCGTAAGGGGCAGGAAAGCTTCAACTACGGCGACTACTTCGCCTATTCGAAGATCTGCACCCACCTCGGTTGTCCGACGTCACTGTTCGAGCAGCAGACCAACAGGATTCTGTGCCCCTGCCACCAGTCGCAGTTCTTGGCGACCGAATGGGGTAAGCCGGTCTTCGGTCCCGCCGCTCGCGCACTGCCGCAGCTGCCGATCACCGTCAACTCCGAGGGCTACCTGGTCGCCGCAGGCGATTTCATCGAGCCGCTCGGACCGGCCTACTGGGAGCGTCGTTCATGAGTCGGGTTGCAGCCCAAGCCAACGCAGCGGACGAGCGGTACCGTGCCGCGGCGTTCCTGAAGCGGTCGATCAATAAGGTCTTTCCGACCCACTGGTCGTTCCTGCTCGGTGAGATCGCGCTCTACAGCTTCATCATCCTGCTGCTGTCGGGTGTGTATTTGACCCTGTTCTTCGATCCGTCGATGAGCGAGGTCGTGTACAACGGCGCCTACCAGCCGCTGCGTGGTGTGACCATGTCGCGGGCCTACGAGACGGCGTTGAATATCACCTTCGAGGTGCGCGGTGGTCTGTTCGTGCGCCAGGTGCATCATTGGGCGGCGTTGCTTTTCGCGGCCTCGATCATCGTGCACCTGTTCCGGATCTTTTTCACCGGTGCGTTCCGTAAGCCGCGTGAGGCGAACTGGGTCATCGGCTGCCTGTTGCTGATCATGGCGATGTTCGAGGGCTTCTTCGGTTACTCGTTGCCTGACGATCTGCTCTCGGGTACCGGTCTGCGGGCCGCGTTCGGCGGCCTTGTGATGGGTATCCCGATCATCGGCACCTGGGTGCATTGGTTGATGTTCGGTGGTGACTTCCCCGGCGAGATCATCATTCCGCGTCTGTTCATCGCGCACGTGCTGCTGTTCCCCGGCATCATGCTGGCGTTGATCGCCGCGCACGTCGCGTTGGTCTGGTACCAGAAGCACACGCAGTTCCCTGGTCCGGGTCGCACCGAGAGCAATGTCGTCGGTGCGCGCATTGTGCCGGTGTTCGCCTCGGATCAGGGTGCGTTCTTCGCCTTCACCCTCGGTATCGTGGCGATCCTGGCGGGTGTGCTGCAGATCAACCCGATCTGGAACCTGGGTCCGTACAACCCAGCTCAAGTCTCGGCGGGTTCGCAGCCCGACTTCTACATGATGTGGACCGACGGATTCCTGCGGCTCTTACCGCCGTGGGAGCTGTACCTGGGTCGCTACACGGTTCCGGCACCGTTCTGGGTTCTGCTGGTAATGGGGCTGGTCTTCACGGTGCTGATCGCCTACCCGTGGATCGAGCAGCGCCTCACCGGCGACAAGGTGCACCACAATCTGCTGCAACGTCCCCGCGATGTGCCGGTGCGTACCGCTATCGGCGCGATGGCGATCGCGTTCTATGTGGTGCTTACGTTGTCGTGCAACAACGACATCCTGGCGTTGAAGTTCAACATCTCGCTGAACGCGACCACCTGGGCGGGCCGTATTCTCGTGCTGGTGGCGCCGCCGGTGGCGTATTTCCTGGCTTACCGGTTCTGCATCGGTCTGCAGCGCAGCGACCGCGCGGTGCTCGAGCACGGCATCGAGACCGGTGTGATCAAGCGCTTGCCGCACGGTGAGTACATCGAGATGCACCAGCCGCTGGGCCCGGTCGACGAGCACGGCCACCCGATCCCGCTGGAGTACCAGGGCGCGACGGTGCCCAAGAAGATGAACAAGCTGGGCTTGGCCGGTCAGCCGGGCACCGGTAGCTTCCTGCGCGCCGACCCCGCGCACGAGATCGAGCAAGCCTTCGAGACCGAGCACGCGGAGGAACACAAGCAGCTCGCCGTGCTGCAGCGGGTCCAGGAGCGGGCAACCGGCAAGTCCGGCCACTGAGCACCTAGCTCGAAAGCAGAAGGCCCCGAGTCGAATTCGACTCGGGGCCTCTCGCTGTCAACGGGAAACCCGGCGGCGTGCCGCCTCGATGGCCTCGAATTTGGCCAGATTGTGCCGGGCGTCGGCGAGGGCGTCGTGGGCGTCCGGGGGGACCGAGGGGAGTTCGGGACGGCCATGGGCCTCCCAGTGCTGACGCAGTTCATTGGTGTAGCGGGGGAGGGCGTTGGGCAGGTCGATCATGGAGCCCCAGAGTTGGCACAGGGCGACGTGGTCGTAGGCGGCGACCCAGGCCCACAGTTCGGGGGTGACGCTGGGGCGCGGGACGAGGAATTCGTAGAGATCTTTGCGGATCTGTTCGCGGCTGCGCCAGAGCGGCGAGGACGGCGACGGGAGCTGTGGGAGTACATGGCGGCGCACCCAGGGGCCGGCTCGCTCGGCGTCGAATTCGGTTGAGACCGCGTAGTATTCGCGGCCGTCTTCACAGACCACACCGATCGAAACGAGGTCGATCGTCGACCCGTCCTCGATGAATTCGCAGTCATAAAAATATCGAAGCGAGATCGGACTCTCCTCCAAAAGATCGGTACGGTGCGGCGATAGTGCCCGGCTATTCACCCTAGGTGGGCAGAATCCACCCCTGATACCGGGTACCTGCGCGGTTGGGAGGGTCCGTATTCTGAACGGGTGAACTGGACCGTCGACGTACCCATCGATCGCCTGCCGGAGCTGCCGCCGCTGCCCGCGGAGCTGCGTAGGCGGCTGGACGACGCGCTCGCGCGTCCCGCGCTGCAGCAGCCGGCGTGGGATCCGGAGCAGGCGGCAATGATGCGCACGGTGCTGGAGAGCGTGCCGCCGATCTGCGTGCCCGCCGAGGTGGAGGAACTGCGCGGGCAGCTCGCGGAGGTCGCGCGCGGCGAGGCCTTCCTGATGCAGGGCGGTGATTGCGCGGAGACCTTCGCCGACAACACCGAACCGCATATCCGGGGCAATATCCGCACCCTGCTGCAGATGGCCGTCGTGCTGACCTACGGCGCCAGCCTGCCGGTGGTCAAGGTCGCGCGCATCGCAGGCCAGTACGCCAAGCCGCGCTCCGCGGACACCGATGCCCTCGGCCTCAAGTCCTACCGCGGTGACATGGTGAACTCCCTGGTCGCCGATGCGAAGATGCGTGCGCACGACCCTTCGCGACTAGTGCGCGCCTACGCCAACGCCAGCGCGGCCATGAATCTGGTACGCGCCCTGACCAGCGCGGGCATGGCGGATCTGCATCGGGTCCACGATTGGAATCGGGACTTCGTCGCCAAGTCGCCCGCCGGTGCGCGCTACGAGGCGTTGGCCGAGGAGATCGACCGCGGTTTGGCCTTCATGACCGCTTGTCGGGTGAATGATCCGAGCCTGCAGTCGGCCCGCATCTACGCCAGCCACGAGGCGTTGGTGCTGGACTACGAGCGCGCCATGCTGCGCCTCGGCGAGAACGCGGCGGGCGAGCCGGTGCTCTACGACCTATCCGCGCACTTCCTGTGGATCGGCGAGCGCACCCGTCAGCTCGACGGCGCGCATATCGCTTTCGCGGAACTGCTGGCCAATCCGATCGGCCTGAAGATCGGCCCGACCACCACGCCGGATCAGGCCGTGGAATACGTCGAGCGGCTCGATCCCAATAATGAGCCCGGCCGGTTGACCATCGTCTCGCGCATGGGCAACACCAAGGTTCGTGATGTGCTGCCGCCCATCATCGAGAAGGTGCAGGCGACCGGACACCAGGTCATCTGGCAGTGCGATCCCATGCACGGCAATACCCACGAGGCCTCCACCGGCTACAAGACGCGGCACTTCGACCGGATCATCGACGAGGTGCAGGGCTTCTTCGAGGTGCACCACGCACTGGGTACGCATCCCGGCGGTCTGCACATCGAACTGACCGGCGAGGATGTCACCGAATGCCTCGGCGGCGCCCAGGACATCTCCGATCTGGATCTGTCCGGTCGCTATGAGACCGCATGTGACCCGCGGTTGAATACCCAGCAGTCGCTGGAACTCGCCTTCCTGGTCGCCGAAATGCTGCGCTGACCAAGAACTTCCGACAGGAGCGCCGCGATTGTGCGGCGCTGCTTGTCGTCAGGGTAGTGCCGTCAGCGAGACGGTACTGCCCGCCTCGACATTGGACCCCACGCCCGGAACTTGGCCGATCACCACGGAGCTGTCGGACGGGGTGAGCTGACGCACCGCCACCACCAGGCCGAGCGCTTGCAGCTTGGAGCGGGCGTCCGCGACGCTCGAGCCGACCAGCAGGGGCACCTTCACGGCATTCGAGACGATCAAGGTGATGCCGTCGCCGGACTGGATCGTGGTGCCCGCGGCCGGTTCGGTGGCGATGACCCTATCCGCCTCGACCGTCCGGTCGTACTGAGTCCTGGTCTCGCGCACCGTAATTCCGGCCGCGGTGAGCACTTTGTTCGCTTCATCGGTGGTCTTACCGCGCAGATCGGGTATCTTCACGGGCTGAGATCCCTTGCTGCGGTACACCTTGACCTGCGCGGCCAGCGGCAGGACGGTGCCGGGAGCCGGATCCACCTTCGCGAAGCTGCCCTTGGGTGCGGTGCTGCCGGTTTCGCCCGCGTCCACCGGTTGCAGTCCGGCATCGCGGATGAGCTGGTTTACCTTCGAGATGTCGTCGCCCGCTGTGACATCCGGCACCCGGGGTTTGCCGCTGGAGACCAGCACGGCCACCGTCGAGCCCTTGGTGACCTTGGATCCGGCCGAGGGATCGGTGCCGACCACCCCACCGACCGGGATGGTGTCGGAGGTCTTCTGTCTGATCTCGGTGTCGAACCCGGCACTCGACAGCGCCGAAATCGCGCTGGCCTGGTCTTTCCCGGCGACCGAAGGGACCGCCGAGTAGCGCCCGACGCCCAACCACCAGCCGCCTATCCCGACGAGCAGGGTCAGGATCGCTACGATGGCGACCCAAAGCAGGACCGTGCGCCGCGATTTGGTCCGGTCGTCCTCGAAAGGGGAAGGCTGCGGCGAATGTGATGGTGCGTAGTGATGAGCGTGCGGTCCGTAGATGTCCGGCGGTCCGTAGTTATCGGGCGGACCGTAGTCGGGCACCCGCGGGCGCGCCGTGGTGACGACCTTGGTGTGCTGTGCCGACGGTGGAGGCGGTGCCGCCGCCCTGGCCTGCTGCGGGTTCGGTGCGGCCGCCTGGTAGCTGGCGCTGAGGTGTTCGGCCGATTCCCGCGGTGTGGGCACCCGATACGGCGGCAGATTCAGCGCGACCGCGATCGAATGCAGTTCGGCCGCCATCTCGTTGGCATCGGCGAAGCGATGCGCGGGTTCGCGATTGGTGGCTCGCGCGATAAGATCGTCGAACTCCGGCGGGATCCCCGCGATGAATTCGCTCGGGCTGGGCACATCGTTCTCGATGCGCTGATATGCCACCGATAGCGAAGTGTCACCGGTGAACGGGACCTGGCCGGTGAGCAGCTCGAAGATCAGGATACCGAAGGAGTAGACGTCGCTGCGGGAGTCGGCGGTGCCCGCGGTCACTTGTTCGGGGGACAGGTATGCGGCGGTTCCTAGAATGACGCTCGCCGAGGTGGTGTTCGCGGCCGCGACCGCCCGCACCAGACCGAAATCGGCGATCTTGACCTCACCGGAGTCGGAGATCAGCACATTCTCGGGTTTGATATCGCGATGGATCAGGCCCGCCGAATGCGCGACGCCGATCGCGGCCAGTGCCGGTTCGGCGACCGCGCGGACCGCGTGCGGCGGCATCGGACCGCGTTCGCGCAGAAGTTCGCGCAGCGTGCCGCCCTCGACCAACTCCATGATCAGGAATGGATGTTCGCCGTCGACGCCCTGGTCGTAGACCGCGACCAGGGACGGATGTTTGAGCTTGGCGACCGCGCGCGCCTCGAATTCGAACCGGGACAGGAACTGGGGATCGGCGGCGAACTTCGGGTCCATCACCTTGATGGCCACCGGACGGTCCAGCCGGGTATCCACACCTCGGAAGACCATCGACATCCCGCCCCGCGCGATCGGCGCGTCGATCCGATAGCGCCCCTCCAGGATTTGCCCGATCAAATGATGTCCTCCGGCCTTCACAAAGCTCTCACCCCTCGCTCCGATGCGACAAGCGAACGACCGCTCCATGCGGCCCGCCCACGATCGTAGCCGTGTCGAAAAGCGGTGTTTTTGGCCGCGCGGGCGCGGCGGGTTCGCGGCCTCCTGGTGTGTCGCGTCCGAGCTGTCGAGACTCGCGACTTCGTCGCATGCGCTTCGACGGCTCGGACGCGAGACGGGCCGCGAACTCCTCGCTCGTGAGGCTCGCTCCGTGGTGGTTGCTATGGGTGGCGCAATCGATGGTTGGTGGCCACGAACTTGCTATCACCAGGTCGAATCGTGTGGAAACGGTCCAGGGTGTCTCGAGCCGTGCGGCGCGGGACCGTCTACCGTTATCCGGGTGAGTGCATTTCCTTGCAGTGATGATGTTCTTCCCCGGTCGGAGGCGGTGATCCCGCTGCCCGAGGTGGCCGACAAGCTCGGGCTCGTGGTGACCCGGGTGCATCAGATGCTGCGCGACCATCAGTTGCTCGCTGTGCGCCGCGATGGCGTCGCCGGCGTGCCCGAGCGATTCTTCGACGATACCGGCGCCATTGTGAAGTCGCTGCCGGGCTTGATCACCGTCATGAAAGACGCCAAGTACACCGATGAGGAGATCCTGGAGTGGATCTTCACCGACGACGACAGTCTGCCCGGTAAGCCCGTCGACGCATTACGCGGTCCGCTCGCGCGCGAGGTGCTGCGCCGCGCGGCGGCCGAGCCCTTCTGAGTTATTATCCGCGCAATGCGGCGGTGGCGAATTCCACCGCCGCGACACGCAGGCGTCGGTGGCGGGGGACCACGGCGCGGCGCGCGAACACCGCATAGTCGAAGTGTTCGATTTCGTCGAGGATGCCGGAGTAGAGCGTGCTCGCGGTGCGAATGGCGGGGCGAACTGGGGGGTCGAGTAGATCGATGCCCGGGTTCGCGAAACGGTAGAGGTCGCGATTGATCGCGATCAGGTGGGCCAATGCGCGACGCACCCGCCGTTCGGTGTGCCCGATCCGGCGGCAATGGGCCAGCAGGTCCGCATCGACACCGAAGACCGCGAGTTCATCGGTGGGCAGATAGATCCGGCCGCGGTCGAGATCCTCGGCGATATCACGCAGGAAGTTGGTGAGCTGAAAGGCCTCACCGAGTGCGGCGGCGGCGAGTTCGGCCTCGGCCACCGGGACGACCGTGCCGAGTACCGGTAGCAGTTGCAGACCTATCGCGGCCGCGGATCCGCGCATGTACTCGCGCAGTTCGGTCATGGTGGCGTAGTGGGCGCGGAAGTGCGCGGTTCCCGGCACATCCATGCGCATGGAATCCAGGAAGGTCCAGAAGTGCTGGGGCGCAATGTCGTAGCGCTGGATGGTGTCGGCCAGCGCGGCGAGCACCTGGGTGCGCCGGTCGACGGGCGGCCTGGCCTGCTCCAAGGCGACGCACAGTTGTTTCTCGACCAGATCGAGTTCGCCCGCGGGGCCGCGCTCGGCGTCGTACGTCGGGTGATCGACGATGTCGTCCACCATGCGCGCGAAGGCATACAGCGCGTGCACCGCGGGTCTCCGTCGCGCGGACAGCAGTCGGGTGGCGAGGAAGTAGGTACGGCCGTGTGTGGCAGCGATCGCACGGCAGACGCGGTAGGCCGCGGCCAGTTCCGAGCCGCGGTCGGTCGGCGCGTCCTTGGTCATGACCGGGTGACGGCGACCGGATTGCTCTGTGGCGGGGTGGCGCGCAATCGCAATGGGTCGACCGTCCGAAGCGATAGGGCCGCGACCACAGCCGCGAAGGTCGCGGCGGCGACATGGGTGAAGCTGTAGAGCCCGATGGAGCCGTCCGGCTGGAATACCAGCATCAACCAGGTGCACAGCCCGACCAGCACCATCAGCGTGGTGGTGGACAGCGCGAATCCGGCGGCCAGTGCCAGCGGCCAGGAGTAGTACCAGGGCAGCGCGGCGGGTGAGAGGATGACGATGGCGACGAAGGCGATGAGGATGCCGAAGACCGCCTCGCGCTCGCTGTGCCGGAACCGCCACCAGGTCCACGCCAGCACGGCGATCAGTGCCAGCGCACACAGTGCGCGGGTCACCGCGAGCACCGGATCCATCGGGAACGGTGTCACCCAGCGGACCATATGCGCCATGATCGTGGGCAGCGAGAGCCAGTTGATGATCTTCTTCGAGCCCGACAGCGCGGTCAGCCAGCCGATGCCGACCCCGGCGATGGCCGAGGCGGCCACGAAGACCAGCGCGAAGACGCTCAGACCGAGTCCGGCGATCTTGGCGAACATCAGCGCCGGATGCGGCACTTCCGCACTCGGTCGTGCCGGTTCGGCCTCGCTCTCGACGCTCTGGGTCGCACCCGGTGATTGTGCGGCGCGCTGTATCGCTCGGCGTTCGCGCTCGTGCAGCATCCAGATCCACACGAGGAATGGCAGTGCGATACCGGCGGTGGCCTTGATGGCGACACCGATCGCGACGACCACGATGCCCGCGGCATGATGGCGCTCCAGCACCAGTGCGATACCGGCGCACATGAGCCCGACCATGAGCATTTCGTTGTGCACGCCGCCGATGAGATGGATCAGCACCAGCGGGTTGAGCACGGCCAGCCACAGTGCGACGGTCGGCTTACCGCCGAGGTGTTTGGTCAGATACGGCACCGCCCACATCATCAGTGCCAGGCCGGGCAGCATGACCAGCCGCAGCGCGATGGTGCCCGCGACCACGTTATCGCCGGTGATCGCCGTGATGGCGTTGCCGAGTAGCAGGAAGATCGGACCGTAGGGCGCGGTGGTGGTGGTCCAGACCGGGCTCACATTGTCCAGCAGTACACCGGGATTGGCGACCGGCGCAGAGACATAGGGATCGAAACCGTCGCGAAGCAGCGCGCCCTGGGCCAGATACGAATACGCGTCGCGGCTGAACATCGGCACCGCGAACAGCAGCGGGAAGATCCAGATGCCGACGATCACGCGCAATTCGTTCAGCGTGACCCCGGCGTCGGGTCGATCGCCGAAGCCGATCGTGGTGCGGCCCAAGCGCACCCACGCGGTGATCATCAACAGCACCCCGACCCAGATGACCATGGTGGACAGCACATAGCCGTGCCCGAATCGCAGCCAGGACAGATGCATCGCCTCGAGCAGCGGATCGCGTTTGCGGACGCTGCCCGCGCCGAATCCACCGAAGGTGATCATCAGCGCGCCGAAGAAACCGAGCAGCGCCGAATGTCCTTCGGGGCTGCGGGCGAAGTCGGCGGTCGTCCGCGCCCAGGCTCGGAATCCGTGTTCTGCGACGGCGGGGGTCTGCCCGCGCACCGGGGCGCTCGATGGACGCGCCTGGTCTTCGGTCGCGGTGATCGAGTTGCCGGTGGGCGTGGGAGCCGTCGTCTCAGGGGGATGCATATGGTGTCGGTCCCCCGGAGTAGTCGGCGGTCGCAACCGCAGGCGAATAGGTCGCGCGATAGTTTATCGGCTCGCCGGGAACACTATCCCGCTGGTGCGTGGGGATTCATCCCGAGCGGGTAGCGCGGCCCCGATAATTCGGTTTGCCGCCAGTTTTCCGGACAGCAGAGTGGTCGGCACGCCGACACCCGGAGTGGTGCCACAACCGGCGATAACCACGTTGTCGCTGCCGCCGGAAAAATTGCGTGTACGAAATGGTCCGGTCTGCCGGAACAGATGCGCTGCCGAGAAGGGTGTTCCGGCCAACATGCCTTGATCACGCCAGGTGCCGGGTGTGTCGAGGTGGTCGACGGCGAAGTGTTCGATGCCGTGATATCCGCGTTCCGCCAACACCTGCAGGAGTTCACGCAGGTAATTGGGGCCGAGTCGGTCCCAGTCCAACGGTGCGGCCTCGAGGTTGGGGCAGGGGGCGAGTAGCGAGAACGGCTCGTATCTGCCGTCGGCGCGGTCGATATAGAGCGTCGGATCGGTCAGTGCGGGCCGGGTGAGCAGCAAGGATGGGTCGCTCATCAGGCGGCCGCGGCCGGGGCGGGCGGCGATCTCGTCGAAGGTGCGATCCCAGGCGTCGCCGAAATCGATGGTGTGGTGGGCCTGGATCGGCCAGGTTTCGGCGATCGTGGCGGGGATGGTGCCATGTGCGACGACGGCGGACGGTGCGGCGCGCAATCGACGGCGGCGACGCACGCCGAAGCGTTCGAGCGCGCCGAGGTCGGCCGTGAGAACCACGGCGTCGCAGTCGAAGGTGCGGCCGTCCGCGGTGCGGACCTGCCTGGCCCGCCCGCCCGTGTACTCGATCCCGGTGGCCTCGGTGTTCAGCTCGAGTGCGCCGCCCGCCGCGGTGAAGGCGTCCGCGAGTGCGGCGGTGATGGCGCGCATGCCGCCCTCGGGAAAGTAGACGCCGAGCGAAGTGTCCATGTGTGGGATCGCACCGTATACGGCCATTGCCTGCGCCGGGGCCACGCCCGCGTAGAGCGCCTGGAAGGTGAACAGTCGGGCCGGGCGGGGATCGCGTAGGAAGCGGGAGACACGCGGGCCGAGCCTGCCTAATCCGCCGAGTCGTACCAGGGTGGCGAGGGCGCGGCGCTTGGCCGGGTGACGGACCAAATCGAGCGGCGAATCGAAGTTCGTATCCATGAACTCGGTGAACTCGGCCTGGTAGACCGCGGCCAGCCAGGCACGCAGCCGTCGGTAGCGCAGGGCCTCGTCGTCACCGCAAACCCGGGCCACCTCCATGGCCATGGCCTCGGGATCGGCGTAGACGCGCATGCTCGAGTCATCGGCGAAGCGGGCGTGATAGCTCGGGGCGAGCTGGTGGATGCGCAGTGGCGGAGTGCAGGTTTCGGGGGTGCTCCCGACGGCGGCGAGCGCATCGGCGATCAGCTCCGGCAAGGTGAGTACTGTTGCGCCGGAGTCGATTTCGTAGTCGGGGCCGCGGTACAGCCCGACTCGGCCGCCGGGATGATCGGCACGTTCCAGCAGCGTGACCGTGCGACCGGCCCCGGTCAGATGCAGGGCCGCGGCGAGGCCGGATAGCCCGGCGCCCACCACCACGACGCGATCGGTCGGTCCCGCCACGGATTTCATGTGGATCTCCTCGCTCGGTCGCGGCTAGTGCGTGCGACTCGTCGCGGCCACGGCCATGGCGCGCAAGCGCTCCTTGGCGTCGGGCGTGGCGGTACTCGATGCCAGTGCGGTCAGGCCCTGCTCGGTTAGTTCGGTGATCCGGCGCTCCACCTCGTCGACCGCGCCGAGTGCGGTGATCACCGTGCGCAGCCGCTCGACCTGGTCCGCCGTCAGGTCGGTGCCGATGCTGGTGCGCAGCAAGGTGGCCGCGGCCGGGTCGCCGGCATCGGCGCGCTGCAGCGCCTCGGCGACCAGGACGGTGCGTTTGCCCTCGCGTAGGTCGTCGCCGGAGGGCTTTCCGGTGACCGCGGGATCGCCGAAGACGCCGAGCAGATCGTCGCGTAGCTGGAAGGCGATACCGATATCGGTGCCGAAGGTCCGGTAGGCCTCGATCAGGTCTGGATCGGCGTCGGCGAGTGCCGCACCGAGGTGTAGCGGGCGCTCGACGGTGTAGGCCGCCGTCTTGTAGCGGTTGATGCGCAGCGCGGCCGCGACGGATTCGTCGCCCGCCGATTCGCCGTGGATATCGAGCAGTTGCCCGCCGAGTACCTCGGTGCGCATGAGCGCCCAGACCGGCGCGAAGCGGCCGAGCGCGGCGGCGTCGAGTCCGGCGCTGTGCACCAGGTCATCGGCCCAGGCCAGCGCCAGATCGCCGATCAGGATGGCGACCGAGGTGCCGAAGTGTTCGGCATCACCGGCCCAGCCGTGGTCGCGGTGGCGCTGTTCGAAGTCGACGTGCACGGTCGGGAAGCGACGGCGGGTACGCGAGGAGTCGATGATGTCGTCGTGGACCAATGCGCAGGCCTGCACCAATTCCAGTGCGGCACAGGCGTTCAGGACCGCGGCCGCGTCCGGGCCCGTGGGGTCGCCGCCTGCGCCGAGCCAGCCGGTCCACGCGAAGGCGGGGCGGGTGCGTTTGCCGCCCCGCAGCACGAACAGTTCGAGCGCGTCGGCCGCCTGGATGAAAGTCGGACCCAGCGGTTCGACGGTGGGGCGACGGCTCAGGAAGAAGGCTTTGAGCGCGTCCTCGACCGCCGCCACGAAGGGGGTGCCCGGCGCCGGCGGGTGGTTCGCGGGCGGAGTGTCCTGGGGCGTCTGGATACCGGGTCCGGCGGACAGGGGAGCCTCCAAGGTCGTGCGGGTGCTGGTGTACGCGGTGGTTGGTGGGCGCTATGGGTACATCGGTGCCGGACGGCGACGGTCGCGTGGGTCGCCCGGCCATAGCGAATATGTCGTCTCGTCGCAGAATACGCGTACAGGCGTGACGGCCTGACGGGCCGGTGGCCGGTCACTACTACACTGAACCGGTGACTTTCGATAACGTACGGGGAAGTTCGACCCCTGGCCGGCCGTCCCCGGCGCCACCGATCGTCTCTGAAACGCCCTCGGTCGTTCAGAGTCTTCGGACCCATGCCGGGGGGTCGGTGCCCTTCTCAGTGGAGTTCAATCCGCCGCGTGATGCCGCGGGCGAGGCGCAGCTGTGGCGTGCTGTGCGCACCTTCGAGCGCATGCATCCGGCCTTCGTCTCGATGACCTACGGTGCCGGCGGTACGACTCGCGATCGCACCGTGCGTATCACCGGCGCGCTGGCCGAGGAAACGACCCTGCTGCCGGTCGCGCATCTGACCGCCGTCGAACACAGCGTCGCCGAACTGCGCTCGCTGGTCGGCGCGTACGCAGATTCGGGCATCCGCAATATCCTGGTGCTGCGCGGCGACCCGCCGGGCGATCCGCTCGGTGAATGGTGCAAACATCCCGACGGTGTGGCCTACGCCGAGGAACTGGTGCGCATCGTGCGCGATCTCGGCGACTTCCATGTCGGCGTCGCCTCGTTCCCGCAAGGCCACCACCGCTCCCCGGATCTGGCGCACGACACCGCATACCTGGCCGCGAAACTGCGTGCGGGCGCGGAGTATTCGATCACCCAGATGTTCTTCGACGTCGAGCATTATCTGCGCCTGCGCGATCGCCTCACCGCTTTCGATCCGGTCGAGGGCGCAAAGCCGATCATCCCGGAGCTGATGCCCATCACCTCGCTGCGCACGGTGACACGCGCCGAGGACCTGTGCGGACGTCCGCTGCCGCCCGCGGTCATGGAGCGTTTGCACAAGGCCGCCGGTGACGGGCCGGAGGAGAACAATGCGGCGGTCCGCGAGGTCGGTATCGAAATCGCCACCGAAATGGGTCAGCGCCTCATCGATGAGGGTGCACCCTGCCTGCACTTCATTACGCTGAACTTCGCCAAGGCCACCGGTGAGGTCCTCGCCAACCTCGGCTACGGCGTCACCGCCGCACCCACGTCCCCGAGCCTTCGGCCGGTCGTTGGCGCCACGTCAGTGGCGTCGTGGGCCGACAGTTAGGTCGGGGGCGGGGGCTGGCAGCAGCATGTCGGCTACGCGGCGCGTGCCGTCCGGAGCCCCCAGGCATCGGCGAGGAGTCGATGGGATTCGAGACGGTCCTCGTGGCGGTGCGTGATGCTGGTGACGAGGAGTTCGTTCGCGCCGGCGACTCGTTGCAGGGCCTGTAGGCGTTCGACGACGGTGCGCGGGCTGCCGACGAACTGGGTGGCGAGGCGGTCGTCGACGAGTCGGCGCTGCTCCGGGGTCAGCGGGGTGGCGGTATCCGGATCGAGGTATTCGGCGGCGCCCGCACCGCTGCGGATGCTGTGCACCCAGTGACCGTAGGTGGCGGCCAAATGCCGGGCGCGCGCGTCGTCGGGGGCGACGACCACGTCCGCGGAGATCACCACATACGGTTCGGCGAGGTCGGCCGAGGGACGGAAGGCCGCCCGGTAGGCCGCGACCGCGTCCAGGGCGGTGCCGGGGGAGACATGGTAGGCCGCGGCGAAGGGGAGACCGAGTTTGCCTGCCAATTCCGCACTTTCGCCCGCCGAACTACCGAACAACCACAGCTCGACCTGTGCGCCTTCACCCGGAACGGCATGCAGCGCAGTACCTTCGGCGCTTCGGTACGTGCCGTTGAGCAGCGCGCGTACCTCGTCGATCTGGTCTGGGAACTCCGGTGCGTGCGCGCCCGGCTGTTGCAGCGCGCCGAGCGAGGCGATGAACCTCGACCTGTCGGTGATCCGTCCCGGATCGAACGGCGGCGGTACCACCACACCGTCGCGTACCTCGGTGCGCCCCGTCACGGTAGCGACGACCGGCTTACCGCCCTTGGGATGGGTGGGCTGTGCGCCGAACTGGCTGCGGCGATGCCCCGACCGGCCCAAGCCCAGGTCGAGTCGTCCCGGGTACAGGGCGTCGATGGTGCCGAATGCCTCCACGATCGACGCCGAGGTGTGGTGGCCGACCTGAACCGCGGCCGAACCCACGCGAATCCGGGTGGTGGCCGCGGCGACCAGGCCGATCAGCGTGATGGACGACGAACTCGCAACCGACACGAAATGGTGTTCGGCCAGCCAGTAGCGGCGGTAACCCCACTGTTCGGCGTGCTGGGCCAGATCGATGGTGTTGCGCAGGGCCTGCTGTGCGGTGGATCCGGCGCTGACCGGGGCCAGATCGAGGATGGAAAGCGGGATCGTCATGCGGACCGTCCTAGGCGCGGATGCTGTTCGCCCGCTTCGATGGCCACCCGCAATCGGTTCTGCGCGGGTGCCAGCGGGCAGGTGGCGAAATCGGTGAAGGCGCAGGGCAGATTGGCCGCTCGGTTGAAATCGAGGCGGACGACGCCATCGGCGTCGGGTGCCGCGACGGCCAGCGAGCGGGCAGCCGGGTAGGTGGTGACGCCACTGGTGGCATCGGTGAACAGCACCCGCAGCTCGGCCGGCGCGCCGAAGGCGATGACGCGCTCGGTGACCTCGCCGATGGTGAATTCGATGGTGCCCGAGGCGGTGTGGTGATGTTCGAGACCATCTACCACGGCGCCGGTGGTGATCGTGCGTGGCACGTCGAACGGTTCGAAACGACCCTCGACCACCCAGCGTGGATCGGGGGCGTAGGCCGGGATGCCCTCGAAGCTCGACAATGTGGGTGCGGCCGGATCGTGCACGCGCACGGCGTAGCGGCCAGTCCGGCGAATCACCTCGAGTACCCGATTTTCGTGCCGCACATCGAGTCCCGGTGCGCCTTCGGCCGGCGTGACGATCCGCACGCCCGCGATGTCGGTGCCATCGAACCGCAGCCGGTCGGCGGGCTGGGCGGTGATGAACACCTTGTCGTCGGTGACCCACCAGGTGCCGGGCAGGTCTGGGATGCGCTCGGGTTGGTCGGTGAGCCAATGCAATCCGGTGAGGCTCAGGAAGCCGAGCGGATCGCGCAACTGGTCCTCCCTGGCGTAATGCCAATGCGCCCACTCGGTTTCGAAAAGGCTGGTGATGCTGGTCGTCATGACGCTCGTACTCCTTCGAGTGTGGGGATGGTGCGGGCCGCGCCCGGTGCGGTGACGTGCGGGGCGGGAATGGCCGACAGCAGTTCGCGGGTGTACTCGTGCTGTGGGTTGTCGAAAATGTCGGCGGTGGTGCCGGATTCCACAATGCGACCGTCGCGCATGACCGCGACGCGGTCGCTGATGCGGCGGACCACGGCGAGATCGTGCGAGATGAACAGGTAACTCAGTCCGAGTTCGGTTTGCAGGCGGTCCAGCAGTTCCAGGATCTGGGCCTGGACGGAGGCGTCGAGCGCCGAGACCGGTTCGTCGAGTACGAGCAGGTCCGGGTGCAGGGCCAGGGCGCGGGCGATGGCGACGCGTTGACGTTGTCCGCCGGATAGTTCCGCGGGGCGGCGGTGTGTGAAGTTCTCCGGCAGCGCGACCTGGCCGAGCAGTTCACGCACCCGCTCCTGCCTGGCCTTGCGATCGCCGACAGCATAGGCTCGCAGCGGTTCCTCGATGATCGAGCCGACCCGCCAGCGCGGATCCAGCGAGCCATAGGGATTTTGGTAGACCACCTGGAAGCGCTGGCGCAGCGTGCGCAGCCGTCCACCCTTGACGGCGGTCAGGTCCTGCCCGTCGAAGGTGACGGCACCGCTGTCGGGTTCGGTGAGTCGCAATGCGATGCGGGCCGTGGTCGACTTGCCGGAGCCGGACTCGCCGACGAGCGACAAGGTTTCACCGCGACCGAGTTCGAAGCCGACGCCGGCCACCGCGATGACCGAACCACCGGCCGGTGCCCGGAAGCGTTTGTGCACATCCCGCACCGTGAGCAGCGGTGGACCGGCGCTCATCCGCGGCGCGCGGAACCCGTCGAACGGCGCCAGACTCGGCGAGGCGGCGAGTAACCGCTTCGTATACGGATGACGCGGTTCCCTGAGCACCGTCGCGGTCGGCCCGGCTTCGATGATCTCGCCGCCGCTGAGCACCACGATCCGATCGGCCCGCTCGGCGGCGATCGCGAGATCGTGGGTGATCAGCAGCACCGCGGTGTCGCGGGCCGCTGTCTGGGCGGCGAGTTTGTCGAGCACCCGGCGCGCCACCGTAGCGTCCAATGCACTGGTCGGCTCATCCGCGATCACCAACTCCGGCCCGGCGATGAGCGCTGCCGCGATCAACACCCGCTGTCGCTGGCCACCGGATAGTTCGTGCGGATATTGCGTCGCCCGCAATTCCGGCAGGTCCAGCCCGGCGTCGGTGAGCAATTCGATCGCCCGTGTGGCCGCATCGCGGCTATCGGCGAGGCCGTGCACGAGTAGCGCCTCGGCGACCTGATCACCCACGCGTCGCACCGGATTCAGCGACAATCCCGGATCTTGCGGTACGAATCCGATCCGGGCGCCGCGAATCCGCCGCAGTGCGCGCTCGGATCCGGTATCCACCTTCTCCCCGTCGAAGATGACGGCCCCACCGGTGATCTCGGCACTGGGGCCGAGTAGTCCGATCACCGATTGCGCGAGAGTCGACTTGCCGGAACCGGATTCGCCGACCAGGGCGACGACCTCGCCGCGTGCGACGGTGAGGGATACCCCGTTGAGTGCGGCGACGTCGCCGCTGTCGGAGGCGTAGCGCACATGCAGGTCCTCGATACGCAACAATGCCGCCGTCGTGGAGTTGTGGCCGCCCGGTCCGTTTGTGACGTCGCAGGTCTGCGGCCTACCGTCGGTGCGCGCGTCCGTCGGATCGGCGGACGCGCCGCGCGTACTCATGCGCTGTGACTCCTTCCTACGGCGCGGCCGAGGCGTTGGGCCGAGAGGACGACGACAATGATCACCAGGCCGGGCAGGGTGGTCATCCACCACGCTGTGGCGAGGAAGTTGCGTCCCTCCGAGATCAGTGAACCCCATTCGGGGGTGGGCGGTTTCGCGCCGTAGCCGAGAAAGCTCAGCGCCGAAACCGATAGCACCGCCATACCGAATTCGACGGCGGCCAGGGCTAGGACCGGCTGGAAGGAGTTCGGTAGGACGTGGCGGGCCAGCACCGTGTACCAGCGGACTCCGGCGGCGTGGGCCGCCTCCACATACGGCTCCTGCCGCACCCGAAGCACCTCCGAGCGCATGACCCGCGCGAAGTTGGCGATCAGCGCAACCCCCACCGCTACCGCCACATTTCGGGTGCCGAAGCCGAGCACGGTGACCAGCGCGAGGGATAAGAGCAGCGACGGGATCGAGAGCAACACGTCGACGAACCGCATGATGACCGTGTCGGCGAAGCCGCCGAGCGATCCCGACAGCAGCCCGAGTATCGATCCCGCGATCAGCGCGATGGCGACCGCGGACAGGGTGGCGGTGAGCGAGAGTCCGGCACCGTGCACCATCCGGGTGTACAGATCGCGCCCGAGATTATCGGTGCCGAACCAGTGTCGGGCGCTCGGTCCCTGGAACTTCTGCGCGGGGACTGCGGTCAGCGGATCGCCACTGGCGAAAACCGAAGGGAACAGCGCCCAGCCGAGCGCCGAAACCGCGACGGCACCGGACAGAATCACTACGATATTGCCGCGCACCGACTTCCACCTCAGTACCGGTCGGCGTAGTCCGGGGAGTGCGACGCGCCGCGACTCTTCAGCGACATCAACCATGATCGGTCACCTGCTGTCCAAGGTCGGCGGGCGCGAGGATTTCGGGTGTCGGTGCTGGTAGGGCGTAGTCGCGCCCCGCGCCGGAGTGGGGAATGAGTGGCTCAGGCACGCACGACCACCTCCTGCGCGACGGCCGTGTCCGCGGTCTTCGAATCGGCTGGCACACCGCGGAATCGACCGGCGATGCGCGGATCGAGCAGCGGATACAGCAGGTCCACCACCAGATTCACGGTGACGAAGACGGTCGAGGTGAGTAGCACGATGCCCTGCACTACCGGAATATCCTGGGCCAGTACGGACGTCTGGGTGAGACGACCCACGCCCTGACGGGCGAAAACGGTCTCCACTACCACGGATCCGACGAGCATATTGCCGACCAGCACACCGGCGATGGTGAAGGTCGCCATACTGGCCGGACGCAGTACATGTTTGCGCAGCACCCAGCCCCGTGAACCACCCTTCGCCAGTGCCACATCGACGAACGGTTGTCGCCAAGTCGTGGACAACCCTGCCGCGAGCACCTGCGCGAGGACCGCGCCGATCGGGATGGCGAGGGTGAGCGCGGGCAGCAGCGTGCCTGTGAATCCGTGTCCGCCGAAGGCCGGGGTGAGCCGCCAGTGGAACGAGAACAGTTGCAGCAGCAGCAGTCCGGTCCAGAAGGTCGGCACCGAAACCCCGAGAGAGGGCAGCGAGCTGAGGGTGTCGCGCAACCACGGGCGGCGGACATAGGTCGCCGCGAAGGCCAGACCCACCCCGCCGAGGACCGCGAAAAGCAGTGCCAGACCGGCCAATCCGAGGGTGTTGGGCAGTGCCGCACCCAGTGCGCTGGTCACCGGCTGGCCGGTGACGATGGAGTGGCCCAGGTCGCCGCTCAGCGCGTGGGTCAGCGCGGTCCAATATTGTTCCCAGAGCGGGCGGTCCAGTCCATATCGCGCCTGTAATTCGGCGATCGCGGCCTTGTCGATCGGGGTGCCCGCACCCGCGCCATCGGCCGCGATCGAGACCGGATCGGCGGGCAGTAGGTAGAGGACCACGAACGAAATGGTGAAGGCCGCCCACAGCACCCATATCGCCTGCAGGACCCGCACTATCACATATCGAGCCACGACTACCGCCCGCCGAGCCAGGTGTCGAAGAACTGCAGCCGGGCCGATGCCTCGAACTTCAGATCGTGCACGCGCTGTGCCGCACCGATGGCCTGCGATAGTTCGACCGTCGGAATCCACAGTCCCGCATCGAGTACCGCCTGTTGCGCGGTGCGGATCAATGCGGTGCGCGCGGCGGTATCCGAGGTGCTGAGCTGAGCGTCGAGGACTTCGTCCAGCGCCGGGATGCGGTCACGGGCATTGAGATTACGGCCGTCGACGCTGAAGGAAGTGCGCAGAATGTCACCGTCGGCGCGGGTAGTGTTGTAGTAGATGGTGTCGAAATCCTTGGCGTTCTGCCGAGCCGTGTACTCCGGGGTCGACACCAGATCCAGCTTCAGCTCGACACCCACCTGGCGCAGTTGCTGCTGCACCAGCTCCAGGATGGCTTGATTGCCCGCGAACACCTGACTGAACAGCACCGAAAAGGACAGGCGTTCACCATTTTTCGCGCGGACACCGTCCCCGCCCGGCGTCCAGCCCGCCTGGTCCAGGATGGTGCGTGCCTTGGCCGGGTCATAGCTCAGCCGGGCCGACAGATCCTGGTAGCCGGGCGTGGTGCTCGCCAATGTGCTGGTGGCGGGTTTGAACTGTGGGCCGAGAACGGTGTCCACCAGCTGTTTCCGGTCGATCGCCGGCAGCAGCGCCTGACGCACCGCAGTATCGCGCAGCGGCCCGCGAGTGACGTTGGTCTGGAAGCCGAATGGCACACCGGGATTGGCGGTGTTCAGCACCCGCCCGCTCGCGGCCTCGATCTGCGGTGCGTCCTGTGGCAGCGCATCGCTGACGGCGTCGAGTTGCCCGGAGATGAGACTGCCGGTGCGGACGCCGGATTCGGGGACGACCGTGAACTCGATCTTGTCCAGATACGCCTCGCCCTGATGGGCGAAGACCGCCGAACCCCAGGTATATCCCGCGCGTTTGGCCAGGGTCGCCGAGGCGTCCTGGCGCCAGGACGCATAGGTGAACGGACCGCTGCCGACATTGTCACCCAGGCAGCGCTGATCGGCGGGCTCGGCTGTGGTGGCATCGCCCTGAATGCCGAGCGCTGCGGTCGAGGATGCCTGCAGGAACTGGGCATTGGGCTTGCTGAATTCCACCCGTGCGGTCAGCTTGTCGACCGCGGTGGTGCCGGCATAGTTGGTGAGGTAACTAGCGCCGAGCGGTGACTTGGCCGCACCCAGTTTGATCACCGAATCGAAGGTGTTGCGCACCGAATCCGCGGTGAGTGGGGTGCCATCGCTGAAGGTGACGCCGTCGGCGAGGTGGAAGGTGAACACCTTCGCGTCGGCGGAGATCTCCCAGCTCTTGGCCAGCCACGGCTTGATCTCACCGGTCTTCGGATCCTGATCGGTCAGCGAATCCACGATCTGGCGGGTCACATACAGCGTCTGATTGGTGCCCGACTGCGCCGGATCCGAGCAGGTCGGCGCCTGCGAAAGGCCATAGCGCAGCGTGCCGCCCGGCTGCGGCGGACCCGCGTCGCCGCTATCGGTAGCCGAATCACTACCGCAGGCGGCCAGACTCGCGGCCGCGGTGACGGCAACGGCCGCGGCCACGATTCGGTGGCGAGGACGGATCACTGTGATACTCCAGATGTTTCGGTGCGGACGAGTTCGCCGCGGAAATCGATGTCGTAGTCGGTGGGACGAGCGGTGGTGCGACCGTTGGGGCCGGTGGCCAGTGGTCGGCTCGGAATGCGTCGGCGCAGCTCGGGTGCGACCTCGGCCTGGAAGAGTTCGAGGCTGCCGCGATATTGCGCTTCGGTGCGTCCGTCGCGTTCGGCGGACAGGTGGATCACCTCGTGCCCGAACGCCTCGTGCTGGCGCCCGACCTTGTCGATCACCTGCTCCGGGCTGCCGACCAGCGCCGAACTGCGCGCGACGAAATCGTCGAGCGTTTCGAAGACGATCGGCAGGCCGAGCTTGCGCGCCAATGCCAGTCGGGCCTCGAAGATCGGGCGGTATTCGTCGCGGGCCTGCTGTGAGGTGCGCGCCACATGAAATCCCGCGGTGCCCGCGCCGACCAGGGCCTCGGCCGGATCGTGCCCATAGTGCGCCCAGCGCTCCCGATAGTGGCGTACCAGTTCGGCATACGGCTCGATCGGATTGGTGACATTCGCCGAGAACAGCGGATCACCGTGGCGCGCGGCGAGTTCCACCGAATCGCGGCTGGTCGCGCTGCCGTGCCAGATGCGGATGCGCGGCTGCCAGGGCCGCGGCAGCGCCTTGGCTTCGACCAGTTCCGGCCGGAATCGGCCCGACCAGGTCACGGTGTCGCCGTCCCACAGCGCCCGGAACAGTTCGTAGCCTTCGCGATTACGATCCCACTGGTCCTCGGTGCTGACGTGGTACAGCTTCGCCTGGGCCGTGCCGTTGCCCTTGCCGATGATCAGTTCGAGACGGCCGCCGCAGAGATTGTCCAGCGTCGAATAGTCCTCGAACGCGCGCACCGGATCCAACAGACTCAGCGTGGTGACGGCGGTGAACAGACTGATCCGCGAGGTGAGCGCGGCGATATGGGACAGGATCACCGGTGGTGCGGCCGAGAGGAACGGATCCTCGTGCCGCTCACCGACGGCGAACCCGTCGTAGCCGAGTTCCTCGGCGACGCGGGCCTGGCCGATGACATCGAGCAATCGCGCCCTGGTCTCGGGCAGCCGACCGGTATTCGGATCCGGCACTCGGCTGACGAGGGTGAACAGCAGAAACTTCATGCGATCACGACTTCTTCGGTAGGCCGGGCGGATTGATCCGCGAACTCGGCACGGTCTCGGTCTTCAATCCCCACCGATCGATGACCTGCTGGTAGGTGCCGGTCTGGATGGCGTTGTTGATGGCCTTGTTGATGGGGCCGATCAGCCCGTTGTCCTTCTTGGTGAGCACACCGATCTCGCCCTGCAATGCGTCACCGGCGCCGGAGAAGGTCGCGACGATCTTGGTCTGATTCGCGGTGGTGCTGTGGTAGATCGCGGACGGATTCGGGCCGATGTAGCCGTCCAGACGCTGCGAGGCCAGCGCCAGGTAATAGTCGGTGACCTGCTGGAAGTAGGCGATATCGATCGGAGGCAGACCCTCGGCGATATTCTGCTCGTTCCACTTCACCAGCAGCTGCTCCTGATTGGTGCCGCTGCCGACGCCGATCCGCTTGCCCGCCAGACTCTTACGATCCTTGTACTCGAGCGTGCTCTGCTTCGGGATCTCCAGCGCGACGGTGTCGTTGCGGTAGGTGGCGAAGTCGTATTTCTCTTTGCGCTCCTCGGTCACGGTGACGTTGGAGATGAACACATCGGCCTCGCCGGAGTCGATCCGCACGAAGTTCTGCGACCAATCGGCCACCTGTGCGACGAGTTTCAACCCGAGGATATCGGCGACGAGCGAGGCGAAATCGACCTCGGACCCGACGATCGTCTTATCGTCGGTGGCGTAGAACCGCAGTGGCGGTGCGGCACCGCCCGACCCGGTGACCACCAGCGTGCCGCGGTCGCGAACGGCCTGCGGCAGTTCGGCGGCGATGGCATCGACCTTGGGCGCGTGGATCCGGCCGGACTGGCCGGGGGAGAGATCGAAGGTGATCGCACCGGCGGGCTGTGCGGAGTTTTCCGCGTCCGGATCAGTGCCGCAGCCGGTGGTCAGCAAGGCGACCGTGGCAGCCAGGCCGACCAGGGCAGAGAGCTTCATCGAATACCTGTTCATCGGGGAGCGCGCACCGCGCTCAACGGACTCGGGACAGAAATGCGCGGGTGCGCGGGTGTTGTGGGTTGTCGAGGACGGCGGCGGGCGGACCCTGTTCGACGACCACGCCGCCGTCGAGGAATACGACGGTGTCGGCGACCTCGCGGGCGAAACCGATTTCGTGGGTGACGATCACCAGTGCGGTGCCGCCGTCGGCGAGATCGCGGATCACATCGAGGACTTCGCCCACCAGCTCCGGATCCAGGGCCGAGGTCGGTTCGTCGAAGAGGATCACCGGGGGTCGCAGCGCCAACGCGCGCGCGATGGCCACGCGCTGCTGTTGTCCGCCGGACAGCCGCCGCGGATAGGCGTCGGTCAGTTCGCCGATACCGACCCGCGCGAGCAATTCCCGTGCCTCGGCCTCGATGTCCGCACGCGGGCGACGTTGCGCGGAAATCGGTGCGAGCGTGACATTGTCGAGCACCGTCAGATGCGGGAAGAGATTGAATTGTTGGAAGACGAAGCCGATATGCGAGCGCTGCATGCGCACCTCGCGGTCCGACAGCGCATGCAACTTATTGCGGCGCAGCCGATATCCGATCAGTTCACCGTCGATATGCACGGTCCCCGCATCCAGCGATTCCAGATGGTTGACCACCCGCAGCAGCGTCGACTTGCCGGAGCCGGACGGTCCGATCACGGTGACCACCTCACCGGCGCGCACGGTCAGGTCGATGCCGCGCAGTACCTGGGTGCTGCCGTAGGACTTTCGCACCCCGCGCACCTCGACCGCGGCGGCCCGATCCACCTCGACGGTGACCGGCGCGCTCACCGGGTCGCTCCGCGCGGCGCGGCGGAACCGATTTCGGCGATGTCGCGCAGCCTGCGCCACACCTGCTGCACCGGTGTCGGTGGCGGCGTGCGCTGCGCGCCCTTGGCGTAGTGACGTTCGATATAGAACTGCACCACCGACAGAATCGTGGTCAGCACGATGTACCAGACGGTGGCGACCATGAGCAGCGGGACCACTCGGCCATTGCGGCCGTAGATCACCTGGACCTGGTAGAAGAGTTCCGCGATCGCCATGACCGACACGATCGAGGTGCCCTTGAACAGGCTGATCACCTCATTGGTCGCATTCGGCAGGATCGAGCGCATGGCCTGCGGGACGATGACCGTGCGGAACTGGCGCACCCGTGGAATACCCAGTGCCGCCGCTGCTTCCAGCTGCCCGGGATCGACCGAGATATATCCGGCCCGGATGATCTCGGCCGCATAAGCCGCCTGATGCAATGCGAGTCCGATGACCGCCGCGGTGAATCCGCTGATCACCCCGTTCACCTCGAAGGTGAGAAAGGAAGGGCCGAACGGGATGCCGAGCGAAAGCGTGTGGTACAGGTAGGCGATATTGAACCAGAACAGCAGCTGCACGATCAGCGGAATCGAGCGGAAAGCCCAGATATAGACCCACGAGATCACCCGCAGCACCGGATTATTCGACAATCGGGCGATTGCCAGCGCCGTACCGATCAGGAATCCCAGTGCCGTACCCCACAGGGTCAGCTCCACGGTGACCTTCAGCGCCGACAGCACCGATTTCGCGGTGAAGTACTTGGCGAATGCCGGCCAATCCCATCCCGGATTGGTGGCCAGTCCGTGGATGAATTGCGCGAGCACCACGAGTGCGACGGCGCTGACCACCCAGCGCCACGGGTGCCAGGACCTCGCGATGGCCGGTGCTTCTGCGGTGTTTATCGTCGCGGGGGGTGCACCCGGTGCCGTGGCATCGGGCGGGTGGGCACCCGGTGTCGGAACATCCGATACCGGGGCATCGGTTGCGACGGACGCGCTCATGATTTCGTTTCCTCCATCGTTCCCGGCGGAAGCACCCGCACCCGATGACCGGGGGGTTGCTGCGACGTCGACGAGCCAGGTCTCTCGGTCGCTCTGGATGGTGTCCGACGCCGAGCGGGGTCGGTCAACGGGTCTAGCCGAAATATCATGCGAAGCAGGCGAAGTCCGGCACAAGGATACGAATCAGCGTGAGCGCAGACCTTGTCCGGATGGGCGTGAACAGGCACTATTGGCCCGGTCATGCAGTGCATAGCGGCATTTCGGGCCCGGTTTCCCCGGTGCTTTTCGTCCGGATTGCCCGCCGGTGCGATGCTGCGGCGATCGGCCGGGGCGTGTGGCGCGAACGTGTCCACGGCCGAAATAGACGCTGTTGCGAAGGTTTGCCGGAGTAGTCTCGGACCACGATTCGTGCCCGACGATGAGGAGGTTCGTCGTGACCCTGCTGCGCCGTCTGACCACGCTCACCGCCATCGCGACCGGTACGGCCGCGCTGACACTGGCCGCCCCGAGCGTCGCCGCCGCGGCTCCACTGCCCGCACCCGCCGCGAGTGCCCCGACCGCTCAGGCCGGGCCCGGTGATCTGTTCGCCGCTTACCGCGCCGTTGTCGAGGCGCTGCGCACCATCGGTGTCGAGCCGTTCCTGTATCCGGCGGTCGCGCCGTTCTGCTCCGATACCGGCGCATTCGGTCTTGTCCCGGCGATGGCTGGTGCCGTACCCGGACCGTGGCCCACAACCACCGTGGCCGTTCCCGGACTCGACCCGACCGCCGTCAAGGCGGGCCAAGTCATGTTCACCTTCGTGCCCTACGGCCTCGGCCCGGACGGCTCGAACGCTACGAGTATGAACCTCGCCTGGGTCAACTTGGCCAACGGCCGCAGCGGCATCACCGCCATGGGACCGATCTCCGATGTCGTGCGCACGATGGTGCCCGCCGAAATCCCGACCGCGATAAGACCACTCGCCGAACGCGCCATCCAGGACCTCTTCGCCGCCTTCCCGGTCGGCGGGGTACGCGCGGTTCCGGTGGACACCGGATCGGGCACGGTACTCGCCGCGGTCTTCGGGACCGTGGACAACGGCGGCAAGTCCTGCTTCTTCCTCCCCACGGTAGGACTCACCTCGGTGCGCTGAGGCTCGAGATCAGGTGGCACCGGCGGCGGGGTCTTCGGGCGAGGCCGCCATGGATTCCACCTGATCTTGATCAGCGGTTGAGGGCTAGGGGGCGGGATTTCCAGGTCAAGGTGTTGGTGCGGTGGGCACGGCGGGAGCGGGTCCAGAGGCGAAGGTAGGCGGCGATGGCGAGGGGGTGTGTCAGGGCTGCGAGGGGATCGGTGCGGGTTGCGGTGCCGCGTTCCAGGGAGCGAGCGAGCAGGCGGCTGGTGACCGCGGCGCAGTAGCCGATGAGACCGGCGGCGCGTAGGGAGCCTCGACCACCGATCGCGGCCAGTGGAGGCACCCAGTAGGCCAGCGCCGCGACAGCTCCCACTGCCACGCCGCCGATGGCCGAGCCACCGTAGGCGGACCACAGCCAGCGGGTGTAACCGGCTTCCAGTTCGGCCGCGTCACGGTACATCCGGGTACTCGCCGCGCGGCCTGCCGCGACCAGCGCGGTCCGGCGACCCGAACGACGCAGTGCGCGAGCGATATCCAGATCCTCGGTGGGGCTCGCGGCTACCGCGGCGTGACCGCCCACGACGTGGTAGGCGGCGGTGTCGAAGACCAGGAACTGGCCGCAGGCGACGGCAGTCGAGGGGCGGAGACTGCGATTGGCCGCCGCGATCGGCAGGCTCGCCGCCCACGACCAGCACAGCAGCGGCTGCACCAGCGCCTCGGCCGGTGATTCGGCCACCTGGTACGGCCACGGTGACAGCAATGCGGCCCGGCTGCGGCGCAATTCGACGGTCGCCGCGGCAATCGCATTCGGTGCCAGTCGCACATCGGCGTCGAGAAAGATCAGCACCGTGGCATCGGCCAACTCGGCGAGTCGCGCGCAGGCCGCGGCCTTCCCCATCCATCCGGGCGCGGGTTCGGCCTGCGAGCGGAATACCGCGAATCGCGCATCGCCCGCAATCGCTTCGAGCGCGGCCGCTTCGGTCCCATCCGACGACGCATCGTCGAGGATCAGCACCCGTAGTCGGGGCACACCCACCTGGCCGCGCAGATCATCGATCAACTCGGGCAGGCGCTGTGCCTCATCGCGCGCCGGGATACATACCGCCACCGGCTCGATCACCGTATGCGGTCCGGCCGACAACTCGCGCACCGTCGCGCGGTTGAATAACGCGGTCGCGCAACCCGACAGCGCGATACCCGCGCCCGTCCACGCGACGATCGCCGCGCCGGCGCGCAGGGTGCGCGTCAGCGGCGGATCAGCGAACGCCACAGATTGCTCAGGGAGAAGTTGGTTTCGGGTGCGCCGGGCGGCGCCGGGTTGCGGTTCATATAGGCGATGGCGGCGACAATCGCGGCGACAGCGAGGGTGATACCGCCGACGATGCCGGCCCAGCCGGCGAAGGAGCGGGTATTCGGATCCGCGTAGCTGACTTCGGCGCGCACCGTGGAGACATCGCCGGGCGGCAGTTTCCAGGAGACGGTGGAGTCGTCCTCGCGATTGCCGTTGGTCTTGGCGACACGGGCCGGGAACGCCACGGTGAACTGCACATCCGAGCCGTGCGGCGGCACGGATTTCAGATCGACCCGGCCATTGAGGCTGACCAGGTCGCCGGTGCGCTGGAACGATAGGTTGAACATGCCCTGGGTCTGATCGGAGAGCGCGCCGAGCTGGCCGACCTCGCCGAAGGACAGATCCTCGAAGAACACCTTGCTGCCCACATAGCCGTCCTGGCTGTAGGGCTCGACCCGCACCTTCGCGGCCAGCGAATCGGGGGCCTTCAGCTGCGGGCCCTTGTCATTGGCGTCCGCGGGCACCACCGCCGCCACGATCCGACCAGAGACCCGGTCATTGGACGACACGCCCATGGATACCTGCACCCGCAGGCAGCCCGCGAGCATGGGCACCAGCATCGCGGCCAGCAGTACTGCCGCGGCCACCCGCACTCCGGGCCGGGGCGAACGTGGCGGTAGAACCGGTGTGTCGGGTATCGCGGTGAGAGGACTCGGCTGCACGGCACACATCGTGCCAGGCGGTCACCCCGAATTGCCACGCGACGGGCGCAACGCGGGCCGACCGAGGTGTCGGACCGATGGTATCCGCACCGCTTCACCCTCGCCGGGCCGCGACCAACCGTATGAGCAGCGGCACGCCGAGCACTCCCAGCCCGACACACCCGTACCAGGCCGAATACGGCAGCCCGAGGAATACCGCGTGCGCGAGCGTCGAGCCGAACCAGGTCCACATGAACACCGCCACCGGCACGACCACGTCGGCCGAAATCGGGGATCCCGGCTCTCGCGACCGGCACTTCGGACTGGTCGCGTCAGATGTTCTCAACTTCAGCGCCGGGCTTTCCGCCGCCATGCCTGTGGTTGCCGCATCGGGTGCCGCCACCGTCGGCGCCGCAAACGTATTCGTACCCCGCGTCCGCACAGCGCGATCGAAGCCGGTCAGCAGCGACGCCATCACCAGCGCCACCGCGAACCACCCTACATAGTTGGTGTAAGGAATCTCGGTGAGTCCGGGCAGTCCCCGACCGGTGGCACACCACGTCCACTGCCCGTCGGCCACCATTTGCGGATCCAGGAACAGATCCCAACCGACGGCCCCGACCGCGGTCGAAACAACTCGCCCCAGCCATCGTCGAGTCGACAACCCGGCCACCAGCCACACCGGATACAGCCCGCCGGTCCAGGCCAGTGCGACCACCAACGGCACTCCTGCCACCGCGGGCCCCAGCCTGCCGGCGGCATAGTCGTAACAACCGAACGGGAAACCCGTTGTGGTGCCGATAATTTCGGCCAGCAGGCCGAGCCCGGAGACGATCACCAGGAATCCCAGGGCGTACCGCACCCCACGCGTCGTCACCGCGTGCACCAGTGCCGTCCCCGCCGAAAGCAGTACGACCGCGACGGTCACCCGGTCACGGGTGACGCCCGAGGTGAGCGGATAACCGATCTGCACCAGCATGAGCAGCGCCGCCGAGACAGCGGGTGCCAGAAATCGCGGCGTCCATCGCCAAGCGGCCACCGACCGCCGTCGGCTCGCCGGTATCGCGTCAGTACCGATGTCTGGTGCATCGGCGGACTCCGCTCGCCCGGTCCTCTTCCGGCCAGGGACGTCGGTCTGTGGCGTTGGTCCCTCGTGCGGCTCCGGCGCGGTGCGCTCCGTCATCGCCTGCGCAGCAGGGGGAACCGGTCGCGCCGCCGATCGCGCAGCACCAACTGCGCCGCACTGCGCCCGCTCGCTCCCGACACCCCACCACCCGGATGCGTCGACGCACCGGTGAGATACAACCCGGGCGCGCCGGGCACCCGCTGTCCGGACAACTCCGGCAGCGGCCGCCACAGCATCATCTGATCCAGCGACATCTCCACATGCATCACATTCCCGCCGCGCAAGCCGAGTTCGCGCTCGAGATCGACCGGCGTCTGTACATGCCGACGCAGCACGTTCGCCCCGAAACCCGGTGCGTAGGAGTCGACTTCGGCGATGATCCGATCGGCCTCCGACTCCGCGTGCGCGGCCCAGTCACTCCCGTCGGCAAGCTGGTAGGGATGCCACTGCGCCCACAGCGAGAGCTGATGCTCACCGGCCGGGGCGATACTCGGATCCAGCGCACTGAAACTCATGGCCAGCACAACCGGACGCGGGGGCAGATCACCGGCCAGCGCCGTACTGTGCGCCCGGCGCAGTTGCCGCCGATCCGAGACGAGAAACTGCAGACCATTGGCGGATTGGGCAGTCGAGCTACCGGGATATTGTGGCAGTGCGGAGCTCGCGAGCCGGACCACCATGCCGATTCCGGGTCCGACCCGGATCCGCCGCCGCCAGTCGTCGAGCACCGCACCGTCGAAGCCGCCGTCTCGCAGCAGATCCAGCGTGGTCAGCACATGGGTGCCCGCGATAACGGTGTCCGCGCGCAGATTTCGGCCCGACGCCGTACGCACCTGCCAGCCCGCACCGATCTGCCGCAACTCGGTGACCGCATCGCCCGCCGACACCACACCGCCGTCGGCGCGCAGTCGCGCGACCAACGCCGTCGTCAGCGCCCCGCTGCCACCCACCGCTCGTCCCGGCGGCAGCGTATGCATCAGCGCGGCGAATCCGACCATCGGCGCGGTTCCCGGTTCCGACATCGGCGGTCCGGACTGCGCACCGAACCAGGCCAGTGACGCCTTGAGTCGCTCGTCGTCGAAGTAGCTGTCCAGTAGGGCATCGCCGGTCTGCAGGAACTCCCGCGACAACGCACTGCCGCCGTCGCGCGCGTCGAGCCCCCAGAACGAGCGCAGCAGCCGACCCGGGGTCGGCGCACCGCCGAACGCGCGCATCACCCGCGCCGACCGTGGCCCCCAGCTGCCGACGAAGCGCCGATACGCCGCCGCGTCCCGCGCGCCGCAGACCTCCGCGATTGCGGCGCAGGTCCGATCGAGATCGCGATGGAATACGATCGGCGCACCGCCGTCGGGCCCCGTGGGCGTGAAACCCCATGGATCGCAATCGATATAGCGCAGCCCGAAGCGCGTCAGCTCCAGCTCCTCGATGATCCCGGTGTGGCGCACCATGATATGCGCCGACGATCCGCGATCGACCAGATGACCGGGGAAGCGTTCGACCGTCGACACCGCGCCGCCGAGCACCTCGTCGCGTTCGAGCACCTCGACCCGCTCGCCGGACCGCGCCAGATAGCAGGCGGCGACGAGCGCATTGTGGCCCGATCCGACGACGACAACCGTCACAACGGCAGCCGCCGGCCCAGGATCGCGAACGGCCTGGTGTCCCCGGCGAAAACGAAATCCCGGATCACATCGGTGAAGCCGAGTCGCCGATACAGCTTCCAGGCCCGGTTGGCCTCGCCACGCACCTCCGGTGTGGACAGCAGCACCGCGGTCTCGGTGCGATTCGCCAGCAGTCGCGTGAGCAGTTCGCCGCCGACGCCGCGACCCTGTGCCGACGGATGCACATGCAGCTCGGTCAGTTCGAAATAGTCCGAAAGCAGTTCGCGCGCAGAGTGTTCCGGCCAGCCCGAACGCCGCATCCCACTGTGCACCTGCTGCTGCCACCACTGGTGGCCGGCACCGCGATAGCCGTAGGCGATGGCCACGATCGGCGCGGTCCGCAGGTCGATCTGCCCGGAATCATCCGGGATGACGGCGGCGACGCCCTGCCAGCCGACACGGGTGGTGTGCTCGGTCCACATCGGCGCGCGATGGTGTTCGGTGCCGTGTGGATATTCCATTGCCGCGACGTACACCGCCAGCGCATCGTGCAGCCGGGAGCGCAGCGCCGCGATGGACAGGTCGATGACGACAGGTGCGTTGGCGGGGGTGTGTTTGGGCTTGACGGCTGTCATGGCTCTCGTCGGTCCGCGGAAAGTTGTCGGTGGGTGTCCCTATATTCAATCTCAATTCAAACGTTCGAATACCTGTTCGATCCGCGCGGTGCTGGGAACTCGGTACTCGCGCACAGGATAGGCCAGGTGAGCGACTCGGAGGGACGGCTGATGTCTGGTCGGATCGGATACCCGGGGCAACCCGGCAAGGCGGGCAAGCTGCTGCAGCGGGCGGACGGCTTGCTGATGCAGGCAGCGGGGGAACGCGACCCGCGCGAGCGTTTTCGAACCGCATATCTGGCCGCACTGCGCGGTGCCGGGGCCGTGCTCGCGTTTACCGGGGCGGACGCCGCGCCGCGGGCGCGCTCGCGCAATGCCTGGGTGCTGATGCAGCGCGCCGCGCCCGAATTCGTCATGTGGGCCGACTACTTCAGCGCTCGTTCGGAGATCCGGGCGGCGCTGGAGGCGGGGCTGGATCGCGATGTGGATGATCACCTGGCCGACGAGTTCTATTCGCGGGTGGGCGCATTCCTCCACGACGTGGAAGATCTGCTCAATGCCGGGGCTCGATTGCGTCCCGCCCCGGGCTGGTCCGGCGGCATGACCGCTTAGTTATCGGCGAGTAGGTGGTACGGCACTGATCGAACTCGTATCATTGGTGGCAGATAGCCGACCTTGGCTATCTGTCGCCTACCCGGAGGCGACAGCCACGTCCTAGTGCCGGGGGAGGTACCGTGCCACTCTCCGAGCACGAGCAGCGCATGCTCGAACAGATCGAGAGCGCGCTCTATGCTGAGGATCCGAAGTTCGCGTCGTCCGTCCGCGGCGGACGCCTTCGCTCGACCTCGAGTCGTCGCAGACTCCAGGCCGCGGCCCTGTTCGTCCTCGGCCTGTTTCTACTCGTCGCCGGCATAGCCGCTCCGGTGAAGCTCGGCGACTTTCCGATCATCAGCCTGATCGGATTCATCGTGATGTTCTCCGCTGGCGTGCTGTTGCTTCTCGGTGGTTCCAAGAGAATCGCCAAGGGCAGCCGGTCGGGCAATGCCCAATCCGGTGGCGCGAGTGGCGGATCGGGCGGACGTGGGCGACAGCGCAAGTCCGGTGGTTTCTCCGAGCGCATGGAGGATCGGTTCCGCCGCCGCTTCGATCAGGAATAGCGCGCCGTAGCCGACAACGACATATCGAAACGCGCCGCCGCACCGAACAGGTGCGGCGGCGCGTTCTCGTGGGTGAACCAACAGGCTGCTGGATGCGCGCCGGGCGCGGTTCCCACAACGCCCCACGATCCTCCCCCGCAACTTCCCACCATCCACCTCGGCGGTGCCCCTGTTACCCGCCGAAACCGTGGGAACCAGGGCGTTTGCTGACAGTTGTCGGGCGCTCGTATCGCCGTGCGGCGCGTGTCGCCAGAACACGGAAAAAGTTCTCCACCACCGTGATAGCTGGGATGACCTGCGTAATCGGTGACGCGGGGAGCCAGATCACCCCGAGTTTCGATTGAAAGTGGGGGAAAGTGGGGTAATGTGGAGCGCGCACAAGAGGAAGGGCATACATCCGAGGTGATCGTGCTCCCCGATAGACGGGGTTGATCCGGGAGGTAGCGAGTTGTTTCTCGGTACCTACACACCTCGGTTGGATGACAAGGGGCGACTGACGTTGCCTGCGAAGTTTCGAGACGATCTGGCGGGAGGGTTGATGGTCACGAAGGGTCAGGACCATAGCCTTGCCGTATATCCCAGGGAAGAGTTCACCGCACTCGCACGGCGAGCCGCGGCGGCGTCTCGAAGCAATCCGCAGGCGCGTGCGTTCGTCCGGGCACTCGCGGCCGGTACGGATGAACAGCGTCCGGACGCCCAGGGCCGGATCGTGTTGTCGGCCGATCATCGTCGCTACGCGAACCTTTCGCGGGATTGCGTGGTGATCGGATCGGTCGACTTCCTCGAGATATGGGATAAGCAGGCGTGGGAGTCCTACCTCGCCGAGCACGAGGAGGACTACGCGCAAGCGAGAGATGAGTCGCTGGGCGGAATCTTCTAGCCCTGAGCGAACGAGTGCCACGCGGTCTCTGCCCGGACGCGCGGACCCTGACGTACTTCCCCGACGCCAGGTGCCGAGGCTCCGGTCAGAGACCCCGCGGCATTCGTATTTTCGAAGTAGCTGTGCAACAAGGCGACCCCGCAGCGAGTGATCCCACTGGCACGGCTCGATGCGCGACGACGCGAGGCAGGATTCCGGGAGGTCGAGGTGAACCGTGAACAGGACGGTCCTCGCCATGTTCCGGTTCTGCTCCAGCGAGCCGATGCACTACTGGGCCCGACCCTCACCGGGCCCGGCGCGGTGTATGTCGATGCAACCCTGGGTTTGGGTGGACACGCCGAACACTTCCTGCGGACCTACCCGAATATCCATCTCGTCGGACTCGATCGCGATACCCATGCGCTGGCCTTGGCCGGTGCGCGTCTGGCGCCGTTCGCGGACCGAATCACCTTGGTACACATCCGATATGACGGAATCGCGGCCGCGCTGAAGCAGGCCGGATTGCCGACCATCGGTTCGGTGAGCGCGATTCTGATGGATCTCGGTGTGTCCTCGATGCAGCTCGACGAGGCCGAGCGCGGCTTCGCCTACTCCGTCGACGCGCCGCTGGACATGCGGATGGATCCGACCACCGGCATTACCGCCGCGGATGTGCTCAATACCTATAGCCACGGTGATCTGGCGCGTGTGCTGAAAACCTATGGCGAGGAACGCTTCGCGGGCAAGATCGCATCCGAGGTGGTGCGCCGTCGGCAGCAGCGGCCGTTTCGCACGAGTGCCGAATTGGTCGAATTGCTCTATGCCACAATCCCGGCCGCCACCAGGCGGACCGGCGGTCATCCGGCCAAGCGCACCTTCCAGGCGTTGCGGGTGGAGGTGAACGGCGAGCTCGACTCGCTGCGCGCCGCCCTGCCCGCCGCCCTCGACTCGCTGCGGGTCGGCGGCCGGATCGTGATCATGTCCTATCAGTCGCTCGAGGATCGGGTGGTCAAACAGGAGTTGACGCCGCGCACCACATCGCGGACACCGATCGACCTGCCGGTCGAATTGCCCGGTATGGGGCCGGAATTCAAGTTGCTGACCCGGGGCGCCGAGAAGGCAACCGAACAAGAGATCGAAGAGAACCCGAGGGCGGCGCCCGTGCGGATGCGCGCGGCGGAGAGAATTCAGGAGGGGACAGCATGAGTGTGCGCACGCGTACCGTCGAGGCGCCGGGCCGGATCGCCCGCCGGGTTCAGGCCGCCGAACGGGTGAAATCGGGTGCCGCACAACGGGCCTACACCAAGCGCCGGATGCGTGCCGAGCACTCGGGGGACCACCACGATCTGCCCCGGCAGCGCGCGTCGGGGATGGCAGCGCGAATTCCGTTCGTGGCGGCCATCATCGCGCTGCTCAGCTGCGGTCTCGCACTCACCCTGCTGCTCACCACCCGCTCGGCCGAGGACAGCTATCAGCTCGGCGACGCCAGGGTGACCAACCGTAAACTGGCCGACGAACGCGCGGCGCTGCAGCGTGAGGTGGAGGCCGCCGACTCCGCACCCGAACTCGCCGCCCGGGCCCGCGAACTCGGGATGATCCCGGCCAAGGATCCGGCCCGGTTGGTGATCGGACCGGATGGCGGGGTGACGGTGATCGGCAAACCGACGCCCGCGCAGGGCGCGCCCGTGCCGCCGCTGAACAGCTCGCCGGCCACCCCCACGCCCGCACCGACGGGCAATGCCCTGGCCCGTGGTGAACGACTGATACCGGTGACGACCACGCCGTCCGCGCCATCCAACCCGCCGAACACCGGACAGCCCGCGAACGCCGTTGCGGGACAGACGACTCCGATGCCGAGCCCGACACCCGCGAGTCCGGCGCCGACGCCGAGTCCGGTCGCGCAGGCTCCGCTGGAGACGCCGCAACCGGAAACTCCGCTCCCCGTACCTGCGCAAGCCCGAGTGCCGCAGCCCGAGACGACCCAACCAGCGCTCACCCCGGACGAGGGCGCCCGATGAGTATGCGGCAGGCCCGGCCCGCATCGCAGCAGCGCCGCGGGCCATCGGCAGCCAAGGCCGGCTCCGCCAGAGCCGCCGCAACGTCGGGGGCGGCAACCGCATCCAGACCGCGCACGGCCACCCCCGATCGTCCGCTGCGCCTGCGGCTCGGCGTCGGCAGGGTGATCATGCTGGTCGCACTGGCGGTCGTCGCGCTCCAATTGCTGTGGGTGCAAAGCATTTCCGCGCCCAGCCTGTCCGCGCAGGCGGCTAAGCAGCGCAAGATGACAGAGCTTGATCCGGCTACCCGCGGTGCGATCGCCGACCGGTACGGCAAACTGCTGGCGTTCACTGTCGCTGCCAAGAAGCTCAGCTTCCAGCCTGTGCAGGTTCGAAAGCAACTGACCGAGGCGCGCGAGAAGAACTCCTCTGCTCCGGACCCCGATGACCGGCTGAAGGCCATCGCCACGTTCATCCATGAGAAGCTCGGCGACGCCACGCCGGAGAAAGACCTGCTGGCCAAGCTGCGCAGCGACGACCCGTTCGTGTACCTGGCCTACAATGTGGATCCGCTGGCGGCGACCGCGATCCAAACGAAGTTCCCGGAGGTTGCCGCGGAGCGCCAGGATCTGCGCGACTATCCGGGTGGCTCGCTGGCGGCCAATGTACTCGGCACCACCGGCTGGGATGGACACGGCCAGATGGGGCTCGAATCGTCGCTGGACTCGCTGCTGGCGGGTACCGACGGCTCGCAGACCTACGACCGCGGCTCCGACGGTGCGGTCATTCCGGGCAGCTGGCGCGATAAGCAGCCCGCGGTGAACGGCTACTCCGTCCAACTGACCCTGGACTCGGATCTGCAGTATTACGTGCAGCAGCAGGTGCAGCAGGCCAAGGAGATGTCCGGTGCGAACGCGGCCTCGGCCGTGGTGCTGGATGCGAAGACCGGCCAGGTTCTGGCGATGTCGAACGACAACACCTTCAACCCCGCACTGGGACCGCAGTACTGGGGTAATGCCGAAATGCAGAACCCCTCGGTGCAGGATCCGTTCGAACCCGGTTCGGTCAACAAGATCGTGACCGCGGCCGCCGCCATCGAATACGGCTTGACCAATCCCGATGAGGTGTTGCAGGTACCCGGCGAGATCCGGCTGTCCGGTGTCACCGTGCATGACGCCTGGGAGCACAGCACCATGCCGTATACGACGACTGGCATCTTCGGCAAGTCCTCCAATGTCGGTACGCTGATGCTGGCGCAGCGGGTCGGTGAGGACCGATTCGCGGATATGGTCAACCGCTTCGGCCTCGGCCAGCGCACGGGCGTCGGGCTGCCCGGCGAGAGTCCCGGCCAGGTGCCCGCCCGCGACCAGTGGTCCGGCGGTACCTTCGCCAACCTGCCCATCGGACAGGGCCTTTCGATGACGACTCTGCAGATGACCGGGATGTACCAGGCCATTGCCAATGGCGGCGTGCGGATCCCGCCGCGCATCGTCAAGGCCGAGACCGCACCGGACGGCACCCGCACCGAGGAGCCGCAGCCCGACGGTGTGCGCGTGGTGAGCGAACAGACCGCGGCCACGCTGCGCACGATGTTCCAGGCGGTCGTGCAGCGCGATCCGATGGGTGTGCAGATGGGCACCGGTGCGTCCGCGGCGATCGATGGCTATCAGGTGGCGGGCAAGACCGGCACCGCGCAGAAGGTCGACCCGAGTTGCGGCTGCTATTCGACTTCGTCGTTCTACATCACCTTCGCCGGTATGGCTCCCGCGGACAACCCGCGCTACGTCATCGGTCTGATGCTCGACGCGCCGATCCGCAGCTCCGACGGCAGCGGTGGCGGATCGGTGGCACCGCTGTTCCACAACATCGCTTCCTGGGCGCTGCAGCGCGATCGGATCCCGCCGTCAGCCGAACCGTCGCGACGATTCGTTCTGCAGGCTTCATAAGATTGGAGCCGCATTGCCCGGTCGTGAGCCGACGTCGGTAACCTGACTCGACGTTCCCGCGCTTCCTATTGATCCACCCAGTTCCGTCCATGCCGATTCCCGAGAGGAGCCCTGTGCCCGCGCAGTCCAGCCAGCACGTACTCCGGCCGACCCAGCCGCGGTCGACGTCGTTGTCCACCGTGCTGGCCATGACCGGTGCCGGCTCGTCCCGAGCCGACCTCGCGCAGATCCAGGTCACCGGCATCGAGCAGCGCTCGCATGCGGTGCAGCCGGGTGATCTGTTCGCCGCACTGCCGGGCGCGCAGGCGCACGGCGCCCGATTCGCGCGCGACGCCGTCGAACGGGGTGCCGTCGCGGTCTTCACCGATCCGGCGGGTGCCGAACTGGTGGGAGAGCTCGATGTGCCGGTGTTGGTGCGTGAGCAGCCCAGGTCGGTGCTCGGTGAGCTCTCCGGCGCGCTCTACGGCAATCCGTCCGAGCGGCTGCGCATCGTCGGCATCACCGGCACCTCGGGCAAGACGACCACCGCGTATCTGGTGGAGGCCGGGCTGGCCGCCGCCGGCCGGTCTACGGCGCTGATCGGCACCATCGAGACCAGGATCGGCGGTCGCCGAGTGCCGAGCGCATTGACCACGCCCGAGGCGCCGCAGTTGCACGCCATGTTCGCACTGATGGTCGAGCAAGGCGTGGACGCGGTCGTGATGGAGGTTTCCAGCCACGCGCTGGCGCTGGGCCGGGTGGACGGCGTGCGCTTCGCCGTTGGCGCGTTCACCAACCTCTCCCAGGACCACCTGGACTTCCACGCCGACTTCGAGGATTACTTCGCCGCCAAGCGCAGGCTTTTCGAAGCCGAATCGCCGATCGCCGCACACACGTCGGTCATCTGCGTCGATGACGAGTGGGGCCAGCGCCTCGCCGCCGATCTCGCGGATCCGATCACGGTATCCACCACCGGTTCCGGCACCTGGCAGCTGACCGGCGCGGTATCCGCGCACGGCGGTGAGCAGGAATTCACCGCCGCCGGACCGGAGGCGAATGTCGATGTGCGCCTGCGGCTTCCGGGGCGCTACAACATCGCCAACGGACTGCTGGCGGTCGCGGTCTGCACCGCGGCCGGAGTGGATCCCGCTGTCGCCGCACCCGCACTGGCGACCGTCGACGTGCCGGGGCGGATGCAGCGGGTCGAGCGCGGACAGGACTTCCTGGCCATCGTCGACTACGCACACAAGCCCGCGGCGGTCGAGTCGGTGATCGCCACGCTGCGCGGTCATCTGGCGGCGGGAGCGACAGGCCCGGAAGCGGTAGCGGAGCGTGACTACGGAAGGCACCGCGAGCAACGCGAATCCGCGGCCGATACCGGTGGTCGGCTGGCCGTGGTCGTGGGCGCGGGCGGCGACCGGGACGCGGGTAAGCGACCGCTGATGGGTGCGGCCGGTGCGCGCGGCGCTGATCTGTTGATCATTACCGATGACAATCCGCGCAGCGAGGATCCGGCGGCGATCCGCGCCGCGCTGCGCCGCGGCGCGCTGGCGGTGCCGGCGGCCGAACGCGGCGAGGTGCGCGAAATCGGAGACCGGGCCGCGGCCATCGCCGCCGCCGTCGACTGGGCTCGTCCGGGTGACGTGGTGCTGGTGGCGGGTAAGGGACATGAGGCAGGGCAGGAGATCCAGGGTGTGAAGCATCCATTCGACGACCGCGAGGTGCTCGCGGTGGCGTTGGAGCGACGGGAGCGGGGCCCGCAGGACGACAACACCGCCGCGGGAGCGACGGGCCCGGACGCGGTAGCGAAGCGTGACCACGTGGGGCCCCGCGAGCGCGGCCGATCCAATACTGAGCAGAGTCCGCAGGGGTCGGACGCGGAGGACTTGACGGTTTCATGATCGAGATGACACTGCGGGAGATCGCGGAGGTCGTCGGCGGCACGCTGCACGACGCCCCCGACCCGGAGGTGACGGTAACGGGTTCGGTCGAATTCGATTCGCGCCGAATCGGTTCCGGGGATCTTTTCCTGGCGCTGCCCGGCGAGCACGCCGACGGCCACGACTATGCGAAGGCCGCTGTCGACGCCGGTGCGGTCGCGGTGCTCGCGGCCCGCCCGGTAGGCGTACCCGCGATCGTGGTAGTGCCCAGCCCCGGCACCGTGCCCCCGAAATCCGTTGCGCTGGCCGGTGATTCGGATGGATCGGGTGCAGCGGTACTGGCCGCGCTCGCTACGCTCGCCCGAGTGAGCGTCGAACGTCTTTCCGCGGCAGGCGGACTCACCGTGATCGGGGTGACCGGTTCCTCGGGCAAGACCTCGACCAAGGATCTGCTGGCGGCCGTGCTCACACCGCTCGGTCCGGTCGTCGCACCGCCCGGTTCGTTCAACAACGAACTCGGTCATCCGTGGACCGCGCTGCGCGCCGATGCCGACACCCGCTTCCTGGTGCTGGAACTGTCCGCGCGCGGTCCGGGGCATATCGCCGCGCTCGCGCAGGTCGCGCCGCCGAAGATCGGCGTCGTGCTCAATGTCGGCACCGCCCATCTCGGTGAGTTCGGCAGTCGCGAAGCGATCGCGCAGACCAAGGGCGAACTCGTCGAGGCACTGCCGCCGACGGGGCTGGCGGTACTCAATGCCGACGATCCGCAGGTGGCCGCCATGGCCGCACGGACGCGGGCTCGCGTGGTGACGGTAGGCCAGGCGGGCAATGCCGAAATCCGCGCCACCGATGTACATCTCGACGGCGAGGCACGCGCGGGTTTCACCCTGCACACGAGTAAGGGCAGCATCCCGGTGCGGCTCGCCGTGCACGGCGAACACCAGGTCGGCAACGCGCTGTCCGCCGCCGCAGTCGCGCTCGAATGCGGTGCGGACCTCGACACCATCGCGCAGGCACTCGGCGGCGCGCATGCCGCATCGGCCCGCCGCATGGATGTGCGGACCACCGCCGACGGCATCACCGTCGTCAACGACTCCTACAACGCCAATCCGGATTCGGTGCGCGCCGCGCTCAAGGCCCTGGTGACCATGTCACGTACGGCCGACACCCCGCGCCGCAGCTGGGCCGTACTCGGCGAAATGGGTGAACTGGGCGAGGAATCCGTCATCGAACACGACCGGATCGGCCGCCTCGCGGTGCGCCTGGATGTCTCCAGGCTGATCGTGGTCGGCACCGGAAGGCCATCCCACGCGATGCACCAGGGTGCGGTGATGGAAGGCTCGTGGGGCGAGGAGTCGATCCTCGTGCCCGATATCGGCGCGGCCATCGCGCTGCTCGACGACGAGGTCGAGCCGGGCGATGTGGTGCTGGTCAAGGCGTCCAAGGCGGTCGGACTGTGGGCGGTCGCCGAACATTTGACCGGCGCGGAACGTGCGGGAACCAGGGGTAGCACGGAGGCGCTTGGAGTGAGTGAGCGAACCATGGATGCAGCGGCTTCCTGCCGAACGGTGGAGCCGAGCGTCAGCGAGGCGGAATCGTGAGTGAGCGGAGCGAGCGAACCATGGATGCAGCGGCTTCCTGCCGAACGGTGGAGCCGAGCGTCAGCGAGGCGGAATCGTGAGTGAGCGGAGCGAGCGAACCATGGATGCAGCGGCTTCCTGCCGAACGATGGAGCCGAGCGTCAGCGAGGCGGAATCGTGAGGCAGATTCTGTTCGCGGCAGGGATCGCGTTGGCGGTCTCCATCCTGCTGACGCCGCTGTTGATACGGATCTTCGCCAGGCAGGGTTTCGGCCAGGAGATCCGGGTCGATGGTCCGGCCAGTCATCAGGCCAAGCGCGGCACCCCGACCATGGGTGGTGTGGCCATCCTGGTCGGCATGTGGGCCGGCTACCTCGGCTCACATCTGATCGGCATCGGCTACGACGCCGACGGGCCGTCGGCCTCGGGCCTTCTGGTGCTCGGGCTGACCACCGCACTCGGTGTGGTCGGCTTCCTCGACGACTTCATCAAACTGCGTAAGCAGCGCAATCTGGGGCTGTCGGCCGCTGGCAAGTACATCGGTCAGCTCAGCGCCGCGGTCCTTTTCGGGATCCTCGCATTGCAGTTCCGTGGCGGCAACGGGTTGACGCCGGCCAGTAAGCACCTGTCCTACGTCCGCGATATCACCACGGTGTCGATGGGCGTGATCATCTTCCTGTGCTGGGTCTGTCTGCTGGTTGTGGCCTGGTCGAATGCGGTGAACCTGACCGACGGCCTGGACGGTCTGGCCGCGGGTTCGATGAGTCTGGTGCTCGGTGCCTACGTGATCATCACGTTCTGGCAGTACCGCAATGCCTGCGCGACGATTCCGGAAGCCGGCTGCTACAACGTGCGCGATCCGCTGGACCTGGCGCTGGTCTGCGCCTCGGCCGGCGCCGCGTGCGTGGGCTTCCTGTGGTGGAATGCCGCGCCCGCCAAGATCTTCATGGGCGATACCGGTTCGCTGGCCCTGGGCGGCATGCTCGCGGGTCTGTCCATCACGACCCGCACCGAACTGCTGATGGTCGTGATCGGCGCGCTGTTCGTCGCCGAAACCGCCTCGGTAGTGCTGCAGGTCGCGGTGTACCGCACAACCCGCAACCGGCTATTCAAGATGGCGCCGTTCCACCATCACTTCGAACTCAGCAAGTGGGCCGAGACTACGGTGATTATTCGGTTCTGGCTGCTGGCGGCCATGGCGTCGGCGGTCGGACTCGGCCTGTTCTACAGCGAATATCTCTCAGCGGTCGGGTGAAGTAGCGATGGTCGAACATTCTCCGCGGGTCCTGCGAACACCGGGGCCCATGCTCGAATTCCTGCGTGGCCGTGACGTACTGGTTGCCGGATGGGGTGTCTCGGGCCGTTCGTTGATCGAACCGCTGCGCGATATCGGCGCGCGTCCGGTGGTCACCGACGGCGGTGCCGCCGCCTTGGCCGAGGCGGCCGGTCTCGGTCTGGACATCGCGACCTGCACGGAACTGGAATCCGCGGACTGGAACCGCTTCGCGCTGGTCATCACCAGTCCGGGCTGGCGGCCGGATTCGCCGGTGCTCGTCGCCGCGGTGACCGAGGGCACCCCGGTCTGGGGCGATGTCGAATTCGCCTGGTGGGTCGATCAGGCCAGGATCTACGGTCCGGTCCGCAAATGGCTGGTGGTGACCGGTACCAACGGCAAGACCACCACCACCTCGATGGTGCACTCCATTCTGCGCGCGGCCGGTATCGCCAGTGTCGCCTGCGGCAATATCGGACTGCCGATCCTGGATGCGTTGCGCCGCAATCCCGGTCCGCAGGTCCTCGCCGTCGAACTGTCCTCGTTCCAATTGCATTGGGCGCCTTCGGTACGGCCCGAGGCCGGTGTGGTGCTGAATGTGGCCGAGGATCACCTGGATTGGCACGGTGGCCTCGATGCCTACGCCGGCGCCAAGTCCAGGGCGCTCTACGGCCGGGTCGGTGTCGTCGGACTCGACGATCCGGTGGCCGCCTCGCTGGCCCGGCGCAGTAAGGCTCGCAGAACGGTCGGGTTCCGGATCGGCGTACCCGCCGACGGCGAACTCGGTGTCGTGGACGGCAAACTGCTCGACCGCGCCTTCACCAAGGCGGCCATCCTGGCCGAGGTCGGCGATATCAGCCCCAAGGGACCCGCCGGTGTCGCCGACGCACTCGCTGCCGCCGCGTTGACCAGGGCCATAGATGTGGCACCGCAGTTCGTGCGGGAAGGCCTCATCGAGCACAAGGTCGGTCCGCATCGAGCCGCGTTCGTGCGCGAGGTGGCCGGGGTCGAATTCATCGATGACTCCAAGGCCACCAACCCGCATGCCGCCCGCTCGTCGATTCTCGGTCACCCGCAGGTGGTTTGGATCGCCGGTGGGCAACTGAAGGGTGCGTCGGTCGAGGATATGGTCGAGGAGATCGCTGATCGCCTCGTCGCCGCCGTGCTGATCGGGGCCGACGCGCCGGTGCTCGCTGCCGCATTGGCGCGACACGCGCCCGAGGTCCCCCTTGTCGAGGTCCGCGCGGGAGACCATGCAGGCATGGGTGACGCCGGTATCGATGAGTCCGCGGCCGACGCTGTCATGGCGCGGGCCGTACGTGCCGCGGCCGGGTTCGCCCGTGCCGGGGACGCCGTACTGCTGGCTCCGGCCGCGGCATCCTTGGATATGTTCGCCGACTACACCCACCGAGGACGCAGTTTCGCCGCGGCGGTGGCCGCACTGGAAGACGGTGACATCGGGCGGCCTCTATGACCGAGACGACTCCGCGGCGTGAGCTCAGGGCCCGGAGGCGGCAGCGGAGCGTGACCACGGAGGGCCCCGGGAGCGCCGCAAATCAGACACGGCGGAATCGGCTGGCGGCCACCAAATTCGGCGCTTGGCTGGCACGCCCGCTCGCGTCGTTCCATCTGGTCGTCACGATCGCGACACTGCTGACGGTGCTCGGTCTGGTCATGGTGTTGTCGGCGTCGAGCGTCGAGGCGTATGTCGACGGCGGATCGGCGTACTCGCTGTTCATCCAGCAGGCAATGTTCGCCGCGATCGGCACGGTGCTGTTCTATCTGGCGCTGCGGATTTCGTTGCGTCGACTGCGGCAATGGTCGTTTCCGCTGTTCGCGGTCTCGGTGCTGGCACTGGTGCTGGTGCTGGTTCCCGGCATCGGCTCCCAGGTGCAGGGTGCCCGGCGCTGGTTTTTCCTCGGGCCGATCTCGGTGCAGCCGTCGGAGATCGTGAAGGTGACGCTGGTGGTGTGGGGGGCGCATCTGCTCGCCTCACGTCGCTCGGAACAGGCCGCACTCAAGGACATCCTGGTGCCGCTGGTGCCCGCCGGTCTGCTGGTGTGTCTGCTCGTCGTGCTGGAGCCGAATCTGTCGACCACCATCGCGCTGGGTATCGTGCTCGCCGCACTGCTGTGGTTCGGCGGGCTGCCGGTGCGGCTGTTCGTGACCATCGCGATTTCGGGCATGATCGCCGCGGGGATCCTCGCGCTGTCCGCCGGTTATCGCTCGGACCGGATGCGCGCCTTCTTCAATCCGGGTGACGATCCGCAGGGCATCAATTACCAAGCGCGCCAGGCACTGTACTCGCTGGCCGACGGCGGGATCTGGGGCCGGGGACTCGGCCAGAGCCGGGCCAAATGGCAGTACCTGCCGAATGCGCACAACGACTTCATCTTCGCCATCATCGGCGAGGAACTCGGATTCCTCGGCTGCGCACTGGTTCTGGGCCTGTTCGCGCTGTTCGTCTACACCGGCCTGCGCATCGCGAGCCGTTCGGTCGATCCGTTCCTGCGGCTGCTCACCGCGACCGCGACGACCTGGATCACCGGCCAGGCGCTGATCAATATCGGCTATGTGGTCAACCTGCTCCCGGTGACCGGTCTGCAGTTGCCGCTGGTTTCGGCGGGCGGTTCGTCGCTGGCAATCACCCTGTTCATGTTCGGCATCATCGCCAATGCGGCCCGGCACGAGCCCGAGGCGATCGCGGCGCTGCAGGCCGGACAGGACGGCAGGGTCAGCCGACTGCTGCGACTGCCCAAGCCGGAGGTGTATTCACCGGCCAAGGCGGAAGCGGCGCGTGCGCGCTCGGCCGCGGCAAAGGCCAAGGTGGCCGAACAGCGGGCGCGGGCTGAACGGGCCAAGGCCGACCGGGCGCGGGCCGCGTTGCCGCAGGGCCGGCGGACCCAGTCGGACCCCGGTCGACGGCGGGCGTCCGAGAGCCGGGGGACGAGTTCGCTGCGGGCGACCAGGGCGTGGGAGCCGAGCTATCCGATAAACCATGCGAGAGATCGGGGAAGATCCAGGTGAGTGCGGAGCGACCCCGCAAGACACTGTCGGTGATCGTCGCGGGCGGTGGTACCGCGGGACATATCGAGCCCGCGCTGGCCGTCGCCGACGCGTTGCGCCGACTAGACGATTCGATCCGGGTCACCGCACTCGGCACCGAACGCGGCCTCGAGACCAAACTGGTGCCCGAGCGCGGGTATCCGCTGGAGTTGATCCCGCCGGTGCCGTTGCCGCGCAAGCCGACCGCGGATCTGCTGCGGCTGCCCGGCCGGGTCCGCGCTTCGGTGGCCAGGACCAGGTCGGTCATCGATGCGGTCGAGGCCGATGTGATCGTCGGCTTCGGCGGCTACGTCGCACTGCCCGCCTACCTCGCGGCGGGCCGTGGTGTGCTCGGGCGCAGGCGCCCGGTGCCGGTGGTGGTACACGAGGCGAATGCCAAGGCCGGAATCGCGAATAAGGTCGGTGCCAGGCGCGCGGCCAGAGTGCTTGCCGCGGTGCCCGATTCGGGTCTGGCCAAGGCCCAGGTCATCGGTATTCCGGTGCGCGGGTCCATTACCTCGCTGGATCGGACCGCGTTGCAGGCCGAGGCCCGTGCCCATTTCGGCCTGCCCGCCGAGGGGCCGGTGCTGCTGGTCTTCGGTGGCTCGCAGGGTGCGGTCTCGTTGAACAAGGCGATCTCCGGCGCGGCGCCGCAGCTTGCCGCGGCGGGCGTTTCCGTGTTGCACGCACACGGCCCCAAGAACACCCTCGAGGTTCTGGATGCGGATGAGGGTGGGGCGCGGTATATCGCCGTGCCGTATCTTTCCCGGATGGACCTGGCATATGCCGCTGCCGACGCCGTCGTCTGCCGTTCCGGCGCGATGACCGTCGCCGAGGTGTCGGCGGTCGGCCTGCCAGCGTTCTATGTACCGCTGCCGCATGGCAACGGTGAGCAGGAACTCAATGCCAGGCCGATCGTTCGCCAGGGCGGTGGCAGAATCGTCCCCGATGCCGAGCTGACTCCGAAATACGTGATCGACGAGGTGATACCGCTGCTGACCGACCGCGCACGGCTGATCGAAATGAGCCTGTCCGCCGCAGGCGCCGGACACCGCGACGCCGCCGACGAAGTGGCGCGCATCGTCGTCGAGGTGAGCGGCCGGTGACCACGGGAGCCGATGCCACCGAATCCGGGGCGGTCGGCGCCGCGGGAGCGACGGGCCCGGAGGCGGTAGCGGAGCGTAACCACGCAGGGCACCGCGAGCGCGGCCAATCCAACACTGCCGCGGGAGCGACGGGCCCGGAGGCGGTAGCGGAGCGTAACCACGCAGGGCACCGCGAGCGCGGCCTATCCAACACTGCCGGTGCCGACGAGGCGCGCTCGGCCCTGCCGCCCGAATTGGCGCGCGTGCACATGGTCGGGATCGGCGGGGCGGGCATGTCGGGTATCGCGCGCATTCTGCTCGCGCGCGGTGGCGCGGTTTCCGGTTCGGATGCCAAGGAGAGTCGCGGTGTGCTCGCGCTGCGGGCCCGCGGCGCGCAGGTGCGTATCGGGCACGATGCCGGTGCCCTCGATCTGTTGCCCGGCGGCCCGACCGCGGTGGTCACGACCTACGCTGCCATCCCCAAGACCAATCCCGAATTGGTCGAGGCGAATCGGCGCGATATTCCGGTGCTGTTGCGTCCCGCCGTACTCGCCTCGCTGATGCAGGGACATCGCACGCTGCTGGTGTCGGGTACGCACGGCAAGACCTCGACCACCTCCATGCTGATCGTGTCGTTGCAGCATTGCGGATTCGATCCGTCCTTCGCGGTCGGCGGCGAGCTCAACGAGGCGGGCACCAATGCCCACCACGGCACCGGCGAAATCTTCGTCGCCGAGGCCGACGAGAGCGACGGCTCACTGCTGCAATACGACCCGGATGTCGCCGTGGTCACCAATATCGAATCCGATCACCTGGATTTCTTCGGCTCCGATGCGGCCTATGTCCAGGTCTTCGATGATTTCGCCGATCGGCTCGGTCCGGGCGGGCTGCTGGTGGTGTGTCTCGACGATCCCGGTTCGCGGGCGCTGGCCGAGCGGGTCGGTACGCGCTTGGCGGATAAGGACGTCCGGGTGCTCGGCTACGGATCGGGTGACCTGTCCGACGCGCCGGTGCCGGTGGGCGTGCGGCTGCACAGTTGGGAGCCGCGCGATGTCGGCGGACTCGCCCAGTTCCAACTCGCCGATGAGGCCGCGCCGCGCGCCCTGCGGCTCGCGGTGCCTGGTCGGCATATGGCGCTGAACGCGCTGGCCGCGCTGCTCGCCGCGCGCGCCGCCGGTGCGGATGTGGACGAAATCGTCCAGGGACTGGAGGGTTTCGGCGGTGTGCACCGCCGGTTCCAGTTCGTGGGCCGGGAGAACGGCGTGCGCGTCTTCGACGATTACGCCCATCATCCGACCGAGGTGCGTGCCGTACTCGGCGCGGCCGCGGAGCTGGTGCAGCAGGAGGCCCGCGACGGCGCGCGCTCCCGACAGGGCCGGGTCATCGTGGTGTTCCAGCCGCACCTCTACAGCCGCACCGCCACCTTCGCCCAGGATTTCGGGGCGGCGCTGAGCCTTGCCGACGAGGTCGTCGCGCTCGATGTCTACGGTGCGCGGGAGAAGCCGCTGCCCGGGGTCAACGGCGCACTCGTCGCCCAAGCCGTCACCAAACCCGTGCACTACCAGCCGGATATGTCGCGGGTCGGCCGTCAGGTCGCGCGCCTGGCACTGCCCGGCGATGTGGTGATCACCATGGGCGCGGGCGATGTGACGATGCTCGGCAGCCAGATTCTCGATGGGCTGCGAGCGCGTCCGCAATACGGGCGGTGACCCGCGATGCGAACCGCGGGTGACTGGTTCGGCCGGGTACACCGGGGTCGCCTGCGCCGGTGGAGCTTGCTCGGCGTGTGCATCCTTTCCGTTGTCTTCGTACTGTCCTGGTTCACCCCGGTGTTTTCGGCGAGCACGGTCGAGATCGACGGTTTGGTCGCGGTGCCCGAGGAGCAGGTGCGCGCCGAACTCGAGATCCCGTCCGGCCGCTCGATGTTGCGCATCGACACCGATGCGATGGCCCGGCGGGTGGCGAGTATTCCGAAGGTCCGCACCGCACGGGTGCAGCGCGTATTTCCGTCCACCGTCAAGGTGACGGTGGTGGAGCGCACGCCGGTATTGTTCTGGGACAGTCCGCAAGGCGCGCATCTGATGGATGCGGAAGGTGTGGAGTTCGCGATCGAGGACGCGCCCATCGGCGTTCCGAAGCTCACCACCGAAAATCCCGGTGGCGCCGATCCGGTCACCCAGGCGGCGGTGTCGGTTTTGTCGGCACTGCCCGCTGCGCTGGTCGTACAAGTGGACGAGGTTGTCGCGCGGTCGATTTCGAACATTTCGCTGAACTTGCGCGACGATCGCACGGTACTGTGGGGAGGAACTAATGACGCGGAACGCAAGGCGGCCGTGGTGATGCCGCTGTTGACCCGCGATGGAACGGTGTTCGATGTTTCGAGTCCGAATCTGGTCACGGTAAAGTGATCGATACCCATTGTGCCCAGGGGTTTTTCGATGGAACTGTGACCGCAGTGGGAACAGCCCAGCGAGACCGGGGGTTCGGGGGCAACCGTTCACGATACGACGTGTTGCGCGGCGAGACGAGAGGGATCACACAAGATTCTGTCAGTCGTTTCGGCGCGCCTGCGCGCCTATCGCAGCGGCTGCGAATAGCGTTCCGCAGCAGTCGGATACTTGACATAACGCTAACCCTATGGTTGAGGTTTAGGGTTTGCCCGGACTTGCCGAAGACCGAATGTCGAGAATCCGAAAACGACAGACTTAGATCGAAGGAAGGCGAGAGCCCATGACGCCCCCGCACAACTACCTTGCTGTGATCAAGGTCGTCGGCATCGGCGGCGGCGGCGTGAATGCCGTCAACCGGATGATCGAACAGGGACTCAAGGGAGTCGAGTTCATCGCGGTCAACACCGACGCGCAGGCGCTGCTGATGAGCGATGCCGACGTCAAACTCGATGTCGGCCGTGAGCTCACCCGCGGTCTCGGCGCCGGTGCCGACCCGGAGGTCGGTCGCAAGGCCGCCGAAGATCACAAGGACGAGATCGAAGAGGTGCTCAAGGGCGCCGATATGGTCTTCGTCACCGCGGGTGAGGGCGGTGGCACCGGTACCGGTGGCGCACCCGTCGTCGCGAGCATCGCGCGCAAACTCGGCGCGCTCACCATCGGCGTGGTCACCAGGCCGTTCTCCTTCGAGGGCAAGCGGCGTGGCAACCAGGCCGAAGTGGGCATCAACCTGCTGCGCGAATCCTGCGACACGCTCATCGTCATCCCGAACGATCGACTGCTGCAACTCGGCGATGCGGCGGTCAGCCTGATGGACGCCTTCCGCTCCGCCGATGAGGTGTTGCTCAACGGTGTGCAGGGCATTACCGATCTGATCACTACCCCGGGCCTGATCAACGTCGACTTCGCCGACGTCAAGAGCGTGATGTCCGGCGCGGGAAGCGCTTTGATGGGTATCGGTTCGGCGCGCGGCGAGGGACGTTCGGTCAAGGCCGCCGAATCGGCGATCAATTCGCCACTGCTCGAGGCCTCGATGGATGGTGCGCACGGCGTACTGCTCTCGATCGCGGGCGGTTCGGATCTGGGTCTGTTCGAAATCAACGAGGCCGCCTCGCTGGTGCAGGAGGCCGCGCATATCGAGGCGAATATCATCTTCGGTACCGTCATCGACGATTCGCTCGGCGATGAGGTTCGCGTCACGGTGATCGCGGCCGGTTTCGACGGCGGCGGTCCGGCGCGACGCACTTTCGAGGCGGGCCGCAGCGCGATCGGTTCGGGCCGGGCCGGTGAGATCGGCCAGAGCAGCCGGACGAGTGAGATCGCCGCTGCCGCGCGCACCGAAACTGCTTCGGGCGCAGGTCAAACCGGCTCCACTCGGGGCGCGGTGCCCAGCTACCGGGATTCCGAGCGGACCCGCACGCTGGCCGAGCCGACGGTGACGCACAATACGCGCTCGCATATCGAGCCGCCGGATTCCGATGACGACGACGATGTCGATGTGCCCTCGTTCATGCGTCGGTAGCCAAGAACACATCGGTAGCTCGAACTGGCACACTGGGCAGTATGCCCAAGCAACAACTGATCTCGTACGTACATGGGTAACTCGTCGGGTACGTCCAGCGCCCAGCTGGACACACGACCGTCGGCCCGTGACAGCGCCGTCGACGCGCACGACGACCGGCAAAAGTTCCGGGGAGGCGGGCGAGTCGTTCGACGAGTGACGACCACCAGAGCGGGCGGTTTTTCGGCGCCGCCATACGATTCGTTCAATCTCGGGGATCATGTGGGGGACGACCCGGCGGCCGTACAGCGGAACCGGGACCGGCTGGCCGAGGGTATCGGCCTGACACCGGATCGGCTCGTGTGGATGGAACAGATCCACGGGCGCACTGTCGAAATCGTCGATGGGCCACGGGATGCGCCGGTGTCCGCCACCGACGCATTGGTGACGACTGTGCCGGGGCTGGCATTGGTGGTGCTCACCGCCGACTGTGTACCGATCCTGCTATCCGATGACGAGGCGGGCGTGATCGCGGCCGTGCACGCCGGTCGGATCGGTGCCCGCATCGGCATCGTCCCGCGCGTACTGGACGCAATGGTTTCCGCGGGTGCCCGCATCGAGCGCATCGGTGCGTTCCTCGGCCCGGCCGCATCGGGTCGGCAGTACGAGGTGCCCGCGGCGATGCGCGCCGATGTCGAGGCGCATCTGCCCGGGAGCGCGACAACCACTGCGCGGGGCACGCCCGCACTCGACTTGCGTGCCGGAATCAACAGACAGCTCACCGAAGCCGGAATCGGCGCGGTCGCCATCGATCCGCGCTGCACGATCGAGGACAAGACGCTGTTCAGCCATCGCCGCGGCGCACCGACCGGGCGCATGGCCGGTGTCATCTGGATGCAGGCGGAGGCATGAGTGCGGAATCCGTTGCGGCCGAGGCCATGGACGGCCGGACCGCCGAACTCGCCACGAATCTCGCCGATCTGAACAAGCGCATCGGCGCGGCTTGTCATGCGGCCGCCCGTGATCCGGGCTCGGTGCGGCTGCTGCCGGTGACGAAGTTCTTCCCAGCCACCGATGTCGCCATCCTGCATCGCTTGGGCTGCAGGGAATTCGGTGAGTCCAGGGAGCAGGAGGCAACCGCGAAGGTCGCCGAACTGGCCGATCTCGCGCAGGTGCGCTGGCACATGATCGGTCGGTTGCAGCGCAACAAGGCGCGGATCGTCGCGCGCTGGGCGCATGCCGTGCACTCGGTCGACAGCGAACGCCTGGCAACGGCCCTTGACACCGCGGCGCGGTCGGCCTTGGACGCGGGCGAGCGCGCTGAACCGGTTCGTGTATTGGTTCAGGTGAGCCTGGACGAGGATCCGAGTCGTGGTGGGGTAGCTCCGGAAGATCTGGCGGCGCTGACCGATCGGGTGGCCACCGCGCCTGGATTGCAGCTCGCGGGCCTGATGGCGATTCCCCCGCTCGACGCCGTGCCCGACGACGCTTTTGCACGCCTTGCGCATTTGCATGAGCTGGTGCGTGTGAACCATCCAGAAGCGACGGAACTCTCCGCGGGCATGTCGAACGATCTGGAATCGGCAATCGAACATGGCTCTACGTGTGTGCGTGTCGGTACCGCCTTGATGGGCGCTCGACCGATAACCTCGGCGTAGCAAAGAAACCTCATCAGTCACATTTGACACATATGCTGGGACTGGAGAGGACTGAGCAAGACTTCAACACCCGGCCGCCACCGGGGCCGAAGGAAGGTCTATGAAATGAGCACGCTGCACAAGTTCAAGGCGTACTTCGGCATGGTTCCGCTCGAGGATTACGAAGACGACTATGTCGCCGAACCCGCCCCCCGGAGCGTGGACGAGCGCGGCGCACGTCGTCCCCGGCCCCGTGACTATTCCGAGCGCGCCGGTTACGGCGCGGACCGCTATGCCGAGGACCGCTACGACGATGAGCCGGATTACCCTGAGCCGGCGTACAAGTCGCCGTACAAGGCGGGATACCCGGTGTCGCGGCGCGACGATTACGGCGACGAGCCCTACGTGGACGACCGCTATGACGCGCGGCCGCGTCCCACCAGGATCGATACCGCACCGGGAGCGTCCCGATTCCGCGCGGGCGGCAATGCGCCGATGCTGCGGGGAGCCACGCGCGGTGCGCTCGCCGTCGATCCCGAGGCCGAGGAGCGGCGACTGGAGGAGCGCGTGCGCCCCGAGCCCGCGCCCGCGCGTCGGCCGGGGATCTTCGAGGACGGAGGTCCCTTGTCCAAGATCACGACGCTGCGCCCGCGCGACTACAGCGAGGCTCGCATCATCGGTGAACGCTTCCGCGAGGGCAATCCGGTGATCATGGATCTGGTCGATCTGAGCAATGCCGACGCCAAGCGGCTGGTCGACTTCGCCGCCGGCCTCGCCTTCGCGCTGCGTGGCTCATTCGACAAGGTCGCGACCAAAGTGTTCCTGCTCTCACCCGCCGATGTCGATGTCTCGGCCGAAGAACGCCGCAGGATCGCCGAAACCGGCTTCTACAACCAGAAATAGCGCGTGTGATCCGGGGGTTCTGTTAGACCCGTTGGGTATCGGGCTGACGTTTTCGAGCGACCTGGGGGCCGTCACGAGCGGTGTGGTCACTTTGCGCGGCGCGGATTTTGGGGCAGAGTAAGGTCGTGGCCTTGTTTGCGGTGTTGTACTTCGTGCTGTTCATCTTCTGGCTGCTGTTGATCAGCCGAGTGATCGTCGAGTTCATCCGTAGCTTTGCCCGCGACTGGCGCCCGAGCGGGTTCGTCGTCGTGATCCTCGAGCTGATCTTCACGATCACCGATCCTCCGGTGAAACTCCTGAGGCGGCTGATACCACCGGTGTCATTGGGAGGAATTCGGCTCGATCTGTCGATTATGGTCCTGCTTTTCGTCGTCTTCATCTCGATGACGTTTGTGGGCGGCCACGCCGACGGGTAGCCCGGGTGTGACAGAATGAACCGAGAAGATAGCTTGCTAGATCTGCTAGATCTCCAAAAGACGCGCGAAGGGATCCTTCCATGCCGCTGACCCCAGCCGATGTGCACAACGTCGCGTTCAGCAAACCACCGATCGGGAAGCGCGGCTACAACGAGGATGAAGTAGACGCCTTCCTGGATCTGGTGGAGCAGGAGCTCTCGCGTCTGATCGAGGAGAACGCCGACCTGCGCCAACGGGTTGCCGAACTCGATGCGGAACTGGCCGATGCCAAGAAGAATCGTGGTCCGGCCAATGCGAATGCCGCGGTGAAAGCACCGGTTCAGCAAGCCCCGCCCCCACAGCCCGAACCCATCAAACCACCCGTTCAGCAGGCTCCGCCGCCGCCTCCGATGCCGGTCGCGGCACCGGTTGCCAAGGATGCGCCGAGCGCCGATGCGAATCTGCAGGCGGCCAAGGTGCTCAGCCTCGCCCAAGAGATGGCGGACCGGCTGACCACCGATGCGAAGCTCGAAGCGGAGAATCTGCTGTCGAATGCGCGAGCCAATTCCGAACGACTGGTCGGCGATGCGCGAACCCGTTCGGAGGCGATGGTCGCCGACGCGCGGCAGAAGTCGGAGGCGATGCTGTCGGATGCGCAGACCCGTTCGGACAACCAGCTACGGCAGGCCAAGGAGAAGGCCGACGAGCTGCAGGCCGATGCCGAGCGCAAGCACGCTGAGATCATGGCCACCATCACCCAGCAGCGCAGTGTGCTGGAGAGCCGAATCGAGCAGCTCAAGACCTTCGAGCGGGAATACCGTGTGCGGCTGAAGTCGTACCTGGAATCCCAGCTCGAGGAGCTGGAGAACCGTGGCTCGGCGGTGCCGGTGGACGGCGGCGATGCCTTCGTCGACGCCAGCCCGGCGAACAATCTCGCTCCCGCCTCCTTCGCCAAGGGTGCCAAGTAATCTCGTAGTAGAGAGATATCTCCGCTGTAGTTGCTATTCGAGTAGCTAGAGGTACGCCGAGCCGCCTGGCATGCCTAGGGGGTAAACATGCTCGTCTTGACGCTGGTCCTTGCCGCGATCGGGTTCGCCCTGTTAGTGGCCGCGCTGACCACTGGGTCGGTGCTGTGGGCCTGGGGGTGCATCCTCGTCTGCATCGTGGGTGCTGTGCTGTTGCTGGTGAGCGCGCTTTCCATGCGCAGCTCCGAAAGCGATACCGCGCCACCACCTGGTCGGCATGCGAAACGGTAACCGTGGGTCCGACAAACTGGTTTGACCATCCTGGTTAGAATCAAACATGTAATCGGCGTAGATCCGGCCATCACCGGGGAGTCTTCGGAAGAACGGTGCGCGGGCCGCACTCAGTAGAACCGAACGGGTGAGCCCGTCACAGCTCATAACAAGAGGTCCTGGTTGGTCGCGCGGATCGGCGTGCCGCCTGGGCAAGCGGGGTGGTACCGCGGTTTCGACGCACCGGCGTCGTCATCGTCCCCGTGCTGACACATACGCGCCACGGCGCGGCGGCACGAGGAGACGGATCCGCGATGGCGGACGAACCTTCCAGCAGCGCATACCCGCGCGTCGATCTGGGCGCCGGCAGCTTCCCCGAGCTGGAACATCGGGTACTCGACAGCTGGGCCACCGACGACACCTTCCGCGCCAGCATCGAGAACCGCTCGGGTGCGGCGGAGTTCGTCTTCTACGACGGCCCGCCGTTTGCCAACGGATTGCCACATTATGGACATCTGCTCACCGGGTATGTGAAGGATGTGGTTCCGCGTTTCCAGACGATGCGCGGCAAGCAGGTCGATCGGCGTTTCGGCTGGGACTGCCACGGACTGCCCGCGGAAATCGAAGCGGAAAAGCAGCTCGGTATCACGGACAAATCACAGATCGATGCCATGGGGCTCGCGGAATTCAACGCTGCCTGTAAATCCTCGGTACTGCGCTACACCGGGGAATGGCGTAATTATGTGACGCGTCAGGCTCGCTGGGTCGACTTCGACAACGACTACAAGACGCTGGATCTCGACTTCATGGAGTCGGTGATGTGGGCGTTCAAGTCGCTGTACGACAAGGGCCTGATCTACCAGGGCTTCCGGGTGCTGCCCTACAGCTGGTACGAGCAGACCCCGCTGTCGAATCAGGAAACCCGGCTCGACGACGCCTACAAGATGCGTCAGGACCCGGCCGTCACCGTGGATATGGTGCTGCGTGTACCCGCCGAGCATCCGCTGTACGACCTCGACGGGGCCAACGCGCTGATCTGGACCACCACGCCATGGACGCTGCCGTCGAACCTCGCGATCGCGGTGCATCCGGATGTGCGCTACGTGCATGTGCGCGGCACCGACGGCAAGCGCTATCTGCTGGCCGCCGAACGGGTGTCGCACTACGCCCGCGAATTCGGCAACGAGCCCGAGATCCTGGGCGAGTTCGATGGTGCCGCCCTCGCGGATCTGTCCTACGCACCGCCGTTCGACTTCTTCGTTGGCCACCCCAACGCGCACCGCGTGCTGACCGCCGACTACGTGACCACCGACTCCGGCACCGGAATCGTGCACCTCGCACCGGCTTTCGGTGAGGAGGATATGGATGTCGCCGGCGCCAACGGCATCGAGATCGTGCAGCCGCTGGATCCGGGCGGCAAGTTCACCTCGATGGTGCCGCCGTACGAGGGCCTGATGGTCTTCGACGCCAATCCGGTGATCATCAAGGATCTCAAGGCGGCCGGAAAGCTGCTGCGGCACGAGACGATCGAGCACTCCTACCCGCACAGCTGGCGCTCCGGTCAGCCGCTGATCTACATGGCGGTGCCGTCCTGGTTCGTCGCGGTGACCAAGTTCCGCGACCGGATGGTCGAGCTCAATAAGCAGATCACCTGGGTGCCCGAGCACATCCGCGACGGACAGTTCGGCAAGTGGCTCGAGGGTGCGCGGGACTGGAATATCAGCCGCAACCGGTACTGGGGCAGCCCGATCCCGGTGTGGATCTCCGATGATCCGGCCTACCCGCGGATCGATGTGTACGGCTCGCTGGACGAGTTGGAGCGTGATTTCGGTGTGCGTCCGACCGATCTGCACCGGCCGTACATCGACCAGCTCACCCGCCCCAACCCCGACGACCCGACGGGGAAGTCCACCATGCGCCGGGCGCCGGAGGTGCTGGACTGTTGGTTCGATTCCGGCTCGATGCCATTCGCCCAGGTGCACTATCCGTTCGAGAACAAAGAGTGGTTCGAGAACCATTACCCCAGCGACTTCATCGTCGAGTACGTCGGCCAGACGCGTGGCTGGTTCTATCAGATGCATGTGCTGGCCACCGCGCTGTTCGACAGTCCGGCCTTCAAAACCGTGGTCGCGCACGGCATCGTGCTCGGTGACGACGGGCTGAAGATGAGCAAGTCCAAGGGCAACTACCCGGATGTGAACGAGGTGTTCGACCGGGACGGCTCCGATGCGATGCGCTGGTTCCTGATGAGTTCGCCGATCCTGCGCGGCGGCAATCTCATCGTCACCGAGCGCGGTATCCGCGAGGGCGTCGGCCACGCGCTGCGCCCGCTGTGGAACGCGTGGACCTTCCTGCAGCTCTACGCCTCGAAAGTTGGTGTGTGGCGCACGGATTCGCCGCATGTGCTGGATCGCTACATCCTGGCCAAGCTGGCCGAGACCCGGGATGCGATGACCGAGGCGCTCGAGGTCTACGACATCGCGGGCGCCTGTGAGGAATTGCGTGCCTTCGCCGACGCGCTCACCAATTGGTATGTGCGCCGGTCGCGTTCGCGCTTCTGGGAGGAGGACCGGGATGCGGTCGACACACTGCATACGGTGCTCGAGGTCGTCACCCGATTGGCCGCGCCGCTGCTGCCGCTGATCTCCGAGGTGATCTGGCGCGGGCTGACCGGCGACCGGTCGGTGCATCTGGCTGATTGGCCCAAGGAGGGTGAGCTGCCGGAGGATCCGGATCTGGTCGCCGCCATGGACGAGGTCCGGGTGGTCTGCTCGACGGTGCTGAGCCTGCGTAAGGCGCAGAACCTGCGGGTGCGCCTGCCGCTGGCCGAGGTCACCATCGCCGCGTCCGATGCCGAGCGGCTGCGGCCGTTCGCCGACATCATCGCCGATGAGGTGAACGTCAAGAAGGTCGATTTGACCACCGATGTCGCGGTGCACGGCCGTTTCGAACTGGTCGTGAACGCGCGCGCTGCGGGCCCGCGCCTCGGCAAGCAGGTGCAGACGGTGATCAAGGCGGTGAAGGCAGGCGAATGGTCCGAGAACGCCAGCGGTGTGGTCACCGCGGCGGGCATCGAACTGCTGCCGGAGGAGTACACCCAGCGCCTGGTCGCGGCCGAGCCGGAGTCCACCGCGGCCCTGCCCGGCAATGCGGGCCTGGTCGTACTGGATTCGGTGGTAACCGAGGAGCTCGAGGCCGAAGGCTGGGCCCGCGATGTGATCCGCGATCTGCAGGAGACGCGAAAGTCGCTGGGGCTGGATGTATCCGATCGCATCACCGTGGTGCTCGCGGTGCCCGCCGATAAGCAGGAGTGGGCACAGACCCACCGCGACCTCGTCGCTGGTGAAATCCTCGCCACCGAGCTGACTTTCGGTGATCCGGGCGCGGCTGCCGCCGAAATCGTCGGTGGTGTGCGGGTGTCGATCGCGAAGGTCTGACGCGCGGCGGTTCGGCCGGAGCGTGGTCGTTGGATCGCTGGTCGGGGCGGGTTCTTTGGATCCCGCCCCGACGTGTATCCGTAGTCAACCGGGTTTAATGTGATGTAGATCACATTCTGTAAATTAGCTGATTTCCCATCCGTGGTCGCAGAGTGCCCGTCACAATCGGGATGTTACTGCTGGTGCACAGATCGACTTCTGAGGCAGCAGTGAATGTTCGTGCTTGAACTGCGCTACCTGAAATACCTTGCGCCGCATGCGGTTACGTGTTGCGGGGCAGGTGCTGTGACGTGCGGTTCCATCCGTCGCTGACGAAGCCGGTGCCGCGCGTAGGCCGGGTCGACGGAAGGGGCGAGCAGATGACCAGCGAGCATGGAAAGGCGTTGCACCGGATAGCTTTCGGGTTTCTGATATCGACTGTTGTGATGCTCGTACTGGCCGGACCGGTGCGCGCCGATTCCGGAAGTGCCTCCGGTTCGGGCGGCTCCGGCTCCGCATCCGGCAGTTCGGGCAGTTCGGGCAGTTCCGGCAGTTCCAGCGGCTCCGCGGCCCTCCCGGTGCCGAGTCGCGCCGGGCTCGGCGCACTGGTCGCGGCCGCCACCCAGATCGGCAAACCCTACGAATGGGGTGGCACCGGCCCGTTCTCCTGGGACTGTTCGGGCCTGGTCCAGTGGGCGTTCCGCCAGGTCGGGGTGAGTCTGCCGCGGACCACCTGGGAGCAGGCCAAGGTCGGAGCGGCGGTTCCGCTCCTGGCCCTGTCACCGGGCGATGTCGTCATCCTCAATGAGGATGCCTCGCATGTCGGCATCTACGCGGGCTTCGGGCAGATCCTGGATGCGCACGACTGGGGCGTTCCGGTCGGTCTGCACCCACTGAGCAAATTCGATATCTACACGATCCGCCGATTCTGATCCGGATCGGTTACGGTTCCACCGACCAGCGCGGTCGCGCAGCGAAGGTAAGGTGCTCGAGCGCAAGACTCGGCATCGTCGACCGCGCTGGTCGAACCGATCTCAGTCGACGAGCTGGCGCAGCAGCGGCCCGTACTGCGGATGCGCCAGCGCCGAGGCGAATTGGGCGACCAGGTAGTCGGCGGGATTGCCGGTGTCATACCAGCGGCCCTGGATGACCTGGCCGAAGACCGGGTTGTCGGCGGCGTGCACGTTGATCGCATCGGTGAGGTACACCTCACCGGTGCGATGCTCGTACCAGCGCTCGGTCTGCCTGCGCAGTTCGCAGATGATGCCGGGGGTGACGACATAGCCGCCGATCGCGGCGTAGTTCGACGGTGCGTCCTCGGGCTTGGGCTTTTCCCGCAGTCCGGTGATGCGCAGCAGGCCGTTGCCCTGGTCGTCCGCGACGACCGGGACGCCGTAGCGCTGGGATTCGGACGGATCCATCGGCATCAGCGCGAGGACCGGAGCACCGGTGGCCTCGTAGGCGTCGATCAGCTGCTGGGCGCGTGGTATTCCGGCGACGAAGACGTCGTCGGGCCACAGCACCAGCATCGGCTCGTCGCCGAGATTGCGGGCGGCATTGAGCACCGGGGTGCCGTTACCGTACGGCCCGTGCTGATCGAGGTAGGTGATATGCCCGAGCCGGGACAGCTCGCCGACCTCCTCCACCGCATCGGCGAAGGCGTCCTTGCCGTCGGCCCTGAGCTGGGCGACCAGCGCCGGATTGGGGCGGAAATGGTCCTGGATCAGGGACTTTCCGCCACTGACCACGATGGTGATATCGGTGATTCCGGATGCGACCAGCTCGCGGACGGTGTGCTCGATGACCGGCTTATCACCGACCGGCAGCATCTCCTTGGGGATGGCCTTGGTCAGCGGGAGCAGCCGGGAGCCGATTCCGGCGGCCGGTATCACGGCCTTGCGGATCTTCATGGTCCGATCATCACATACCCGACCGGGTCCGAACCGGCGATCCCCAGGCTTGGTTCGGGCATGTCGAGGCGGCGACATATCGTTATCGGGCCTGGTCACGGACCGTTGCGCAGGGCAGGGCGCCGCACCGGCCCCGCTATCGCGCCTTCAGGTTCGGTGGCGATCTCGCAGAAACTACCCGGCTGACGCACACCCGGTGCCCAGGTGACCCGCCGGTGCGCACTGGTATGTGCCCGCGTCGGGGCTACGCGGGTTGGCCGACCTGTCGGTAGGACGGCGTAGATTTCCGTGCGTGAGCACCGAGTACACCGCTGCGGCCGCTGGGGTGGGGCCACCGTCCGCGCGTACGGCTCGGCGGTGGGTGCTGCATATCGATATGGATGCGTTCTTCGCTTCGGTCGAGCAGTTGACCCGGCCCACGCTGCGCGGCCGTCCGGTATTGGTCGGCGGCACGGGTGGGCGCGGTGTGGTCGCGGGGGCGAGCTATGAGGCGCGGGTATTCGGTGCGCGCTCGGCGATGCCGATGCATCAGGCGCGGCGGCTGGTCGGGGTGACCGCGGTGGTGGTGCCGCCGCGGGGTGCGGTCTACAGCGTGGTCAGTGCGCGGGTGTTCGACGCACTGCGCAGCCGGATCCCGGTATTGGAGACGCTCTCGTTCGACGAGGCGTTCGGTGAGCCCGCCGAGTTGGTCGGCGCGACGGTCGAGCAGGTGCGTGAATTCTGTGAGCAGTTGCGCGCGCTGGTGCGGGAGCGGACCGGGTTGGTCGCCTCGGTTGGTGCCGGCACTGGTAAGCAGCTGGCGAAGATCGCCTCCGGAATGGCCAAACCCGATGGAGTTCGGGTGGTTTCACCGGATGAGCAGCAGCGGCTGCTGGCCGGGCTGCCGGTACGCAAGCTGTGGGGGATCGGTCCGGTGGCCGAGGGCCGCCTGCGTTCGCTCGGTATCGAAACCGTTGGCGCCTTCGCGGCCCTGCCGGAATCGGAGGCGGTGTCCATCCTCGGCGGCAGCATCGGCGCGGCGCTGCACCGGCTGGCCCGCGGCATCGACGACCGGCCGGTCGCCGAGCGGGCCGAGGCCAAGCAGATCAGCGCCGAGAACACCTATGAGACCGATATCGTCACGATGGCCCAGCTGCGCCCGGCGATCGAGACCATGGCAGCGGCCGCGCACCGTCGTCTGGAAAAGGATGGCCGGGCCGCACGCACCGTGGTGCTCAAACTGAAGAAATCCGACATGAGCATCGTGACCAGGTCGTCCACCTTGCCGTACGCGACGACCGAACTGGCAACGCTGACGACGGCGGCGCAGCGCTCGGCCATTGATCCGGCCGAACTCGGGCCGATCCGGCTGGTCGGGGTGGGTTATGGCGGGCTGTCGACCGTTCGCCAGGAGTCGTTGTTCCCGGAGCTCGATCAGGCACCGATCGAAGACACCGACGTCTGGGAGGGCGATGTGTCTCACTCCGACGGTTGGCGCGCATCAACGGCTGCCGAGGACGGTGGCGCGGAGGCGTCGGTCGACGTCGCGGTGGGAGATACCGCGACAGCATTGGGTGCGGCCCGGGTCGCCACCACCGCGCAGTCGAGCGTCGGTGCAGCTCAGGGCGATTCGCAAGTGCGCAGCGCGACACTGTGGTATCCGGGAATGGATGTCACGCACCCCGAATTCGGGCATGGGTGGGTGCAGGGCGCCGGGCTCGGTGTGGTTACCGTTCGGTTCGAGACCAGTTCGACAGGGCCCGGTCCGGCGCGTACCTTTGCCGCCGACGACATCAGTCTGTCCCGGGCGGATCCGCTCGGCAGTCTCCACTGACAGGTAGCCTGGGTCATTCGTGCGGCGTCGCCGGTTCGGGTGACGGCTGCCGTTGGTGGAACGACCTGTACCTACTCGAACGCAAAGGACGAGCAGTTGAAGCTTCGTAAGACTGGACGCATCGCCATCGCCGGCCTGGCCGTCGTCGCCGCACTCGGCATGACCGCCTGCAGCGATGACAAAGACAGCAAGCCGGCCGCGAAGACCACTACCAGCGCCAAGGCCTCTGCCGGTGCGAGCTCGAACACCAATCTGCCGCCGGTTCCCTCCGTCGCGGAACTGAACACGCAGCTGCAGCGTGCGCTCGATCCGTCGGTGCCGAGTTCGGAGAAGCTCGACGGCGTACAGGGCGCCGAGGCCGATCCGGAGCTGCCGAACCGTTTGGCCGAGGCCGCCAAGAGCGCCAACATCTCCGTCACGGTCACCGATGTGACCAGCTTCGGTGACAGTGTCAATGCCAAGGCCAAGGTCGTGCTCAACGGCCAGGAGAACATTGTCGACGTGCCGTTCGTCGCCGAGAACGGCAAGTGGAAGATCCAGAAGGCCTGGGCCTGCACCATGCTGACCAACCTCGGCCAGCAGTCGACAGCTTGCGGCTGAGTTGACCAGCTGCCGCGGCGGACCCGGTGTCGGCCGCGGCAGCGGTGCGCTTGCTGAGACCACCGCTGCACTGCCTTTCGGGCTTAACCCGGCGACCACCCCGATGCTCGGCAGTTACGGCTCCGCCCGGGCGCCGAAATCACCACCCTCTGGCAAAGCCACGACGGTGGCGGCCCGCTCGGCTGGTCCAATATGCTCTTGCGTCCCCGCACCCTGGCCACTCCGGCCTCTGGACGCCGGGCCACATCAATACGTCCTACTAGCTCGGTCTGCCGAACCAGCCGGTTCGGCTTGCGGGGCCCTGGTTCGCCGTCGGCCGCGCACCAGGGCGTCGGCGGTGAAAATCGCCAGCGCCGCCCAGATGAGCGCGAAACCGGCCCACCGTGACGCGGGCATCGGCTCATGTGCGACGGCCACGCCCCAGGCCATCTGCAGCGCGGGCGTCGAGTACTGCAGCAGGCCCATGGTCGAGAGCCGAACCCGTTGCGCGGCAACGGCGAACAGCAGCAGCGGCAACAGGGTGACCGGACCGGTCGAGATCATCAGTCCGGAATGTGCGATACCACTGGCGAATTCGCTGCGCCCGGTCACCGCGAAGACGATGACGAACGCCAGCGCGAACGGTGCGGCGACCAGCCCCTCGGCCGCGATGCCGTGCAGCGCGTCCAGCGCAATCACCTTCTTCACCAGCCCATAGGTGGCGAATGAACAGGCCAGTGCCAGTGCGATGAGCGGCGGTCGGCCGTAGGCGACGGTGAGTACGGCGACCGCCAGCGCACCCAACCCGAGCGCCGCCCACTGTGCCCCGGCCAACCGCTCACGGAAGATCAGTACGCCGAAGGCCACCGTCACCAGTGGGTTGATGAAGTAACCGAGCGCACACTCCACCACATGTCCGGAAGTGACACCGTAGACGTACACGCCCCAATTGAGCGATAGCGCCGCGATGGCCACGGCCGCCATCCGCCAGGTGCGCGGGGCGATTCCGCGCAACCCACCGAGCTGCCCCGTTATGGCCAGCACGACGAGCACCAGCACCAGTGTCCACAGAATCCGCTGCGCCACCACCTCGGCCGGATTGGCGAAGGCCAGCAATCCGAAGTAGGCCGGAAACAGCCCCCAGGTCAGAAATGCGCCTGTACCGAACACCACACCTGGGACCGCCCTGCTTCGCTGCACCCTACCGACGGTAGTTCTCGGTAGCCTGGCGGTCATGTCGATAACCGTGCCCCATACGGCCCTCACCGGGCTGACCGCGGCGGAGGTCGAGCAACGTCGCCGCGACGGGCTGACCAATGACGTGCCGGACCGGGCGAGCCGATCCGTTCGCGACATCGTTCGCGCCAATGTCTTCACCCGGATCAACGCAATCCTCGGTGTGCTGTTCGTCCTGGTGCTGGCAACCGGCTCGATTATCGACGGCATGTTCGGTCTGCTGATCATCGCGAATAGCGCGGTCGGCATAATCCAGGAGATTCGCGCGAAACGCACCCTGGACCAGTTGGCCATTGTCAGCCAGGCCAAGCCGACTGTGCGCCGCGACGGACAGTCGCACGAGGTGGCGCCCAAGGAGGTTGTGCTCGACGATCTGATCGAGCTCGGCCCCGGCGACCAGATCGTCGTCGACGGCACGGTCGAGGAATCCGCACTGCTCGAGGTCGACGAATCGCTGCTCACCGGTGAGGCCGATCCGGTGGATAAGCCGATCGGCGCGTCGGTCATGTCGGGCAGCTACGTCGTCTCCGGTTCCGGCGCCTACCGTGCGACGAAGGTCGGAAAGGACGCTTACGCCGCCGAGCTGGCCGAAGAGGCCAGCAAGTTCACGCTGGTGAAGTCGGAATTGCGCAGCGGTATCGACACCATCCTCAGGGTCATCACCTATTTGCTGATCCCGGCGGGTCTGCTGAGCATCTATAACCAGTTGTTCTCCAGTAAGGAATCCTGGCGGCCCGCGGTCACGGGCATGGTCGCGGCGTTGGTGCCGATGGTGCCCGAGGGGCTGGTGCTGATGACATCGGTCGCCTTCGCGGTCGGTGTGGTGCGACTCGGCCGGCGCAAATGTCTAGTACAGGAGTTGCCCGCTATCGAGGGATTGGCCCGCGTCGATGTGGTGTGCGCGGATAAGACCGGCACCCTTACCGAGAACGGGATGCGCCTGTCGGATATCAAGACGCTCGGCAACTTCGACGACGCCGAGGTGCGTCAGGCCTTGGCCGCCATGGCCGCCGATGATCCGCGCCCGAATGCGAGCGTGCAGGCCATCGGTGAGGAGCTCACCGATAAGCCGGATTGGCGGCACACCGCGATCGCGCCGTTCTCCTCGGCGAAGAAGTGGAGCGGTTTCTCCTACGGCGAGCATGGCGACTGGCTGCTCGGCGCGCCCGACGTGCTGCTCGACCCGAGTTCGGAAGATGCGCGCGTCGCAGAGGAACTCGGCTCCTCCGGTCTGCGCATCCTGCTGCTCGCGCGCAGCGACCGTCCGGTCGACGCCGCCGACGCACCGGGCGCCGTCGACCCCGCGGCCCTGGTCGTACTGGAGCAGAAGGTGCGGCCCGATGCCCGCGAAACCCTCGATTACTTTGCCGGCCAGCAGGTTTCGATCAAGGTGATCTCCGGCGACAATGCCGTCTCGGTCGGTGCGGTAGCCTCTTCGCTCGATTTGCCCCGCGGCGATCATGCGGTCGATGCCCGCGAACTGCCCGAGGACCGTGCCGCGCTCGCCGATGTGCTGGAGCGTGAGACCACCTTCGGCCGAGTGCGTCCGGATCAGAAGCGAGCCATGGTGGGCGCCTTGCAATCTCGCGGCCACACCGTCGCCATGACCGGTGACGGCGTGAACGACGTACTGGCGCTGAAGGATTCCGATATCGGTGTGGCCATGGGTTCGGGCAGTCCGGCCACTCGTGCGGTGGCCCAGATCGTGTTGCTGGACAACAAATTCGCCACCCTGCCGTATGTGGTCGGCGAGGGGCGTCGGGTGATCGGCAATATCGAGCGCGTTTCGAATCTATTCCTCACCAAGACGGTGTATTCGGTGGTGCTCGCCTTCTTGGTCGGTATCGCCGGTATCGGCTCGCAGATCTTCGACTACGAACCGCTCGGATATCCGTTCCTGCCAAGGCATGTCACGATCGCGGCCTGGTTCACCATCGGCATCCCGGCTTTCATTCTTTCGCTGGCTCCGAACAATGAACGCGCCCGCTCGGGATTCGTCTCGCGGGTCATGCGTTTGGCGATTCCGTCCGGTGTGGTGATCGGTATCGCCACGTTCGTCGCCTACCTGATCGCCCACGCGGGGTCGTATGACACCCTGGAGCAGCAGAAGGAGCAGATGGGCACCACCGCGCTCATCACCCTGATCATGATCGCGGTGTGGGTGCTGGCCATCGTGGCCCGGCCGTATGTGTGGTGGAAGGTGGTGCTCATCGGCGCTTCGATCCTCGCGTATGTGCTGTTGTTCACAATCCCGTTCACCAGGCATTTCTTCAAACTCGATCCCTCGAACCTCGGGCTCACCACCGCTGCGTTCCTCTGCGGCGCCATCGGCATCGTGCTCGTCGAGGCGGCCTGGTGGATCGCCGCCGCAGTTCAGGGCGAGAAGCACACGCTACTTCCGAGTTCACCCGGCGGGAGCGCCTGAACAACTGGACGCCTGACTCGCCGCGCCACGAGATACCTTGTGCGAAGCGATCATTCAGAGTTGGAGTACCTTCTCGACTATGGAGGTACTGCTGCATCAGATCGACGCGTTCGCCGACGCACCGTTCTCGGGCAACCCGGCCGCGGTCATGCCGCTGCCCGCATGGTTGCCGGACGAGCTGTTGCAACATCTGGCCGAGGCGAACAACCTCGCCGAGACCGCCTTCTACACCTCGCAATTACCCGTCGAGGCGGGCGGTCCGCCGGGCGAGTGGCCCGCCGTCCACCTGCGCTGGTTCACCCCGACCAGGGAGGTCGATCTGTGCGGCCACGCCACCATGGCGGCGGCCGCGCAGATCATCGAGGACATCCATCCCGGCGAGGATCGGGTGAGCTTCTTCACGCGCAGTGGCTGGCTGCACGTGGACCGCACCGATGACGACGAATACGTGCTCGACCTGCCCGCGCTGGAATCCGAGGAAGTCACCCCCGATCCGGTGCTGGTGGACGTGCTCGGCGTGCGCGCGGTGCGCGCCTACACCGGATTCGACGAGGTGATCGTGGTGAGTTCCGAGCGCGAGGTGCGCGACGCGCGGCCGAATTTCGCCGCCTTCCCGCCGCTGGCCTCCGATGCCGTGATCACCGCGCCCGGCGATACCGTGGATTTCGTCTCCCGGGTCTTCGGTCCCCATCGCGGCGTGGTCGAGGATCCGGTCACCGGATCGGCGCACGCACAGCTGGTTCCGCTGTGGAGCCGCGAATTCGGCCGAGCCGAACTCACCGCCGGTCAGCTATCGCGGCGTGGCGGCACGCTGCGCTGTGAACTCGCGGGCGATCGGGTACTGCTCATCGGCCGCTGCCGCCGCTATCTGGATGGTGTTGTGACACTGCCGGATTGACCGGCCCGGGCCGCGGCGTCACTGATCGGGGACGGGGCCGTCATCGGTACCCGGTAGCGCGAGGTCCGCGTATTCCGGTAGTAAGGCAACGATGGCGAAACTGGTGGCGACAGCGTCGGCGGGCAGGGCCTGTACGGCGCGAATTCGGTTCTGGGCCGCGAGATTTCGCAGTTGCGGGAGGGTGCCGCGGACCACGAGGCCGACGGTGCACGCGCAACCGGCGCGCAGCCGAGCCGCCGACACCGCATTGATGCGGTTGGTGCGATTATCGGCGGCCTGCTGAGCCAGTAGCTGCCACGCGGCATTATCGGCGGACGCCACGGCTACCGCATTTCCCGCGGGCAGTTGCACCGTGACGATCGGGGTGTTCACCCGTGGAATCGACACATGGTGGCTTGCCGCGGCAATGCGCAGGCCGCCACTGTGCGCCGGAATCTGATTCGGCGTAAGGGGTTCGGTGAACGAGACCAGCGCCCAGTGCTCGTCGGTATCCGGACCGGACAGCGAATCCTGAGCCCGCACAAGATAGTCCGCGACCTGCTCACCGCGCTCCGGCCCGAGCCGGTCGGTCGAAATTCCGGACGGTCGTGGCGGATTCAGCACGCCGAACACCACGATAAGTACCACGAAACCGACGGCTCCGACGGCAATGGCGATGCGGCGCACAGTTTCAGGCATTGCGCAACACGTCGAGCGCGTGTCTCAGGTCGTCCGGATACTCGCTGATGATCTCCAGATAGCGGCCGTCGGCCGGGTGGTTGAACCCCAGCGAGCGCGCATGCAGCCATTGCCGTTCCAGTCCCAGCCGCTCCGCCAGCCGCGGATCCGCACCATAGGTGAGATCGCCGCAGCAGGGGTGGCGGATCGCGGAGAAATGCACCCGGATCTGGTGGGTGCGCCCGGTTTCCAGATGAATATCGAGCAGGCTGGCGGCCTGGAACGCCTCGATGGTGTCGTAGTGGGTAATGCTCGGGCGGCCATCCGCGGTGACCGCGAACTTCCAGGCATCGCCGCGGGCCCGGCCGATCGGCGCATCGATGGTGCCGCTGCTCGGATCCGGATGTCCCTGTACCAGCGCGTGATAGCGCTTATCGATGGTGCGCTGCTTGAAGGCCCGCTTGAGTACCGTATACGCGTGTTCGGACTGCGCGACGACCATCACCCCCGAGGTGCCGACGTCGAGCCGGTGCACAATGCCTTGGCGCTCGTGCGCGCCCGAGGTCGAGATGCGATAGCCCGCCGCGGCCAGGCCGCCGACCACTGTCGGCCCGGTCCAGCCGACGCCGGTATGCGCCGCGACGCCGACCGGTTTGTCGACCGCGACGATGTCATCGTCGGCGTAGAGGATCTTCATACCCTCCACCGGCTCGGGCACGATGGTGAGTTCGCGCTTCGGCTCCGGGAACTCGACCTCGAGCCAGGCCCCCGCCACGAGCCGATCCGATTTGCCCGCCGCGACGCCGTCGAGCTGTACCGAACCCTCCTCGGTCAGCGCGGCGACCGCAGTGCGGGACAGACCGAGCAACCGGGACAGCCCGGTGTCGACGCGCAGGCCGTCGAGTCCGTCGGGTACCGGCATGGTTCGCGTTTCTCTCACGCCGCATTCCCCTTGCTGCTCGCGGCGCCGTTGGCTCCGTTGTCCGAGGACGTGTCCGGCTCTGCGGCGGTTTCGGTGGCGGCCGGTTCGGGGTGACCGTGTCCGGTGCGCGTGCCGTCGGGTTCGAAACCGAAGACTGTCAGCACCACCAGCAGGATCGCACCGCACACGATCGAGGAGTCGGCCAGATTGAATACCGGCCACCAGCCGATGGCGATGAAGTCCACCACATGTCCCTGGAGCGGTCCGGGTGCGCGGAACAAGCGGTCGACCAGATTGCCGAGCGCGCCGCCGAGCACCATGCCGAGCCCGATCGCCCACCACAGTGAGCGCAGCGTGCGGCCGATGCGGATCACCCCGATCACCACCGCCGCAGCGACCAGGGTCAGCAGCCAGGTCATGCCGGTGGCCATGGAGAACGCCGCGCCCGGATTGCGTACCAGGGACAACCGCGCGAAATCGCCGATGATCGGCACCGGATGGCCCGGGGTCAGCTCGGCCACGATAATGGTCTTGGTGAGCAGGTCCAGGCCGAGCAATACCGCGGCGATGATCAGCAGCGTGCCCAGCTGCAGCCGTGCGGCGGGCTTGCCCGGCTCGGTGGTTCGGATTCGATTTTCCGCGTCGTCGCCGGGTGGTACCGCGTGATCGGCGGAGTTGTCCTCGGATGGCCGGTCGTCACTCACGCCGACCATCATCTCTCGAGTAACGACATGCGCTACGCGCGCGGTCACCCGCATGTCCCAGCTGACACTCAGGAAGCGGTCGTACGCTGATGCTCGTGACGGTATTGTCTTCCCCCCACGCGCCGCGAATCGCGCGTTCGGGTGTGCTGCTGATGGTGCTCGCGGTTGGATTATCCGCGCTCGGTGTCGGCTGTAGTGACGGTGCCGAGTCGCGCGTCGAGTCCGACAGCACCGAGCCGATCGGCATCGGTAAGGAGGTGACCGTGCCGATTTCGGCCGCGGTCGCCAGCGTCGTCTCGGTGGGTGAGGAGCCGCTGTCGCTGTTGCGTCCGGACTACCCGCCGGGCACGGTGCAGCAGGTGACGCTGCGCACCGATCACCACATCGAGCAGCAGATCAATGATCAGCCGCCGAGTGATTTCTCTACCCCCGCGCTGACGATTCCGATGACGGCGCAGACCGATGGCGACGGCGTCGAGTTGACGCTCGGCACCATTTCCACCCCGGATCCGTCGCTGGCCAAGGCGCTCACCGCCGCCGGCGGTTCGCACGCCGGATTCGATATGAGCGAACTCGGCGCGATCACCGCGCTGCGCCTCGCCCCGGCACCGGATACCTCCAATGCCGCCCGCGCGGCCTTGGAACAGGCCTTCTACCAGGCTGTCTACCGTTCGATAACGTTTCCCGACCAACCGGTCGGTGAGGGTGCGGTGTGGACGGTGCGGCAGGAGGTCGACGGCGGGGTCGCACTCGATCAGGTGACCACCGCGACGCTGACCAAGCGTGAGGGTGACCGGCTGACCATCGAACTCGAGGTGACCCAGAAGCCGAAGTCGCAGGTGTGGTCGCTGCCCAATAATGCGGGCACCCTCGATATCAAGGATTACCTCATGCAGGGCTCGGGCACGATCACCGTCGACCTGGGTCTGCCGCTGCCGGTCGCGGGCACTATCACGGTCGGCGGACATCAGGCCTACCGCGACCCGCGCAGCGCGAGCATGCTGCAGCAGACGATCAATACGCAGGTCACCTGGAACGAATGAGTCCGTAGCGGTTTGCGCCGATCAGGCATGCCGGGCTCGGGTGAGGAATAGGCTCGCAGCTGTCCGACAAACGCCTCGATCGGAGGTATCCCATGTCCGATGTGAAACCGAAACCGATCCCCGAGGGTTATCCGGTCGTCTCGCCCGGATTGGCGATTGATGGCGCCGCGGCTGCCATCGACTTCTACAAAAAGATTTTCGGCGCGTCGGAGCGGATGCGCATGCCGGGACCGGACGGCACGATCGCACACTGCGAACTCACGTTCGGCAATTCGCTCATCATGGTCGGCGATCCGGTCCCCGATATGGATTTCCTCGACCCGAAGACGGTCGGCGGCACGCCGGTCAATCTCTACGTCTATGTCGAAGACGCCGATGCCGCCTTCAGCGCCGCCCTCGCCGCGGGTGCCAAGGAGCTCACCCCCATGACCACCCAGTTCTACGGTGATCGCAGCGGTGCGTTCGAGGATCCGTGGGGCCACCGGTGGACCGTGGCCACGCACGTCGAGCACGTGGCGCCGGATGAGATGGACCGGCGGATAGCCGAATTGTTCGGCGGGGCCTGAGCGTTCGTGGGGTAGGCCGCGCGGTCGCTGTGCCGCGCGGCCCTTGTTCGCCGTGCGGGAAGGCTAACCCTCGACGATCGAGTCACCCTCGACGTGTACGGCCTTCTGCGGGAGCGGCTGGGTGGCCGGGCCATTGACGACGGAACCGTCGAGGCCGAATTTGCTGCCGTGGCAGGCACAGTTGATGGTGCCGCCGGAAACCGAGGCGACCTTGCAACCCGCATGTGTGCAGGTGGAGGACAGGCCGACGAATGAGCCGGCACTCGGCTGGGTAACCACCACATCGCCCTTGATCACACCGCCGCCGACCGGCACCTCCGAGGTCGATGCGATGGCATTCGGCTGTCCGGCGGCCAGATTCTGGCCGGTCGAGCCGGCGGCGGCCTTGGGGGGTTCGGCCGCGCTGGCGTTGTCCTTGCCATAGGTGGTGCACGCGGTCAGCGCGGCCATGGTGGCCGCAGCGCCGGCGCCCGCGATTACCACGCTGCGGCGGTCGAGGACGAAATCATCGTTGGTCATATCGGACTCCGATCAGAAGGTGATGCCGTTGTGCTGGAAGAACCACAGGGCGGAGGTGAGCCAGAGGCCGGTCAGCCCGGCGAGAACCGAGGCCGAGTACGGCCACTGCCGCCAGGGTGAGCCACGGTCCCAGTCGTTTCATGCGGTCTCCTCGATGTGCGGCCGTCAGGCGCCGCCGTTCGGATGGACTACGTGGTAGACCCGTCGACCGGTTCAAACGGGCATTCGCGGCAGCCGTTCGGCGCGCCGACGATCAGCACCCCTGCCGCACCGACGGCGACAACGGCGGTGGTCACAGCGCACCCGCCGACCGGTGCCGGCGCTGCCATCTCATAGCCCGATTACGGCGTTGTCCGCGGTGAGTACATGGTCAACCGCGCAGATCACGCCGTGTCATCCGGACGGACGAACAAATCCACCGGGCGATCCTTTCGGCATACAGTCGTGCCATGACCGCGGGCTACTCCAGAACCCCTTTGGCCAAGAAGCTCGGTATCAAGCCCGGCCACCGAGTGGTGCTCCTGAATGCCGCGCCGGGCTGGCGGATCCCGGATCTTCCACCCGAGGTGGAAATCGCCGCCGATCAACCGGATCGGGCCGAGGTGGTGCTCGCTTTCTACCGCACCCGTGCCGAACTCGCCGACGCGGCACCGGAACTTGTTGCCCGGCTGGCGAAGGGGGCCATGCTGTGGATCGCCTGGCCGCGCAAGGCGGGCGGGCACGTCAGCGATATCGCCGAGAACGATCTGCGCGAATTGCTGCTGCCGATCGGCGTGGTCGATGTGAAGGTCGCGGCGCTCGACAACGATTGGTCCGGCTTGAAATTCGTCTGGCGGAAGAAATCGTAGGCGCGCCATCGAGTAGTGTCGATCGCTCCGCGCCCCAAGCTCCATTCGCGGAATTCGGACAGCTCCGCGCCCGTGTCGTACGACAACGCAGGCTGCCCAGATGACGCGCCGGTGATCTGCACCACCGACACGCCGGGCCCTCCTGGGACGTCCCGTCACGGCGTGCAAGCCTCCCGAAACTTGTCACACCGACGTGCCTAGAATCGCTAGGCCAACCCCCGTCGAGACCTTGGGAGGAAGGACCATCTTGGCCGCCTCGTCCGGATCGTTCGTTCACCTGCACAACCACACCGAGTACTCCATGCTCGATGGTGCGGCCAAAATCTCTCCACTCTTCGCCGAGGCGAAACGGCTGGGAATGAACGCGGTCGGGATGACCGACCACGGCAATATGTACGGCGCCTCGGAGTTCTACAACTCCGCCAAGAAGGCCGATATCAAGCCGATCATCGGCATCGAGGCCTACATCGCACCGGGTTCCCGGTTCGACACCAAGCGTGTGCAGTGGGGTGACCCCAGCCAGAAGGGCGACGACGTCTCGGGTTCCGGCGCCTACACGCATATGACCATGGTCGCGGAGAACGCGACCGGCCTGCACAACCTGTTCAAATTGTCCTCGCTCGCCTCGCTGGAAGGTCAGCTCGGCAAATGGGCGCGCATGGACGAGGAGATCATCGCCGAGCACGCCGCGGGCATCATAGCCACCACCGGCTGCCCGTCGGGTGAGGTGCAGACCCGCCTGCGCCTCGGCCATGACCGCGAGGCCCTGGAGGCGGCGGCCAAATGGCAGGAGATCTTCGGACCGGACAATTTCTTCCTCGAGATCATGGACCACGGTCTGTCCATCGAGCGCCGGGTCCGCGAGGGGCTGCTGGAGATCGGCAAAAAGCTCGGGATCCGGCCGCTGGCCACCAACGACTGCCACTACGTCACCAAGGACGCCTCGACCAATCACGAGGCGCTGCTGTGCATCCAGACCGGTAAAACCCTCAGCGACCCAACGCGTTTCAAGTTCGACGGGGACGGCTACTACCTGAAGTCCGCGCAGGAGATGCGGGCGATCTGGGATATGGAGGTGCCCGGCGCCTGCGATTCGACCCTGCTGATCGCCGAGCGGGTGCAGTCCTACGACGAGGTGTGGCAGCACCGCGACCGGATGCCGATCTTCCCGGTGCCGGAGGGACACGACCAGGCCAGTTGGCTGCGCCGAGAGGTCGACCTCGGGCTGCGGCGCCGTTTCCCGGACGGCGCGCCCCAGGAATATCTGGACCGGGCGCAGTACGAGATCGGCGTCATTCTGGAGATGGGCTTCCCGGCCTACTTCCTCGTCGTCGGTGACCTGATCAACCACGCCCGCGACGTCGGCATCCGCGTCGGTCCCGGCCGTGGTTCCGCGGCCGGTTCGCTGGTCGCCTACGCACTGGGCATCACCAATATCGACCCGATCCCACACGGTCTGCTCTTCGAGCGCTTCCTCAATCCCGAGCGCGTCTCGATGCCCGATATCGATATCGACTTCGACGATCGCCGCCGCGGTGAGATGGTCCGCTACGCGAGTGAGAAGTGGGGCACCGACCGGGTCGCCCAGGTCATCACCTTCGGCACCATCAAGACCAAGGCCGCCATCAAGGACTCGGCGCGAGTGCTGTTCGGCCAGCCCGGATTCGCCATCGCCGACCAGATCACCAAGGCGCTGCCGCCGCCGATCATGGCCAAGGACATCTCGGTATCCGGTATCACCGATCCGGAACACGAGCGGTACAAGGAGGCTGCCGAGGTTCGCGAACTCATCGCGAGCAATCCGGATGTCGCGAAGATCTACGAGACCGCGCGCGGCCTCGAGGGCCTGATCCGTAACGCGGGTGTGCACGCCTGCGCGGTCATCATGTCCTGTGATCCGCTCACCGACGCGATCCCGGTCTGGAAGCGGCCCCAGGACGGTGCGCTCATCACCGGCTGGGACTATCCGTCCTGTGAGGCCATCGGCCTGCTGAAGATGGACTTCCTCGGTCTGCGCAACCTGACGGTGATCGGTGACGCGTTGGAGAATATCCAAGCCAACCGCGGTATCGATCTGGATATGGACCGGTTGCCGCTCGATGATTCGCGCACCTACGAGTTGCTTTCCCGCGGTGAGACTCTCGGCGTGTTCCAGCTCGATGGTGGACCCATGCGCGATCTGCTGCGCCGCATGCAGCCGACCGCGTTCGAGGACATCGTCGCCGTCGGCGCGCTGTACCGCCCCGGCCCGATGGGCATGAACGCGCACAACGACTACGCCGACCGCAAGAACGACCGCCAGGAAGTCAAGCCGATCCATCCGGAGCTGGCGGAGCCGCTGAAGGACATCCTTGGCGAGACCTACGGCCTGATCGTCTACCAAGAGCAGATCATGCACGTCGCGCAGAAAGTGGCCGGCTATTCGCTCGGTCGAGCAGATATTCTGCGCCGCGCCATGGGTAAGAAGAAGGCCGAGGTGCTGGCCGCCGAGTTCGAAGGCTTCGAGGAGGGCATGCAGGCCAACGGGTACTCCAAGGCGGCGATCAAGGCGCTGTGGGACACCATCCTGCCGTTCGCCGGTTACGCGTTCAACAAATCGCACGCCGCCGCCTACGGCCTGATCTCCTACTGGACCGCCTATCTGAAGGCGAACTATCCCGCCGAATATATGGCGGCCCTGCTCACCTCCGTCGGCGACGATAAGGACAAGGCCGCGGTCTACCTCTCGGATTGTCGACGCCTCGGTATCACCGTGCTGCCGCCCGATGTCAATGAATCCGAGCAGAACTTCGCCTCGGTGGGTAAGGACATCCGCTTCGGCCTCGGCGCGGTGCGCAATGTCGGCACCAATGTGGTCGCCTCGATTATCCAGGCGCGCAAGGAGAAGTCGAAGTTCACCGATTTCTCCGACTACCTGAACAAGATCGACGCCATCGCCTGCACCAAGAAGGTCACCGAATCCCTCATCAAGGCAGGCGGATTCGATTCGCTCGGACATCCGCGCAAGGGTCTGCTGCTGATCCACTCCGATGCCATCGATGCGGTGATGTCCACCAAGAAGGCCGAGGCGATCGGCCAGTTCGACCTGTTCGGCGGGTTGGACGACGGTGATGATTCGGTGGCCTCGGTCTTCAATGTCAAGGTGCCCGAGGATGAGTGGGAGACCAAGCACAAGCTGGCTCTCGAGCGCGAAATGCTCGGCCTGTACGTATCGGGGCATCCGCTCAACGGCGTCGAACATGTGCTCGCGGCACAGGCGGATACGGCGATCCCGGCCATTCTCGAGGGTGATATCAAAGACGGCGCCCAGGTGACCATCGGCGGCATTCTCGCCTCGGTCAACCGCCGCATCAATAAGAACGGCCTGGCCTGGGCCTCGGCGCAGATCGAGGATCTGACCGGCGGTATCGAGGCGCTGTTCTTCCCGCAGGCCTATTCGGTGTACGGCGCGGATGTCGTGGAGGACGCGGTCGTCCTGGTGAAGGCCAGGGTGTCGGTGCGCGACGACCGGATCTCCTTGATCGCCAACGATCTCGTCGTCCCCGACCTGTCCTCGATCGGTGTGGCCAAGCCGCTGGCGGTCGTCATGCCGACCCGCCTGTGCACCCCGGACAAGATCGGTGAACTCAAGCGCATCCTGTCCAGACATCCGGGCACCGCGGACGTCCACGTCCGCCATGTGGGTGCGCGCGACAATACGTCGCTGTGGAAATTGGATGACAGCCTGCGAGTTTCACCGTCCTCGGCCCTGATGGGCGATCTCAAGGCCCTGCTCGGTCCCGGCTGCCTCGCGAGTTAGCGCGCGAGCGGGTCTGCCGTTCGTCGGTTGTGGTGGATGTGACTACGGTGAGATCGCGACTCCAAGTGAGAGTGCGGCGAAAAACCTCGGTCCGTCCGCATAGAACTCGTCGAGCTCGCGGATCGCGAATCCGGCGCTCTCGATGGTTCCGCGAATATCGCGATCGAGATGGCAGCCGCCCGCGACCGCCTTTTCGATCGGATTCAAGCGATGCTGCCATGCCTGCACGCCCGGATCCGGTGCGAGCCCGTGTTCGACGAAATGCAGGGTCCCGCCGGGGACGAGCACCCTGCGCACCTCGGCCAGCGCGGCCGCGATATCCGGAATGGTGCACATCGTCCAGGTCGAGAGCGCGGAGTCGAAGCTGTTATCGGCGAAGGGCAGCGACTGGCCGTCGAGCCCGGCGCGTTCGATCGGCACCGTGGCCTCGGCGAGCCGCTTATCCGCCAGGCGCCAGCCGAGGTCGGCGGGTTCCACGGCACTGACCGACTCGACGGCGGCCGGATAGAAGGGGATATTCAGTCCCGATCCGAAGCCGATCTCCACCACCCGCCCGCGCAACCCGGCGCAGGCACGCTGGCGCCGCGGATTATTGATTGTGGCCCCGCAGACCAGATTCACCAGCCGCGGCACGAACTGATCGTTGTAGATGCCCACGTACTCACTCTGTCAGGGATCGCACGTCAGAGGCAATGGTCGGAAGGGTGCGTCCGCTGTGGACGGGCCGCATGCCCGGCGACATGCGATGCTGGCTCGGTGACCGTGTTCGAGGTGTGGGCCCCGCTACCGGAACGGGTGCGTATCGAGGTCGATGGCGCCGTGCATCCGATGACGAGGTCCGGCGCTGGTTGGTGGCGGGCCGAGGTGAGCGCCGCACCGGGCGCGCGGTACGGCTATCTGCTCGACGACGACCCGACCGTGCTGCCCGACCCGCGCTCGCCACGGCAGCCCGACGGCGTGCACGGTCGCTCGGCGTTGCACGTCCTCGATCCGGTCGGGTGGACCGATGTGGGCTGGACCGGTCGCCCGCTGGCAGGTGCGATCATCTACGAACTGCATCTGGGCACCTTCACCCCACAGGGCACCTTCGACGCCGCTGTCGAGCGTCTGGACCACCTCGTCGACCTCGGTGTCACCATGGTCGAATTGATGCCGGTCAACGCCTTCGACGGTGTCCACAATTGGGGCTACGACGGTGTGCTCTGGTATGCGGTCCACGAGCCCTACGGTGGACCCGATGGTTTGCAGCGCTTCGTGAATGCCTGCCACACAAAGGGTTTGGCCGTCGCCCTCGATGTCGTCTACAACCATCTCGGCCCCTGCGGCAATTATCTGCCCCGCTTCGCGCCTTATCTGACCGAGGGACGCAATACCTGGGGGCAGAGCCTCAATCTCGACGGTGCCGCCTCGGATTCGGTGCGCCGCTTCATTATCGAGAACGCCCTGCGCTGGTTTCGTGATTTCCATATCGACGCACTGCGCCTCGATGCGGTGCACGCGCTCGTCGACCGCACTGCCACCCACCTGCTCGCCGAATTGGCTACCGACACCGAATCCCTTGCCGCACATGTGCGTAGACCGTTGACGTTGATCGCGGAGAGTGACCTCAATGATCCGCGGCTCATCACCCCGCGCGCGGCCGGCGGTTATGGCCTGACCGGACAGTGGAACGACGACCTGCACCATGCCGTGCATACCGCGGTGTCCGGTGAACGTCAGGGCTACTACGCCGATTTCGGTTCGCTGCGCTGTCTTGCCCAGACACTGACGCACGGATTCTTCCACGCCGGAACGTATTCCAGCTTCCGCGGTCGCAGCCACGGCCGTCCGATCGATACCCGGCTCATCCCGGCGAGTGCGTTGCTCGCCTACACCTGCACCCATGATCAGATCGGCAATCGGGCGATCGGGGACCGTCCCAGCGCCTACCTGACCGATGGGCAGCTGGCGATCAAGGCGGCCCTGGTGCTGTTCTCGGCATACACGCCGATGCTGTTCATGGGGGAGGAGTGGGGCGCGCGCACCCCGTTCCAGTTCTTCACCTCGCATACCGATCCGGTGATCGCGGCCGCCACCGCCATCGGGCGTAAGGACGAATTCGCCGAACACGGCTGGGACAGTGACGACGTTCCCGATCCACAGGACCCGGAAACATTCCTGCGGTCCAAGCTCGACTGGTCCGAGCACCAGCATTATCGGCACGAAAGGCTACTTTCCTGCTATCGCAAGCTGATCGGTCTTCGGCGCGATCGGGCCGAAATAACGAACCCGTGGCTCACACACGTATCGGTCGACTACGACGAGAACGCCCGCTGGATCGCGGTGCGCCGTGGCCCGCTGACATTGCTGTGCAATCTCTCCGAAGAGCAGGTCACGGTACCGATCGCCGGTGTTTCGGTGCTGTCGTGGGAACCCGCGACCGACGGTGTCTCCGGAACGGAGATATCGGGCCACTCGTTCGTGATACTCGAGAGCTCATAGCGCAACCTCGGCTCTGCCGGCGATTGCCGAAAACAAGCTGAATATAACTGTCCGAGACACAACATTGCCGCGTATGACCGGCGCCATTACCGTTGGAATATGAGCAACGTGGCTTCACCCGGGGACCTAGCGAACCTCCCCGATGGGGTGGGTGGCAGCGCCGCCACCGAATTCGCGCCATTGGTACGCGCATTCGCGAAGGTCTTCGGGCGCCGCCGAGGGGCGGGCGGCGCATTGGCCGTACATCTGCACGGTGAGCCACTGGTCGATATCTGGATCGGGAGCGCAGGCGACAAGCCCTGGACCCAGGACACCGGCGCGATCGTCTTCTCCGCCACCAAAGGCATCACCGCGACCGTCATCCACCGGCTGGCCGATCGCGGTCTGCTCGACTACGAAGCGCCGATGGCCGAATACTGGCCGGAATTCGGTCAGAACGGTAAGGGCCGTATCACCATTCGTCAGGTGATGACGCACAGCGCGGGACTCGGTGGCCTCAACCCGATCGCGGCCGGACTCGAGGAGGTGCTCGACCACCAACTCATGGAGCAGCGCCTCGCCGCCGCGAAACCCGATCGTCTGCTCGGCACGCCGGCCTATCATGCGCTCACCTTCGGCTGGCTGCTGGCCGGATTGGCCCGCGCCATTACCGGCCACGGGCTGGCGGAGCTGTTCCGCACCGAAGTATCCGAACCGCTCGGCATCGACGGCCTGCATCTGGGCAAGCCGTCCGCGCAATCGTCGACCGTCTACGCGCCGTTGGCGGGCTCTCAGCTCAGCATGATCGGAAACTCGGTCAGCACCAGGTTTTTGGGTCTCAGCTACGGTCTGCCCGGTGCGCTCGGCGCCGCGGCGCGGTGCCTGTTCCTGCCTGGGCTGGAGACCATCCTGGAGGGCGCGATGCCGCCGATCCTCGATACCGAACTCGGGGCGGGCAACGGCGTCTGCACCGCACCCGCCCTCGCCACCATGTACGGCGCGTTGGCTAACGGCGGCATGGCTGGCGATGTGCAGTATCTGTCGCCGCAAACCATCAAGGCGCTCAGTCGAATTCGGACCTTCCGGCTCGACCGTGCCCTGTTCTACGCTCCGATGCTCTGGCGTCTGGGCTATCACTCGCTGCCGATGCCGGGCGCGCACGGCGGCTTCGGTCATATCGGCCTCGGCGGCTCCTTCGGCTGGGCCGAACCCCGCCTAGGTCTATCCGTCGGATTCGTCCACAACCGCCTCTCGGCCGCGCAGCTGAGCTTCGATCAGACCACTGCCGGTTGGCTGCTGCCGATGGTCATGACGGGTGTGCGCACGACCCGCAGGCCCGCCGCACCGGTGCAGACGCCCGAGGCTGCGTAATCAACTGTCCGCCATCGCCTCTGCCCGGCAGCGCCGGAGATGTCGGTGGCTGGCGCTGACGATCTCGTGACACTGCTGGGCCCGGTGATTCCGGGTGTCGGCCGGTGGCGCTGGAATTCTGGCAGGACGCGTACCGACCGGCCGCGCGGACCAATGTCTGCGCGGCCGATTCGGATTCGGAATGGGCGCTCAGGTGAGATAGCGGTAGGCCGGGGAGTCCGGTTCCAACCGCTCGCACTGGATCGGCGACTCTTGCATCCGCTCCAGCAGCGGACCGAGCCCCTGCGGCGCACCGAGTTCGATACCGACCAGCGCGGCGCCGGTTTCCCGGTTGTTGCGCTTGACGTATTCGAACAGGGTTATATCGTCGTCGGGACCGAGCACCTCGTTGAGGAACCGCCGCAGTGCGCCCGGCTCCTGGGGGAAGTCGACCAGAAAATAGTGTTTCAAGCCGCTGTGTACCAGGGAGCGCTCGATGATCTCGCCATAGCGGGACACATCGTTATTGCCACCGGAGACCAGGCACACCACCGTCGAACCCGGCTCGATCGCGATCTCCGCCAGCGCCGTCACCGACAGGGCCCCCGCGGGTTCGGCGATGATGCCCTCGTTCTGGTACAGGTCGAGCATGGTGGTGCAGATCGCGCCCTCGTCGACCTGAATCAAGCGGAAAGCGCCTGCGCCCCTTGGTGATTCGGTCGCGGTCAGCAGCGGCAGCGAGCCGTGCGAGACCACCCGGCCGCCGAATCCGGCGACTGCCGCATAGGGCACCTGGCCGATCCGGCGCACCGCTGCGCCGTCGACGAACGGATCGATCTCCGGCAGCGTCACGGGGCCGCCCGCGACCAGCGCCGCGGTCATCGAGGCCGCGCCCGCCGGTTCCACGCCGAGGATTCCGGTACTCGGCGAGCGCTCCCGCAGGTAGGTTCCGATGCCGGCCAGGCAACCACCGCCGCCGACCGGGATCACCACCAGATCAGGGGTCCGACCGCCGAGCTGTTCCAGTAATTCGGGCGCGATGGTGCCCTGTCCCGCCGCGGTGCGCGGATCGTCGAACGGCGGCACCGTGGTCGCGCCGGTGCGCTCGACATCCTCGGCGGCGGCCGCTGCAGCGGCGTCATAGGTTTCCCCGACCGCGATGAGCTCGACGAATTCGCCGCCGTGCACCCGGATGCGGTCGCGCTTCTGCTTCGGCGTGGTGGTCGGAACGTAGATGCGGCCCTTGATGCCCATCGCATTGCAGGCGAAGGCCACGCCTTGCGCGTGATTACCGGCACTCGCCGCGACCACGCCCGCGGCCCGTTCGGAATCGCTGAGTTGCACGATCAGGTTGTAGGCGCCGCGCAGCTTGTAGGAGCGCACGGCAGTGAGGTCCTCGCGCTTGAGATAGACCTGCGCCCCGGTCAGCGCGGAAAGCCGGGGACTGTGCTGCAGCGGAGTGGGCTCGATAATGTCGGAAATTCGCTTGGCGGCGGCGTCGATCTCGTCCGCGGTCAGCGCGGGACGAGATGTGGATCGGTCGTCGAGGAGTTCCAGCGGATTGGACACCCGAAATATGCTGCCACCTGCCGCGTCGGCCGGACGCGGCGGGTGGGTATCGGAGGTGGCAAACGATCGGTTTACCGGTCGGATTTACCGTGGCGTGAGGACGAATACCGGGATCTCACGGGTCGTCTTGGTCTGGTAGATCGCGTAATCGGGCCAGACCTCGACCGCCCGCTCCCACCACAGCGCCTTCTCCGCGCCGAAGACCTCTCTCGCGGTGTAGTCCTTGTTCACGGTGCCGTCGCGCAACTCGACATGCGGCTCGGCCTTGATATTCCAATACCAGACGGGATGCTTCGGAGCCCCGCCCAGCGAGGCGACGATGGCGTATTCGCCGTCGTGCTCGACTCGCATCAACGCGGTCTTGCGCAGCAGCCCGCTTTTCGCGCCTTTACTGGTCAGGACGATGACGGCCTTGCCCTGCAGGGAGACGCCCTCGGTCCCGCCGGAATTCTCGATTTGCTCGGCCTGCTCACGGGCCCAATCGGATGTGCTCGGCCCGTACTCACCTGTCAATGGCATAACACCCGCAACACCACACCGCCCGCCGCTGTTCCCGACCCAAATGTTAGGTACCCCGAACTTCCTGATCCGTGTACCCTGACTACATGGCAGTAGCCCCCCTTTCGACCCGATCCACGGCGGTAGATATCGCAGGTAGCGCGTGGCCGATGTACAAACTCGAGGCCATCGCCTTGGGGTTGGCGCTCTGCGTTGTGCTCGCGCTGATTACCGGATCCCTGCAGGTTGCGGTGCTGGTCGCCGCCGGGGTCGGGGCGGGCCGCTGGCTTGTCGGGCAGGTCGCTACGAGCCGTCGACCGTAGTCGGCTGGTACCTGTCGCGCTTGAGTCGAGTGGCAGCTCGCTGAGCCCGCCGCCGGTCTTGACGCAGGAAGCTGCGGGGCGGGGTTTCAAGATCCGGTGGGATCGGTGGCGATATCGCCGAAGCGAGTAGCCACCGCCACCAGTTCCACCTGATCCCGATCGAGACCTCTTCGACGTCGAGGGGGGGGGGAAGTTCGGTGCGGATGTGTTCGGTTCAGCGGGCGGCATCGAAACGATCGAAGGTTTCCAAGACCGTTGGTCACGATGTTGCTCGATCGGATACGTGACCGTGTCACAGCCCATTTCCATAGCCATGTGCTACTACAGTGCGGTTATGCCCTCCAAGTTGATGAAGATAACGCTGGTGATCAGCGGCGTCTTGGTCGCCGCGGGGTCATCGATGGCATCTGCGTCGGCCGAGGTCATCTCGATGGCGCCGCACGAGAAGAGCTTCGCATCGCCGATCGGTGGCAACATCATGGTGGGCAGCAGGGACGAGACGATCAATCGGATCGCGCCGCTGAACCAGGTGGCCACTACCCGGGAGGCTTTTGTCACCACCACCGCCTACGGTCAGATCGATGCGGCGGCCACGGGCAAGCTCCAGGTCGGGTATCACGTCGGGTGTGCGGTGACGATCGGTACGGGCACACTTGGCGCGACACCCGACATCATCGTCCCTCTGCCCTTGGGCGTGGACACCAGGAACACCAGGCCCAACGCGCCTAATTTGCCCGACGTGCCGAACCTGCCCAACGGGAAAAAGGGGAACGGGGACGCCGCGCAGACCGGGAACGGGGCCGGGACTGGGGCCGGGACCGGGGCTGAGGCCGGGGCGGGGGGCGGGGGCGGCCAGTTCTTCCCCGTTTTCGTTAATCCCAATCCGGTGGTCACGGTGAACCTTCAAGCGGGCGAGGTCGCGGAGGTTGCGCTGGCGGAGAAGGACATGATCCCCGGCAAGCTCATTCAGACAGTCGTCCGGGACTTCCACATCAAGGTCAATACCTGCACCGGTCCGGTTACCCTGCGGCAATTCGCCTATGTCTACGCCAGTTCGCCCGAGGTCGACGATTCGGGCGCGGTCTTCGGCGACCCCACCTGGTTGTAGCCGCGTCGGGTACTCGCGCAATCCCGCCTGCCGCCTGTGTTCCCATTGAAAGGCAGCGTTTTCATTAACGTCGCCGATTGGACGGTCGATGATTCGGGTAGTCGAGTACGCGGGTTTCGACGGCAACCGGGGCGGAGGCTTTGGCTTTTATCACGCCGGAGGAGCCCTCAGCGCACCAGTAGCGCCACCGGCAGCCGGGCGAACAGCTTTTCCAATCGGGCCCGGCTTTGGAAGGTATGGCCGGTCAGCCGATCGGTCCAGTTGCCCTGCGGCAGCTCCAAAGTGGTATCCCCCCATCCGGTTTCGGCCAGCGCGAGGCTGTGCCGGGTGGCGGCCACGATCACCTCGGGCGTCTCACCGGTCCGGCCGCGCGCGTAGGCGACCAGCCTGCTCTCGTGCTCGCCGGTGGCGAACAGGGGCAGGTAGGTGCCGCCGACAAAACATTCCGGACGTTCGCGACGCAACCACAGCGCATAGGCGACAATCCACATCTTCGCCGCGCCGGTGGTATCCAAAGCCGGTGTGCCGGTGAGGGATTGCAGCAGGCCCGCCCGGGCGGCGAAATCCACCGGGCGGCGGTTGTCCGGATCGACGAGCGTGTCCTCCCACAGCTCGCAGCCCTGATAGATATCCGGAATTCCGGGCCCGCACAGCTGCAGCAGCTTCTGTGACAGCGAATCCGACCAGGCGTGCGGGGCGAGTTCATGCACCAGATCGCCGATTTCGGAGCCGACCGGCCCGTCGATCACCGCGTCGAGCCAGCCGTGCACCTTCGTCTCGAATCCGGCCTCCGGTTCCTCCCAGGAAGTATGGACACCGGCCTCGCGAATCGCCTTCTCCGCGAACAGATGCAGTCGCTCGCGCAGTCCGGCCACCGACGAGGCCGGACGACCGTCGGCGGGCCAGATGCCGAACATGTTCTGCAACAGGAACAATGTCGTCGCACCGTCGGGACCGGGAGTGATTTCCTGCCAGGATTCGACGGCCCGCGCCCAGATATCCGCGGCCTGGGAAAGCACCCCGATCCGGGCCCGCACATCCTCACCGCGTTTGGTGTCGTGCGTCGACAGGGTGGTCATGGTGGCGGGCCAGCGTTGCGCGCGTTCGCTATTGGACAGGTGGAATTCGTTGAGGGAGTGGCCGAATCGGGCCGGATTGCCGCCCACCTCCTGCAGCGACACCAGCCGCGCCGCCTGATAGAACATGGTGTCCTCGACGGCCTTGGCGGTGATCGCACCGCATACCTGACTGAATCGAACGGCGGCCTCGCCGTCGGATGCCAGCGCCGCCACCAGCACACTCAGCGGCACCGTCAGTTCGCTGTTGCGCTTTTCCACTTCGGCGATCACCGCGCCGGTCATACCCGCCAGCGGCCCGTAATCCACCCGGTACACCGGCATGAAGGCCAGCACCTCGATGGTGGCATTGGTCAAAGCCATGGTGTCGAAGCTCTCGGCATGTGCGTCGCGCTTGATCGCGGCGACCAGACGCCGGATCTCCGGGGCCAGAATGTTCTCCGCCACTGCGCGTTTGATCCGATGCTCGGTCTCACCGATCCAGGCCCGGTCGCTGCCGTGCCCGGCGAGTTTGCGTGACAGTTCGGTCAGCGTCTGTTCGCCGTCGGGGTCGATCAGCACGCCGCCGTAGTCGGACAGGGCGTCGTAGCCGGTGGTCCCGTCGACCGGTAGCGTCGCGTCCAGCGGTTCGCGATTGGCGAGGATCTTTTCCACGAGTAGTAGCCGGTACGGGCCGATCAGCCGCCGCAGCTTCGTCAAATACGCTCTGGGATAGGACAATCCGTCCGGATGGTCGACCCGGACACCGTCGATCAGGTCGTGTTCGCACCACGCGGCCAGTTCGCGGTGGGTGAGCTCGAAGACCTCGGGATCTTCCTGACGCACCGCGGCCAGGCTGCTGACCGCGAAGAACCGCCGGTAGGTGCACAGCCCAGCCTTCCAGCTGACCAGACGGTAGTGCTGTTTGTCGTGGATGCGCAGGGCGTTGTCGCCGTCGGTGCCCGCCGCGATGGGGAAGCGCAGATCGTGCAGTGCCAGCATCGGTTCCGAACCGGACCGGTCGACCGTCAGTGCGGCCGGATCGTTTTCGCTCTGCAGCACCGGCAGTGCCAGCCGCCCACCCGCGCCATTGCCCGCACTCCAGTCGATATCGAAGAAATGCGCGAACTGCGATTCACGGCCGTTGCGCAGCACATCCCACCACCACGGGTTCTGGCGGGGATCGGCCACGCCAACGTGGTTGGGTACCAGATCGACAATCAAACCCATACCGCGGCTGCGCACTTCGTCCGCGAGCGCCTTGAGTCCGGCCGGGCCGCCGAGGGGCGCCGACACCGTGGTCGGATCGGTGACGTCGTAACCGTGCGTCGAACCGACCGCCGCGGTCAGGATCGGCGACAGGTACAGATGCGAAATACCCAGCTGCTGTAGGTATTCCGCGATCGCGCGGGCATCGGTGAAGGTCAACGCGTCGGGGCGCAGCTGGAGTCGGTAGGTGCTGCGGACCGCCGTCGGCCGGGCCGAATTGCGGCCGCGGGAGATGGGGTCGGTGTGCTGGGTGTGCGTCTTGATCTTCGGCGTCTCGGTCATCGGCGTTTCGGTTATGCGGGGCAGTGGAGGACGAGCAGACAACGGGCGGGGACGGCGATGGTGCTCGCCGCCGGATAGGTGGCATCGGCGCGGCCGTCGGGTATCGAACAATCCAGTGCGACAGTCCATTCGGCGCCGTAATCCGGATCGGGCAGGACGAAGTCGAGGCCGTGGTCGTGGGCGTTGAAACACAGCAGGAACGAATCGTCGGTGATGCGTTCGCCGCGCGGGCCGGGTTCGTTGATACCGAGGCCGTTGAGATATACCGCCAGCGACTTGCCGAAACCGCTGTCCCAGTCGGCGGGTGTCATCTCCTCACCCGCCGGGGTGAGCCAGGCGATATCGTGGGCGTGATCTTTCGGTCGGATCGGCCGGCCCGCCAGGAAGCGGCGGCGGCGGAATATCGGATGCGCGGTGCGCAGCGCGATCACCCGCTTGGTGAATTCGAACAGGTCCGAATTCGTCTGCATCAGTGACCAATCCATCCAGGCCACCGGTGAATCCTGGCAGTAGACATTGTTATTGCCCTGCTGGGTGCGGCCCATCTCGTCGCCGTGCGCGAGCATCGGGGTGCCCTGGCTGAGCACCAGTGTGGCCAGCAGATTGCGACTCTGCTTGGCGCGCACCGCGAGTATCTCCGGATCGTCGGTGGGGCCCTCCACCCCGCAGTTCCACGAGCGGTTGTAGCTCTCGCCGTCGCGATTGCCCTCGCCATTGGCCACGTTGTGCTTCTCGTTGTAGGACACCAGATCCCGCAGAGTGAAGCCGTCGTGAGCGGTGATGAAGTTGATGCTCGCGCTCGGCCTGCGGCCGGTGGCCTCGTACAGATCAGAGGATCCGGTGAGCCGGGAAGCGAATTCGCCGAGGGTGGCGGGTTCACCACGCCAGTAGTCGCGAACGGTGTCGCGGTACTTGCCATTCCATTCGGTCCACTGGCCCGGGAAGTTGCCGACCTGATAACCGCCCTCGCCGACATCCCACGGCTCCGCGATGAGTTTCACCTGACTGACCACCGGATCCTGTTGCACCAGATCGAAGAAGGTCGACAGCCGGTCCACATCGTGCAGTTCCCGCGCCAGCGTGGCGGCCAGGTCGAAGCGGAAGCCATCGACGTGCATATCCAGGATCCAGTAGCGCAGCGAGTCCATGATCAGCTGCAGCGTATGCGGATGGCGCACGTTGAGGCTGTTACCGGTGCCGGTGTAGTCCATATAGTGCGACGGGTCGTCGTCGACGAGGCGATAGTAGGCGGCATTGTCGATGCCGCGAAAGGCCAGGGTCGGCCCGAGGTGATTGCCCTCGCCGGTGTGGTTGTAGACGACATCGAGGATGACCTCGATGCCCTCGGCATGCAGGGCGCGCACCATGGCCTTGAATTCGGTCACCGCCGCGCCGCCGCGTGCGCTGGCCGCGTATTCGTTGTGTGGTGCGAGGTAACCGAAGCTGTTGTAGCCCCAGTAGTTGCGCAGGCCCTGATCCAACAGGACTCGGTCGTGCAGGAATTGGTGCACCGGCATCAGTTCGATGGCGGTGATGCCGAGTTCCTTCAGATGTTCCACGATCGCCGGATGTGCGATACCCGCGTAGGTGCCGCGCAACTCCTCCGGAATGTCGGGGTGCGTCATCGTCATGCCCTTGACGTGCGCCTCATAGATGACCGTCTCGTGGTAGGGCCGATTCGGTGGACGGTCGGCGCCCCAGTCGAAGAATGGGTTGATCACCACACCGGTCATGGTGTGCCCCAGCGAATCCTGGCCGTAGGTGTGGAGCGAGGAGTCGTTGTCGAATTCGCCGTCGAAAGCCTTGCCGTAGGGATCGAGCAGCAATTTACTTGGATCACAGCGCAATCCGTGCTCGGGATCGTAGGGTCCGTGCACCCGGAAACCGTAGCGCTGGCCCGGTCCGATGGTCGGGAGATAGGCATGCCAGACGTAGGTGTCGACCTCTTCCAGCGGCACTCTGGCTTGGCTGCCGTCCTTGGCGATAAGGCACAGTTCGACCGCGTCGGCAACCTCGGAGAACACCGAGAAATTGGTACCTGCGCCGTCGTAGGTCGCGCCCAGTGGGTAGGCGGTGCCGGGCCAGACACCGAGGGGTGTCACCTCACCGGGCGCTGCGTCGGGCTGAGCCATGTCAACGACACTAGCGCCAGCCGGCGGGTACTCCGTGTGGACGGTTGTGACCGGGCGAGTCAGTCCTGGTCGGGGCCGGTTTCGTGGCGGCGCCGCCGGTAGCCGATCTGGGAGGGCGGCCGGGCGAATCCGCCGAATACCAGACGCTGCAGCCGCACCCGGGACGCCCGCGAGATGGCCGTCCAGGTAATCCCGCGCGCGGTCGGCTCGACCACGGAATTCGACGGGGGATCGTGTGCGTGCAGCTCGAGTGGTAACTTGAACACCGTTCAATCCCTGGTAGGCCGGGGCCGTCACGCGACCGCGAGGAATCCTGTGGCATCGAGCTCACCCACTCCGCCGGCTCCGCCGGCCGCCATTGCCCTGACCCCTGCCGAGATCACCGCCATCGACGCCGACCACGTCTGGCATCCCTACGGCGGCTTTCCCGCGACAACCGAACCGCTGGTGGTCTCCGCTGCTTCCGGAACCCGGCTCACCCTCGCCGACGGTCGGGAATTGGTCGACGGGATGAGTTCGTGGTGGGCTGCCATCCACGGTTACCGGCATCCGGTACTGGATGCCGCGCTGGTGGCGCAGTCGCAGCGGATGAGTCATGTGATGTTCGGCGGGCTCACCCATGAACCGGCGGCGCGGCTGGCCGCATTGCTCGTGAAGCTGACACCCGCCGGTCTGGACAAGGTATTCCTGTGCGACTCCGGTTCGGTATCGGTCGAGGTCGCGGTGAAGATGTGCCTGCAGTACTGGCGCGCGATGGGTAAACCGGCGAAGCGGCGGCTGCTCACCTGGCGCGGCGGGTATCACGGCGATACCTTCACGCCGATGAGCGTGTGCGATCCGGAAGGCGGCATGCACGCGCTGTGGACCGATGTGCTCGCGGAGCAGCTCTTCGCCCCGGCGCCGCCGCTCGAATACTCGGCTGACTATGTGGCCGAATTCGAGCGGCTGCTGGCCGCGCATGCCGACGAACTCGCGGCCGTCGTCGTGGAGCCACTCGTGCAGGGCGCGGGTGGGATGCGCTGGCACGATCCGCGGTATCTGACCGACCTGCGGCGCCTGAGCGACGAATACGGGGTGCTGTTGATCTTCGATGAGATCGCGACCGGATTCGGCCGCACCGGAACGCTTTTCGCGGCCGATCACGTCGGGGTGAGTCCGGATGTGATGTGTGTCGGCAAGTCGCTCACCGGCGGGTATCTGACCCTGGCGGCCGCGCTGTGCACTGCCCGGATCGCCGAGACCATCAGCGCGGAGCACGGCGGGCTGATGCACGGTCCGACCTTCATGGGTAATCCGCTGGCGTGCGCGGTCGCGGTGGCCTCGATCGAGTTGCTGCAGCAACGGGATTGGCGCGCCGAAGTGACCCGTATCGAATCGGAACTGAAAGCCGGTCTGGCTCCGGCGCGTTCGCTGCCCGGGGTGACCGATGTGCGGGTACTGGGGGCGATCGGCGTTGTGCAACTCGATCATCCGGTGGATCTGCGCAAGGCCACCCACGCCGCCGTCGAAGCAGGCGTCTGGCTGCGCCCCTTCCGCGATCTTATCTACACCATGCCGCCCTTCATCAGCACGACCGAGGACATCGAACGCATTACCGCCGGTATGGTTGCCGCCGCCCAAGTCTGATGCGGCCGGATCAGGCGTGCCTGCGGGTGTTGTGCTCGTTTCCCGCACTCTCGGGGCGATCGGTATCGGAGACGATCTCCCAGACTCGGAATACGCAGTGGTAGTCGTCGGCCCAGCCACAGGCGATCAGCAGATAGGTGTCCTCGTCGCGCAGCAGAATCCGGCGACCCGGAAGTCTCGGATGCTGCGGGGTGAAAGTGGGTACGAGCGAGTGCAATTTGGTCAGAGCCTGCGCACGAGTGCCGACCACCTCCGCGAGTATCCGCGGCGACCAACGCTTGTGATCGCCGGAACCTGTTGTCTCTTCGACGACTATCGCCCACCGTGGCATTCGGCCCTGCTCCCTTTGGCGGAAATGCCGCGCCACCGTTGGTCGGTGGCGAACCCTCAACGATTGGCTCCTACGTTACCAGCACCCACCCCCGCGCATGCGTCTTGAACGCTGTTCAAGTATGCTGCGGAGCTGTGACTACCGATCCGTTGGGCTGGCTTGACGAGCGCGCCGCCGAGCGCGCGCGCGTCGGGTTGCGCCGTGAATTGCGCCCGCGCGCGGCGCAATCGCCATCGATCGACCTCGCCTCCAATGACTACCTCGGGCTGGTCCGTCATCCAGAGGTGATCGAGGGCGCGATCGACGCCGTGCGACGCTGGGGTACCGGGTCGACCGGATCCCGGCTCGTCACCGGGACCACCGCCGAGCATGAGCAGCTCGAGTCCGAACTCGCCGAATTCGTCGGTGTCGAGGCCGGTTTGGTCTTTGCCTCCGGCTATGCCGCCAATCTCGGGGTGGTGACCGCGCTCGCCGGTCGGGGTGCGCTGATCGTCTCCGATGCGGGCAGTCACGCATCGCTGGTGGATGCCTGCCGGCTGTCGCGCTCGCGCGTGGAGATCGCCGCGCACTGCGATGTGGCGGCCGTCGAGCGTCTGCTGGCGGAGCGGACCGAGGAACGAGCACTGGTACTTACCGATTCGGTGTTCAGCGCCGATGGTGATCTGGCACCGCTGGCCGAGTTGCATCGGGTCACCCGGGCGAATGGCGCGGTGTTGATCGTGGATGAGGCACACGGGCTCGGTGTGCGCGGCGTGGGTGGACGTGGACTTGTGCACGAGGTCGGTTTGGCCGGGGAGCCGGATCTCGTTGTCACCGCGACCCTTTCGAAAGCGTTTGCCGCACAGGGCGGTGTCGTGCTGGCCGGCGAGCGGGTGCGCGGGCATCTGATCGATGCGGCACGCACATTTATCTTCGATACCGGGCTCGCGCCTGCCGCGGTCGGTGCGGCGCGGGCGGCGTTGCGGCTGTTGCGCCGGCAGCCCGAGCTGGCGGGTCGGGTGCTGGAGCGGGCCGCCGATCTCGCACGCATCGCCGGTGTGGCGGAGCCGGATTCGGCGGTAGTGTCCGTGGTGCTCGGTGAGGCGCAGGTCGCCTATGACGCCGCGCAGGTCTGTCGCGCGCGTGGTTTGGACGTGGGTTGCTTCCGCCCGCCGTCGGTGCCCGAGGGGACATCGCGGCTGCGGCTCACCGCGCGGGCCGATCTGACTCCCGACGAACTCCACACCATCGCAATGGTTCTCGGCGAGGTGCTGGCGCAGGCGCGTGGATTCGTGACGGCATGAGTGTGCTTTTCGTAACCGGTACGTCGACGGAGGTCGGCAAGACCGTGGTGACCGCCGCGCTCGCCGCGGCCGCGCTGGCCTCCGGTCGCTCGGTGGCGGTGTGCAAACCGGCCCAAACCGGTATCGCACCGGGTGAACCCGGTGATCTCGCCGAAGTCGAACGCCTGTCCGGAGTGACCAGGACGCTCGAGATCGCTCGCTATCCCGATCCATTGGCGGCGGATACGGCCGCGCGCCGGTGCGGGCAGCCGCTGTTGACGCTGAGTGAAACCGCCGCCGCCATCGACGCGCTCGCCGACGCGGACCTGACCTTGGTCGAAGGGGCAGGCGGATTGCTGGTCCGCCTCGGCGAATTCACACTGCTCGAGCTGGCCCAGAAGCTCGACGCCCCGGTGGTCGTGGTCGCGGCGGCCGGGCTGGGCACCCTCAACCACAGCGAATTGACGACGCGCGCACTGTCGTCGGCCGGTGTCCGCTGTGCGGGGCTGGTGATCGGCTCCTGGCCTGACCAGCCCGGGCTGGCCGAAGAGTGCAATCGCACTGATCTGCCCCGGGTTACCGGTGTCGAACTGGTCGGGGCGATGCCCGAGGGGGTGGGTGAGTGGGATCGCGAGCGCTTCTGTGCCGCGGCACCCGGTTGGTTCACTCCCGGTTGGTTCGCGCTCAGCCGGTAGTTCGCGGTTTCGTCGGCTGAGCGTAGCCTTCGCACTCGGCAGACTCGCCACCCTGGCCGAAACCGGCGAACTGCCCTGACAGCACTGACACCACGCCGTCCGTGCGCGGCTGCGGGCACCGGATTTCAGCGGTACACCGGGTAATGGCACCGCAATCGTCAAGCGACGGTTCGATATTGGTACGCGGATAGTGCCGGATGTGTGCGTACATCATCGGTACTGCTCCACGGGCGAATCGCGGCCGCTCCACACCGCCACTACCGGGTTGCGTGGCAGCACTCGCGAACCGTACCTACAGTGGAGTAGATGTCGCCGTTGGACGATCGGCACCCGTCCACCGTCTCGGACTGGGACGACGCGCGACGGAGGGCCCGGCTTCGGGAGACTCGTCTCGGGCACGGGTGGCAGACGTTGCGCCGTACCAGGTTGGCGCTGCTGCGGGTCGCCTTGGTATTGCTCGCCGGGCTCATCGTGTTCGCCCAGTACTGGGTGCACGACGTAGCCCCGGAACGCGATCGCCTCGCGCGCACCCAACCCGCCGTGCTGCCGATCGCCACCCCTGTGCACGAGCGCGATTGGGACACCGTCGTCGTCGATATGGTCGGACTCGGCGGCCTCGATGCCAGCAATACCGCGGCCGCACTGCCCGCCCTCAGCGAGATGGGCGTGGTCTGGGCCATCGAATACGACAATCAAGGTATCGACACCAAGGTGATCGCGGATCTGATCATTCGCGCTGCCCAGATGTCCGGGCTGAAGAACATCGTGCTGGTCGGACACAGTATGGGTGGGGTCATCGCGCTCGAGGTCGCGCGGCATATCCACCTCGAAAGCGACCGGCGGTTGGTCGGAGTGATCCTGGACTGCACACCGGTGGATCTGAACGCGGTGCGCCCGGAGAGTCGCGGTGCGGGCGAGGATATGGTGCGCTGGATGGGCTGGCTGCCCGGGGCGCGGGAAAGCCGCACCCTGCGACTGGCTGTCGAGACCTACGCGCGCCGTGACCGATTCGTCGATCGCGGCGCCAACGGGGTGCCCGGGATCCGGCTCGAGCCATTGCGCGATGTCGTCGGAGAAGTGTTGCGCGAGAAGATCTTCTCCCGTGACGCGGCCAGCAACGGCCTGATCGAAATGCAGTTCCTGGCGATCGTGGCGGGCGGTGCGATCAACGATCTGCGCGCGTTGTCCCGGCCCGTCGACGACAAGCCGCGCCCGGCGATTGTCTTCATCCGACCGCGCGATCCGGACAACGACCGGGTGGTCGATGTCGAATATTCCCATCAGGTGCTCATCGAGCGGGCCGGTGGCGTCGACGGCTCGCTGCTGGTGGTCATGCCGCGAAATACCGGGCACGCCAATCCGATGCAGCGCCCCGAGGCCTACAACCAGATCATCGATCAGCAGATCCTGCCGTTCATCCAGCGATACCAGCAACAGGTGCGCGCGACGATCGCGGCGGCGCCTGCGCGCTGAGGGGGATCGGATTCGGCGGGGTGGGTGAACACAGGGGATGGCAGCCGGCGGGGTGGGTGAACACATGGGGGATGGCAGCCGGCGGAGCCGGCGGGGTGGGTGAACACAGTTGGAATCAGGCTAAGACAAACCGTATGCGTGCCGGATCCATCTTGATTCAATCACCGCATGTTCCGACCACGTACGTTCCTGACCGGCCTGCGCGGCCGCACTATTGCCGCATTGCTCGCTGCGGCGACCGTTGCGAGCCTGGGGTTGACCGGCTGCGCGAGCGACGATAAGCCGGTCGGTAAAACCGACGCCCCGCTGCCCACCGAAATCCCCGCGGGCACCAAGCTCGTACTGGCTGATCAACAGGAGCGGTTCAAGTCGGTACTCCAGTTCTCCGGCGAGCTCGACAAGCTGCCGTTCAAGGTGGAATTCGCCAATTTCATCGGCGGACCGGCCATTCTGGAGGCGTTCCGGGCCGGGGCCGCCGATGTCGCGACGGTCGGCGATGTCCCACCGATCCATGCGCAGGTGGCCGGGCAGGATGTGCCGATCATCGCGGCCATTCAATCCAGCCCCAGCGCACTGAAACTCGGGGTGGCGCCGGGCAAGACGGTCACCACGCTTGCCGATCTCAAAGGTAAGAAGATCGCCTATGCGGAGGGCACCGCCCAACAGGCCGCGGTGCTGCGGGCATTGGACAAGGCCGGGTTGAAACCAACCGACGTGCAATTGGTTCGGTTGCAGCTCGCGGAATTCCTGGATGCCGTGCGCACCGGCCAGGTGGATGTCGCGCCACTGATCGAGCCGAATGTCACCAGGCTGTTGCGCACCCCTGGCGCATCGTTGGTTCCGGATTCGGAGACCACCGGTATCTACGGCGGCCTTGCCTATCTGTACGCGCGCCGCGCCGCGGTGACCGATCCCGCCAAGGCAGCCGCGACCCGGGCGTTGGTCGCCGCCTACATCCGGGCCAACCAGTGGGTCAATACCCATCAGGACGAATGGGCGCGCAAGTACTACGTCGAGAACCAGAAGGTCAGCGCCGATGATGCGAAGCGCATTGTCGATTCGCTCGGCACCAATGTCTTTCCGCATCTGGATCAGCAGCTCATCGACCGCCAGCAGAGCACCATCGATGCGATCGACAAGGCGGGCGAACTGCCCAAGAAGGTGCGTGCGGCGGACGGTTTCGATCTGCGTTTCGACGCCGTCGTCACCCAGGCGGTGACCGAGAGCGGTGCCGCATTCGAATCGAAGGCGAAATAGCAATGGCTACTGTGGATGTCGGCGTACTCGGCCGGATCGGACAAAGTTCGCGCACTGCCGCGCAGCCGTTATCGGCCCGCCGCAAATCGACCCGGCCCCGGCTCGGACCGGGCCGCCCGATTCCATTCGGAATCGCCATCGGGCCCACGCTGCTGATCGCGGCATGGGTGATCGGATCCGCCTCGGGCGCACTGGATGAGCAGACATTGCCCGCGCCGTGGACCGTTGCCGAGACCGCACGCGATCTGTTCGCCGACGGCAGGTTGCAGTCGAATCTGCTCACCTCACTGCAGCGCGCGGGCTGGGGTCTCGGGCTCGGCGTGGTGATCGGTGTGGTGCTCGCCTTGATCGCCGGACTGAGCCGCGTCGGTGAAGCGCTGCTGGACGGGCCGATTCAGATCAAACGCTCGATTCCGACGCTGGCGCTGATCCCACTGTTCATCGTGTGGTTCGGCATCGGTGAGGATATGAAGCTCATCGTCATCACGACCAGTGTCGCGATTCCGATCTATCTCAATACCCACGCGCAATTGCGCGGCGTCGATAGCCGGTATGTGGAATTGGCGGCGACAGTGGGGCTTTCGCGGTGGGCTTTCATTCGTCGGATCGCGCTGCCGGGTTCACTACCCGGATTCTTCACCGGATTGCGGCTGGCGGTCACGATTTCCTGGCTGGCGCTGGTCGTGGTGGAACAGGTCAATGCCACCAGCGGCATCGGCTATCTGATGACGCAGGCGCGTACCTACGGGCAGATCGACGTCATCGTGGTCGGTCTGGTGATCTACGGCCTGCTCGGACTGTTCGGCGATCTCGCCGTGCGCGCGACGGAACGGAGGGCACTGTCATGGCGGCAGACGATCGCGGACTGAATGTGGTCCGAATCCGTGGACTGCGTAGGGGTTTCGGCGACCGCGTGGTGTTGCACGGTATCGATCTCGATATCGCGCGCGGTGAATTCGTCGCCCTGCTCGGGCGCAGTGGTTCCGGTAAGAGCACCTTGCTGCGCGCGCTGGCCGAGCTGGATCGTGATGTGCTCGGCTCGGGTGAGTTGCGGGTGCCGACGGAGCGTGCGGTGGTTTTCCAGGATTCGCGGCTGTTGCCGTGGAATCGGGTGCTGGACAATGTGACGCTCGGTTTGTCGGGTGCCGATGCCGCCGAGCGCGGTCGGACCGCACTGGCCGAGGCCGGGCTCGCGGGGCGGGAAAAGGCGTGGCCCAAGGAGCTTTCCGGCGGTGAGCAACAGCGTGTCGCATTGGCGCGGTCGCTGGTCCGGGAGCCGGAGCTTCTGCTGGCCGATGAGCCCTTCGGGGCGCTGGATGCGCTCACCCGTATCAAAATGCATGTGCTGCTGCAGGATTTGTGCGCCAAGCACAAACCCGCCGTCCTGCTGGTGACCCATGATGTCGACGAGGCGGTACTGCTTGCCGACCGCGTGCTCGTCCTCGACGAGGGGCGCATCGCCGTCGACCAGCGCATTGATCTGGAACGTCCACGCCGTCACATCGATCCGGACTTCAACCGTCTGCGCGAGCTGCTGCTTGCCAGCCTCGGCGTCGACGTCGCGGCCTTACACGATGCGAAGAAAGCCTCATGACACGCCAACTGAGCCTCAATGCGTTCATCTACCCGTCCGGACATCATGAGGCGGCCTGGCGGCATCCGCAGAGCCGACCCGACCGGATCTACGATGTCGCCTATTACCAGGAGATCGGTCGCACGGCCGAAGCCGCGAAACTCGACGCGGTGTTCTTCGCCGACGGACCCGCGCTGCGGACCAATGTCAAGCACAATGCGGCCTCCGGTTTGGAACCGATCACGCTGCTCACCGCGATCGCGACGGCCACAACCCATCTCGGGCTGATCGCCACCGCATCGACCACCTACTACGAGCCATACAACCTGGCCAGGCTGTTCTCCACGCTGGACCACATCTCCGGCGGCCGGGCGGGCTGGAATATCGTCACCACCGGAACCGACCTCGCCGCCGCGAATTTCGGGCTCGAGAAACATCCCGATCATCCGACGCGGTACGCGCGGGCCCGGGAATTCGTCGATGCGGTCGTCGCGCTGTGGGACAGCTGGGAGGACGACGCCATCCTGCTGGATCAGGAGTCGGGCATCTACGCCGATCCGGACAAGATCCACCCCATCGACTTCGTCGGCGAATACCTCAGTGTGCGTGGTCCGTTCACTGCGCCGCGTACCCCGCAGGGACATCCGGTGCTGGTACAGGCCGGTGCGTCGAACGACGGCCGGGCCTTCGCGGGCCGGTACGCCGAGGCGATCTTCACCGCGCACCAGCGCCTCGAGGACGCGCAGGCGTTCTATGCCGATATCAAGGCCAAGGCCGCCGAATTCGGCCGCGACGCCGACCAGATCAAGATCCTGCCCGGTATCAGCCCGTTCATCGGTGACACCGAAGCGGCCGCCAAACAGTTGGAGCGGGAGTTCAACGAGCTCACCGTGCCCGAATACGGGCTGAAGCAGTTGGCAGGTATCGCGGGCCAAAGCCTGCGGCACCTGCCGCTGGATGAACCCGTGCCGCTCGAATTGTTCAGCGACGCGGGCGATGTCACCGATAACGACCAAAGCCGTCGGCAGGTAGTCGCGGGGATCGTGCGGCGGGAACGGCCCACCGTGCGCGGGCTGCTCCATCGTCTCGCGGGTGCCCGCGGACATCGGGTCTTCGCCGGTACACCGGAGCAGGTCGCCGACACCATCGAGGATTGGTTCCGCAACGGCGCCGCCGACGGTTTCAACGTGATGCCGCCCTACTACCCGGGTGGTCTGGAGGTCTTCACCGAGCAGGTCGTTCCGATCCTGCAGCGGCGCGGCCTGTTCCGCACCGAATACGCCGGAACGACATTGCGTGACCACTTCGGTCTACCGCGACCGCAGAGCCGGTACGCCCGGCGCCCGGCACTCGCGCAGTGAGCGCCTGTACCAGCCCGTATCGAGCCCGGCGAGATGATCGGCATCGTCGGGCCATAGGCTCCAGCATTCATGTGCGGGCGCTTCGATGCCGGCTGCACGCGGCGCAGGCACTGTGAGCGAGCGGGTCGGCGCCACCGCGGAGTCGGTTCGCCTGCGCGCGCTGGTGTGGACAGTCTTCGTGCCGGTGGTGCTCTACGGGATCGGATCCGGTGCGGCCGCGCCGATGTACGCGTTGCGCGCGTTGGACCTCGGCGCGTCCGCCGGTGTCGCCGGAATTGTCGTTGCGCTGAGCGGGTTGGGGATGGTGCTGGCGGATCTGCCTGCGGGCCGGGTGGTTTCGCGCATCGGGGAGCGCCGGGCGATTGCCGTGGGTTCGGGACTCGGCCTGATCGGGGTGCTGTGCGCGATCTTCGCTCCACACACCGGTGTGCTGGCGGTTGGTGTGCTGCTCAATGGGACTGCCAGTGCGGTGTGGGGTTTGGCACGACAGTCCTACATCGTGGCCGTGGTGCCACCGGACGAGCGGGGTCGTGCGTTTTCGGCCCTGGCCGCCGGTTCGCGCCTCGGCTCGTTCTGTGGGCCGTTCATCGGGGCCGCAATGGTCTACGCGATGGGGCCGAGCGGTGCGCTGTGGTTGCAGTTCGGCACGACCGTTGTATCGGGAGCGGCGATGCTCGCCATCCGTACGGCCGACGGCGACGATACGTACGCCGCCGATCACACGCTGCGTTCGGTGGTCCTCGACAACCGCAGGGTGCTGGGCACACTCGGTTCGGCGGCGCTGCTGATGGGCGCTGCCCGGGCGACCCGCACCGCACTGCTCCCGCTGTGGGCCGCGCATATCGGCGTCAGCGCGGCCGCTACCAGCCTGATATTCGGCATCGCCGGGGCAATGGACGTGCTGCTGTCCTATCCGGGCGGCATCCTGCTCGATCGGTACGGCAGTCGCGCCACCGGCGTTCCGTCGATGCTGCTGTTCGCGTTCGGCTTCGCGGCGCTTCCACTCACCTCGACGGCGCTCGAACTCACCGGTGCCGCAGTACTGCTCGGTCTCGCCAACGGTGTCAGCAATGGCATCATCATGACCGTCGGCGCCGACATCGCCCCGCCGAGCCATCGTGCGGAATTCCTCGGTGCCTGGCGTCTGACCCACGACATAGGCATGTTCGCCGGTCCCATAGCCGTCGGCTTGATCAGCGCCGCAACAGTTCTCGCTGCCTCATCGCTCGCCATCGCCGCAGCGGTATTCACCGGCGCGATGGCCATACACCGCTGGTTCCCCGGTGCCTACCCCGCCCTGTTCGCCGACGCAAGTCACGCCCGTACCCCGACACCCGACTGAGCTGGTCGCACTCGCACCACCCGGGCGCAGGCGAGCGGGGCAGCTGCTGTTCCCGCGGCGGCCGTGTCCGTCGGAAATCCCCGCCGGTGATGTTCTCCATCAGAGGTTCGCGCCTACTCAATCCTGGTGGGTCGAAATTCTTTCCAGCCAGGGGTGATCGGGGTGTACCCGAGACAGCCAGTCGAACAGCCGGGACTTTTGAGTTCGGTCCATCAACGGCAGCGCGCGGCGGAAGTCGGCTTCGTCTTTGTCGCGACACCGACAGCCGCTGCGCGACTTCGGCAGGCGTCCACGCTGCCCACAGCGCGTCGCATTCCTGTGCCGAAACCACCCGCCCGACCACCTCGGGTGACCCCACCGCTTCGGAATGATCGGAGACGGGCATCGCTGATATCCCTTCCGGGCGTTATGCGCCGACGAAGGGTTCAGTTTACGCGGGTCCCGAGCAGATGCCGTACACCGCCGATGAACAGTTGCAGACCGAAGTCGAAACGTGCTGTCGCGTCGGGGGTTTCGTTCAATGGTGAGGCGTCTTCGGTCAGCGCACCGGCCGAATCCATCTGCATTCTGGACTGTTCGTCCACCGTCTGCCCGAGCACGTAATACAGCAATGTGTACGCCGCGAGTTCCGCTTCCGGCCGTGTCATTCCGCCGCGGATCGCGGCGCCGACGAGTCGTTCCCGGCCCTTGCTCGTGGTGAGCCGGGAGGCGTAGGTCGCCGAGACCAATTCGGCACCGTCGCGATAGGCGAGCAGGCAGCCGCGCAGTCGATGCGCCAATTCGGTGATCTGGCCCGACCAGTCCGCGGCCTCGATCGGATCCTCCATCGGAGCCAGGATCTGGTCGGCCACCGCGCCGAGCAATGCCTGTTTATTGGGGAAGTGCCAGTACAGCGCACCCGGCTGGACCTGGAGTGAACCGGCGAGCCTGCGCATGGTCAGGTCGGCGAGACCGTACTGGTCGAGTATGGCGATGGCGCCGTCGACCACGTCCGCGCGGTGCAGCTGCACGGTGTTTCCTTCCGCTGTATTCGATGTGCGGCATTCCCGGGCCGTCCGTGGTTACGCTTCGCCGCCGCCTCCGGGCCTGTCGCTCATGCCGCGCGTATTTTGACTCACTGTTACCGCTACCCTAGCCTGAACACCGTTCAAGTTGCACGGCCACCTCGGCCGGACGAAGGGATTCGTGCAGTGACCCAGGCACCCGTCCACACCGATATTCTGGCGACCGCGCGCGAGCAAGTGCTCGAGCGGGGCGAAGGCCTGACCCAGGAGCAGACCCTCGAGGTGCTCCGGCTCGACGACGACCGGCTCGAGGAACTGCTCGCCCTAGCGCACGAGGTGCGCATGAAGTGGTGCGGTCCCGAGGTCGAGGTCGAGGGCATCATCAGCCTCAAGACCGGCGGCTGCCCCGAGGACTGCCACTTCTGCTCGCAGTCGGGTCTGTTCCAGTCGCCCGTGCGCGCCGCCTGGCTCGATATCCCCAGCTTGGTCGAGGCCGCGAAGCAGACCGCCAAGACCGGCGCCACCGAATTCTGCATCGTCGCGGCCGTGCGCGGTCCGGACGAGCGACTGATGGCACAGGTCGCCGCCGGTGTCGAGGCGATCCGCAACGAGGTCGACATCCAGGTCGCGTGTTCGCTCGGCATGCTCACCCAGGAGCAGGTCGACCAGCTCGCCGCCATGGGTGTGCACCGCTACAACCACAACCTCGAGACCTCCCGCTCGTACTTCCCGAATGTCGTCACCACGCACACCTGGGAAGAGCGCTGGGACACCCTGCGCATGGTGCGCGCGGCCGGTATGGAGGTCTGCTGCGGCGGCATCCTCGGCATGGGCGAAACCCTGGAGCAGCGTGCGGAATTCGCGGCGAACCTGGCCGAACTCGAGCCCGACGAGGTGCCGCTGAACTTCCTCAACCCGCGTCCGGGCACCCCGTTCGGCGACCTGGAGGTGCTGCCTGCCGCCGACGCACTGCGCGCCGTGGCCGCCTTCCGGCTCGCGCTGCCGCGCACCATACTGCGCTTCGCGGGCGGTCGCGAGATCACCCTCGGCGACCTCGGGGCCAAGCAAGGCATCCTGGGCGGTATCAATGCCGTCATCGTCGGCAACTACCTGACCACCCTCGGCCGGCCCGCCGAAGCGGATCTGGATCTGCTCGGCGAGCTGAAGATGCCGATCAAGGCGCTCAACGAAACACTCTGATCCGGCTGCCGAATACTGGGTACGCAAGCATCACGAAAGAGGCTGGTGCCGTGAGTACTGTCATGGATATGGACGAGCGCTACAACCCGTTCACCGGCAAACGCATCGTGGCGGGTCTCGACGATCCGATCCCGGCCGCCGCGGCGCTGGGGTTGGAACCGCCGCGCTTCTGCGAGCAGTGCGGCCGGCGCATGATCGTGCAGGTCAGCCCGGACGGCTGGTGGGCGAAGTGCTCGCGGCACGGCGTGCTGGATTCGAAGAATCTGGAACACCGCTAGTGGTGGCCGAATACGGCGATGTCAGCGAGCCGGTCGGATCGGCCCGGCTGGTGGGTGTGCGGCGTGAGGTGCGGGCGGCCGGTCTGATCGCGGTCGCAGTGGTACTGCTCAGTGCGCTCGGCGGTGTCGTGTGGGCCTTCATCGCGCCCACCGAGCAGTATCTGGTGGTCAAGGCGCGTGCCGATGGGGTTCCGGCCAAGGGGGCGGCACTGACCGGGGAAAGTGTGCACCGGTTCGACGCGCTGGCGATTTTCGTCTGCATCGGCGCGGTACTGGGAGTGCTGACGGCGATCGGCGTATGGCGTTGGCGTCGCGCGCGCGGACCGCTGCCGCAACTGGGCCTGCTGATCGGTTCCGGCGCAGGCGCTTACGTGATGGCGAAGGTCGGCGAGCAGATCATGCGGTGGCAGCATCCGATGCCGTACGACCCGGCGGTCGGCCAGATCGTGCGGCTGCCGGTAGAGGTCGGCAGTTGGCTGGTGCTGATCGTGCAACCGCTGCTCGCCTCGCTGATCGTGCTTTTCCTCGCGGCGCTCAGTCCGACAGAGGATCTCGGCACCGGCTTGCGCGGACCGTTCGGCGATGCGCGGCCATACTTCACTGCCGCAAGCGGATTCGCGACCGTCGACAATGCCGATTCAAATCGTTGCGCTGTGAACGGCGGGCCGGTGCCCTACGGTGTCCCGCATGGCGGCTTCGGACCGCCCGGTTCGGATCGTGCTCGCTGACGTTATCCGAACCGTTGCCCGCGCGGCGGCACAGACGGTCCAGTGCGGCCTAGAATTATGGGACACGCTGTGCGTTCAGAGAGGAACGGATCATGGCGTTCGTCGGTAGCGGACCGGTGGTCGAGGAACTCGACGCGAAATTCTGGCGGGTCGTCGAGCCGCTGGTCTATCACGGTGCCACAGAAGAATTCGTCATCCCCGCGGGCTTTCGCACCGACTTCGCATCGGTGCCAAGGGCTCTGGTCTGGCTGGTGCCGCGATACGGCGTCTACACCCGTGCCGCCATCCTCCACGATTACCTGCGTAGCTCGAATGTGGTGAATACGGCCGACGCGGACGGCATCTTCCGGCGCTGTCTGCGCGAGTTCCGGGTCTCGATACCGCGCCGCTACATGATGTGGGCCGCAGTGCGTTTGGGTTCTCGCCTGCGCGGCGCGACTCTCGGCGATATCGCACAGTTCCTGCTCGTCGCGATTCCCTCAGTGCTGTTCCTGGCGATCCCGGCTATCGTGGTGCAGGTATTCCTGTGGCTGTTCTGGTTGGTGGAGTTGGTGTTCTGGGCGGTGGCGCGAGTCGGGCAGCGCACCGAGGCCCCGCCGCCACAACCACAGATGAAGACCGCATGAGTGGCCACGGCACAGTCCATGTCGAACTCGGTGATCGTTTCGGGGGAGCGGTCGCCGAACCCGGGCGATCGTCGGGCAGAACATCGCGGGGAGGTCAGGTGGGTGGGCGCAGAGCGGCGAATTCGTCGGTGACCCGGAGCATGGAGTCGGTGAACCGATAGACCGCCGCGGGGCGTCCACCCGCCCGGCCGGGGGATGCGGTCGCGCCGGTCGGCTTGATCACCTTGCGGCGGGCGAGAACTCGCTGCAGATTCGTGGTGTCGACCTCGTAACCTAGTGCGGCGCAATAGATTTCGCGCAGCGTGGACATGGTGAAACGATCCGGTGCCAGAGCGAAGGCGATATTGGTGTAGGACAGCTTCGCGGCGAGCCGGGTGCGCGCGTGTTCGACGACCGTGCCGTGATCGAACGACATTCGCGGCAGTTGGGAGACCGGATGCCAGGTGGTGTCCGAGGGTAGTTGCGGGTCCGCGGTCAGCGGCACCAGCCCCAGGTAGGCCGAAGCGATTCGGCGCGGTGCGGGCACCCGGTCCGGATTGCTGAATACCGACAGCTGCTCCAGATGCGTCAGCTCACGCACATCGACCTTTTCGGCGAGCTGGCGGCGGGCCGAGACATTGAGGTCCTCGTCGTCGCGTAGCCGTCCGCCGGGTAGCGACCAGGTGCCCTTTTGCGGGTTCAATGCACGCTCCCACAGCAGCACCGCGAGTTCGGTCCGCTGACCCGGCGGACATGGCCGAATCAGCTCATCTGTTATGTGCGTAGGGCTGCTACCTGCGGTGATGTCGTCGGGGAAGCGCCGAACCTGGAACACCGCGGTGAGCGTTTCATGGATGGTGTTACTATGGGGCACGTTTTCGATTGTAAGTCGAAAACCTGGTTTGGTGCGAATCGGCTGGCGTGTGAATAGGCACAAGGGCCGGGCGCACGAGGAGAGGAGCCATCCATGGCGACGACGGGTGTGAAACTGGCGCTCCCGCTGATGGGGCAGGTATTCGATGGTCCAACCGGATTCGCCGGCGTCGAGGCCACACCGGAGTGGGCGGCCGAGGTCAAGCGCGTCGCCAGCGAGCGCAACGCGACGATTCTCGCGCACAACTACCAGTTGCCCGCGATCCAGGACGTGGCCGACCACGTCGGTGACTCGCTGGCGCTGTCCCGCATCGCGGCCGAGGCGCCAGAGGACACCATCGTGTTCTGCGGTGTGCACTTCATGGCCGAGACGGCCAAAATCCTCAGCCCCGAGAAGACCGTGCTCATTCCGGACCAGCGGGCGGGCTGTTCCCTCGCCGATTCCATCACCGCCGACGAATTGCGTGCCTGGAAGGCCGAATTCCCGAATGCCGTGGTCGTTTCGTATGTGAACACCACCGCCGCGGTGAAGGCGCTCACCGATATCTGCTGTACCTCCTCGAATGCCGTCGATGTGGTCGCCTCCATCGATGCCGACCGCGAGGTGTTGTTCCTGCCGGATCAGTTCCTCGGCGCGCACGTCAAGCGGGTCACCGGCCGCGAGAATATGCACATCTGGGCGGGCGAATGCCACGTGCACGCGGGAATCAACGGTGACGAACTGACCGAACAGGCCCGCACCCACCCGGATGCGGAACTGTTCGTGCACCCCGAATGCGGTTGCGCCACTTCGGCGTTGTACCTCGCGGGCGAGGGCTCGTTCCCGGCCGACCGGGTGCACATTCTGTCGACCGGCGGGATGATCGACGCCGCCAAGGCCGCGAAGTCGAATCAGGTGCTGGTCGCCACCGAGATCGGCATGCTGCATCAGCTGCGAAAGGCCGCCCCCGGCGTCGACTTCCAGGCCGTGAACGACCGTGCGTCCTGCAAGTACATGAAGATGATCACCCCGGCGGCGCTGCTGCGCTCGCTCGTGGAGAACACCGACGAGGTGCACGTCGACCTGGGAACCGCCGCGCTGGCCCGCAATTCGGTGCAGCGCATGATCGAAATCGGTAATCCGGGCGGCGGCGAATGAGCGGCCGCGATCGGAGCGCGACGTGCGTGCTCGTCCGGAGTGGCGGTGCGCAATGACCGCCGTGGCGGTCGGTAGCACCCCGGTCGTCATGGCGCAGTCGAGCGTCAGCGAGGCGCAGGCATGAGTACCGCGCCGCGGATCGATTGGGAAGCCGCCGCCGACCTCGTCGTGATCGGCGGCGGTGTCGCCGGGTTGACTGCGGCACGGACGGCATCGCTGCGCGGTTTGCGGGTACTGATCCTCAGCAAAGGCGGCCCGACGGATACCGCGACCCAGTACGCCCAGGGCGGTATCGCCGTCGTTGCGCCGCATGAGGATTCGGTGAAATCGCATGTGCGCGACACGGTAGAAGCCGGTGCCGGACTATGCGACGAGGCGGCGGTGCGCTCGATCGTAGAAGGCGGACAGGCCGCTGTCGCCGCACTGACCGATCTGGGCGCGGTCTTCGATCTCGCGCGGGACGGTCAGATTTCGCGTACCCGCGAGGGCGGGCACAGCGCGCGGCGGATCATCCACGCCGGGGGTGATGCCACCGGCGCCGAGGTGCAGCGTGCGCTGAACGCAGCCGGACTGCCGGTCCTGTTCGGCACCGCGGCACTGGAGGTCGTTACCGGGCGAACTGGTGTGCAGGGCGTGATCGCGGTGTCCGAGAACGGTTTCGGAGTCGTGCACGCACCGGCTGTGCTGCTGGCCACCGGCGGGCTCGGTCAGTTGTACGCGCTGAGCACGAATCCGCCGGGTGCCACCGCCGACGGCATCGCGCTCGCACTGTGGGCCGGTGCGACGGTCGCCGATCTCGAATTCGTGCAATTCCATCCGACGGTGCTCTACACCCCCGGCGGACTCGGCAGACGGCCGTTGATCAGCGAGGCGGTCCGCGGCGAAGGCGCGACACTGGTCGATTCCGAAGGGAATTCGGTGACCGCGGGTGTGCACGCGCGTGGTGATCTGGCACCGCGCGATGTGGTGTCGCGTGCGATCGCCGCCCGGATGCGCGCACTCGGCACCGACCACGTCTACCTCGACGCCCGCGCGATCGACAGCTTCCCACAGCGTTTTCCGACAATCACCGCATCGTGTCTGGCCGCCGGGATCGATCCGCGTGCCGATCTCATTCCGGTCGCACCCGCCGCGCACTATCAGTGCGGTGGGGTCGTGACCGATACCCACGGCCGGACCGCGGTTCCCGGTCTGTACGCCGCGGGTGAGGTGGCGCGGACCGGACTGCACGGCGCCAACCGGCTGGCCTCGAACAGTCTGCTCGAGGGACTGGTGGTCGGTGAGCGAGCCGGGGTGGCCGCGGCCGAACGTCTCGGCGAGGAGGCACATGTGACGGACGTGTCCTTCCACACCATTCCGCGCGCGACCCGAGCCTTGGTGCAGCACTCGATGACATCGCATGCCTGCGTGGTTCGCGATGCCGCCGGGCTGGCGGAGGCGGCCGTGCGGTTGCGTGATGCGGTCTCGCACAGTGCGGCGAGCCGCTTGCGTGCCGAGCTGACCACTGCCAACCAGCGATTCACGGGCGAGCTGAGCGACATCTCGGCACGCAACGGCGCGCCGAGCGGCGCCGCGGATGTCAACGCGTCGGCCGCGACACAACGCATCACCGCGTTCGAGGACGCCGCCCTCACCCTCACCGCCCAGGTGCTCCTGCTGTCCGCGGCAGCCCGCACCGAAAGCCGCGGCTCCCACACCCGCTCCGACCACCCGACCCCCGACGATCACCAATGCCGCAGCCGCGCAGTACGTCTGGGCCCAGAAGGTCATCCCGTCCCGGCCCCGGACGGCCTCGACCCCACCACCTGGACCCAGGAAGCCATCCCCAGCGCCTCATGACCGCGGCAGGGTACGAGACATTCCGCGAACGATGCGGGCAAGTTCAACAAGGAGAGTACTGATGGGACTGGATACCGGCCTGGATCGTGACGAGGTGCTGGCCCTGATCCGCACCGCGCTCGATGAGGATCTGCGCTACGGCCCGGATATCACCACGGTGGCAACGGTTCCCGCCGACGCCGCGGTGAAAGCATCGGTGGTTTCGCGCCAGCCGGGTACCGTGGCCGGACTCGATATCGGCCTGCTCGTGCTCGACGAGGTGATCGGTACGGGCAATTACGAAATCACCGACCGGGTCGCCGACGGCACCCGGGTCGAGCCGGGCCGGTCCGTACTCGAGCTGGTCGCGCCGACCCGCGGCCTGCTCACCGCCGAACGCACCATGCTCAACCTCGTCTGTCACCTGTCTGGCATCGCCACTGCCACCGCCGCCTGGGTCGACGAGGTCGCGGGCACCAACTGTCGCATCCGCGACAGCCGCAAAACCCTGCCCGGCCTGCGTGCTCTGCAGAAGTACGCGGTCCGCGTCGGCGGTGGCGTCAATCACCGCATGGGTCTCGGCGATGCCGCCCTGATCAAGGACAACCACGTGGTGGCCGCCGGTTCCGTGGTCGCGGCCCTGCGCGCCGTCCGCGAGCTGGCACCGGATATCGCCTGCGAGGTCGAGGTGGACAGCCTCGAACAACTCGACGCCGTCCTGGCCGAAAACGTCGAACTGGTCCTGCTCGACAACTTCCCCCTCTGGCAGACCCAAGCCGCCGTGCAACGCCGCGATGCCCAGGCACCCAACACGAAACTCGAATCCTCCGGCGGTCTGACCCTCGCCGACGCCGCCGACTACGCTCGCACCGGCGTCGACTTCCTGGCCGTCGGCGCCCTCACCCACTCCGTCCGTGTCCTCGACCTCGGCCTGGACATGTAGTAACGATCGGTCAAGCGGTGAGTTCGCGTTCCAACGGTGTGCGGAAGCGGGGGATGGCGCGAACTTCGTCGTACCAGGTGGCGGTACGGCCCGCTTCGACTTCGATAAGCGATTCGGCTTCGGAGCCGATGTCCTCCAGTAGGCGATAGACGATTTCGCCGTCTTTGCGTTGGGCCCAGCCGCCGACTATGCGGCCGTTGCACCAGATGGTGGGACCGACGTTTCCGTTGCGGTCGAAGAGCATCGGTGCGTGGTCGCCGAGGTACCAGTCGCGGGACTGCCAGCCCATGGGGGTGGGGTCCAGGGCGGGCAGTAGGGCGGCCCAGGGTTCCGGTTCGGGGGTCGGTTCCCGGTCGTCGGCGAGTAGCAGGCCGGTGCTGCCGTCGAGATCGACCTCCACCACATCGAGTGCGGCGAGGGCCTTGCGGACTTCGGTGAGCGTCCAGCCGGTCCACCATTTGATATCGGTGATCGGGGCGGGCCCGAAGGTGTAGAGCCACTGCCGGACGAGTTCGGCGCGGGCCGCATCGGCGGGCATCGCCGCAACACGGTGCGGCAGCCAGGTTTCTATCGGCGCCCAGGTGTATTGGCTGCTCGTCCAGCTGCCGTTCGGCCGACCGCGCACGATGCGCCCCTCGGCACCGAGGATCACGAGCACCCAGGTGGTGATGCTGTTGGGGCGCGAATACGCCTTGTCCGGAGCCGGATTCACCTGCGTGCGCAGCCGAGGCACGTCCTTGCTCAGCTGCGCACCGGTCGCCGCTGCGCGCGCCAAAAGCGCCCTGTGCGTTTCGTCTTCGACATCAGCGAGCCATGCGCGCGCATCTCCGTCGACAACTCCGGCCTGAGCGATGAATTTGCTATAGGTGCGACGTTGCTTCTCCGCCAACGCATCCGCGCACGATGCCTGCAATACCGGCAGTAATTCGACCGGTGCGACGAACATGGTGCGCCGCATCGCGAGCAGACGCAGCAGCGTCCGATCGTCGTACAGCGCCTTCTCGACATGTGCGGGCTCGGCGGTGATACTGCGCGCGCTCACCGACAAATACACCGTCGCCGGATCGGTCGCATGCAGTACGACGAGGGATCGGACGATGTCGGCAATGTCATCGGTGCGGCACCCCGGCGTGAGGCGATGCCGCCGTGCAAGCCGGGCCCGCCGCTCTGCCGCATCAATCGAACGCATATGCGAATAGTAGCGGTCGGATACCGAACTGCTGCGGATCCACCCGCAGCATCTGGCACGCCTCCGGGACCGCGGCGATTCTCGCGGGCATCGGCCGGTTCGGTGGTCTCATGGCCATCGGCGCGAGCGTGCCCGCCGATCGGCACGCCGAGGCAAACGCCGCACAGAACGTCGGCGGCTATCCGCCGCCGCCCTGCTGCCGCTCTCGGCTGGATTGCTCAGTGCCACAGTCGGTTTGCCAGCGGGCGCGTCGACCTTCGCGGGCATTGTCGGTGCGACCGCGGTGCTCGGCGCGACTCGCCCGTCGCCGCGACCGGGCAGCAATAGCAGCATGTCATCATTCCAGGATGAGACACCTACTGCTGACGCTCGGCTGTGCGCTGTTCGCCGCGGTGTCGACGACAAGCCTGATGGCATCGCCCGTTTCGGCCGAACCCGAATGTGCGGTCCAAGTGGATGTGCGGCCGGTGACCCTGACGGTGGACGGCGAGGACGCCACCGGCCGGGTATACGAACCGTATCGCTGTGCGGCCGGCGATCCGACTCCGCGCGATCTGGTCGTCGCGGTGCACGGCCACGGCGCCGGCTCCGCCGATTTCGCCGAATATATGACCGCGATCGCCCGCCGTACCACGACCCCGATCCTGTCCATGGACGCCCGCAGCGCGACCAGCGTCTGGCGGACCGGCGAATGGAATCTGTGGGCGGGCTGGCGCGATATCGTCGCCGCCACCCAGTGGTACAAGAACGCGCATCCGACCATCGGCCGCACCGTGCTGTGGGGTTGGAGCCAGGGCGGCACTATGAGCGGCCTCGCGACGGCCTACGCTCCGCAGGGGCTTTTCGACTACTGGGTCGACAATTACGGTCCCGCGGATGATTTCAGCATGTGGCTGACTTCGGCGGCCGTCGACCCCGCACTGCCCGCCCAGGTCGAACGCGATGCGAACGACTGTGTCCCCACGGTCTGCCCGCAGTCCTACGCCGAACGTTCGCCCGCGCTGCTTGCCGCCCGGATGAGCATGAAACGCGCCTTTCTCATCCACGGCACCGCTGACGATGTGGTGCCTTACTCGGCGACCCTGCTCATGCGGGCGGGACTGTTGGCCGCGGGTAAGCCCACCTCGATGTACACGATCGTCACCGGTCGTGACCTGTACGGGAACGTGGTCCCCGGCGATCACAGCATCGGTCCCGCGTACTTCGAGGGCGGCTGCGTCGTCGAGCGCCTGCTGCTCGGCTCAGAGCCCATCGACGGACCCGATCGCGACTATCTGGTCGACGTCGCCCGTGGCATCGTGACCGCCCCGCCGGCCCCACCGAATGCCAAATGCGCGGCCTAGGGAACACCTCGCCTTCATCACCGAATATCCCAACGGCACCTGCGAAACCCGCGAACTCGAACTCGCCGAACTTCCGAAAATCCTCACCGAGGTGTTCGATATCGAGCTGTCCGAACCCGACGCCGCCGTCCTCGCGCAAGGGCCTTGGCTCCCCTGAAGTCCGCACCTTCGCACCCGTTGTGCGCCACGGATCGCGACACCGGCGGTACGGCTTCCTCGGTGCGGGCTACCTGAACTGGTCGCGATCGGCCATTAGAGTCGGCCGGGTGCGTGCCAACCGGAATCTTCTCGTTCTGTTCGCAGCCACCGCCCTGGCACTTGGTTGCAGCTCAGGGCCGGACCAGCCCGACACCGTCGCCGGGCGGTTCGCCGATGCCCTGAGCCGGGACGATATCGCCGCGGCCGCCGCGCTCACCGACGATCCAACCAAGGCCTCGGATGTGCTGGGCAAGCTCTACGACGGGCTCGGCAAGGGGGTGAAATTCGAGGTCCGCGGCGTGGACAAGAACTCCTTCACCCTGGCCGCCACCTGGAAGTTCGGCAAGGACGGCAAGAACGAGTGGAGCTACACCACCAACGGTTCCGCCGGCGATTCCGGTGCCGGCTGGAAGATCAAATGGGATCCCGATACCGTCGCACCCGGTCTCGCGCTGGGCCCGCTGAACTATGCCACCACCTATCCGAAGCCCGCACGCGTGCTGGAGGCGTCGGGCGGTGAGTTGATGACCGAGCAGGTGGTCACCCTGGTGAACGTCGCCCCCGGTGCCGACACCGCAGCGCTCGCGGCCCTGCTCGCTCCCATCACTGATATCACCGCGCAGTCACTGCAATCGGATCTGGCTGCGGCGCAGGGCAAGCCGATTACCGCGGTCATCTTGCGCGACGCCGATATCGCCCCGATCCAGACGGCACTGGCCGCAGTTGCGGGCGTCACCCTGGCACCGCAGACCCGTCTGCTCGCCACCGATAAATCCCTCGCGTCACCGGTCTTGTCCGGCCTGGCCGACCTATGGCAGAGCTCCGCTGACGCGGCGGCAGGCTGGGCGGTGCGGGCCCAGACCGCCGATGGCACCGAACGCGTCGCAGGTCAGGATCCGAAACCCACCGCGGATATCGTGACCACCCTCGACACCGATCTGTTGCGCTACGCGGAAAGCGCGTTGACGCCGATCACCCAGCCCGCAGCCATCGTCGCGCTGCAACCTTCCACCGGAAAGGTGCTCGCTGTCGCGCAGAACGCGGCCGCCGACGCCGAGGGACCGATCGCGCTCACCGGCCTGTATCCGCCGGGTTCGACCTTCAAGACCGTAACGGTCTCGGCCGCACTGCAATCCGGCGCGGTGACGCCCGACACCGTGCTGTCGTGCCCGGCCACCGCGAATATCGAGGGCCGCCGCATCCCCAACGACAACAACTTCGACCTCGGCGATGTCCCGCTGCACACCGCCTTCGCCCGGTCTTGCAATACCACCATGGGCCAACTCGCGGTGAATCTCGCACCGAACGGACTCACCGATGCTGCGGCACAACTCGGCCTGGGCATCGACTTCGTCACACCTGGTCTGACCACTGTCACCGGCAAGGTGCCGACGGCGGACACCGCGGTGTTGCGGGTGGAGTCCGGAATCGGTCAGGGCAACGTGACAGCGTCACCGTTCGGCATGGCGCTGGTCGCCGCATCCATCGCGCGCGGATCGATGCCGTTGCCGATGGTCGTCGCCGGGCAGCCCGGCGTGGCCGATCACACTCCGGCGCCACTGGCGCCGACCATCGATGAGCAGCTGAAAACCATGATGCGCGAAACTATTACCGGCGGCACCGCCACCGCGCTGCGAGATATTCCGGACCTGATCGGCAAGACGGGCACCGCCGAGTACATCGATGACAAGCACGCACACGGCTGGTTCGTCGGCATCGACGGTGACCTGGCGTTCGCCGTCTTCGTCAGCGATGCGAACAGTTCGGGTCCGGCAGTGGAAGCCGCGGGGCGTATGCTGCGCGCGCGGCACTGAGCGACACGTCGAATCACCACGGCAGCGCCATTCGGTGCGGTGTGGGCGGCGAATATACCCCCGCAGCCGTGTGCCGAGGAATGTGCCCCGCTACACTCGTCGGCAGAACGCGTTGATGGTCAATACGCGTGATGTCACGATTTCGAGAAGGTTCGGAGTAGGCGCCATCGATACCGGTCAATTGATCGCGGAGCACTACCGCCTGGTCGAGCGGATTGGTAGCGGCGGCACGGGTGTGGTTTGGCGTGCCGTCGACGAACGCCTCCAGCGCTCGGTCGCGGTGAAGCAGATCCACATCAAGCCGAGCCTGCCCGAAGCCGAGCGCGATGTGGTCCGTCAGCGTGCGATCCGCGAGGCCCGCAATGCGGCCCGCTTCCAGCATCCGAATGCGATCGTGGTCTTCGATATCACCGAGCACAACGGCGATCCGTGTCTGGTGATGGAGTATCTGAAGTCGAAGAGTCTGGCGGGAGTGATCTCCGCGCAGGGCATGCTGCCGCTGACCCAGGTCGCGCGGATCGGTGAACAGGTCGCCTCGGCGCTCATCGCCGCGCATCACGCCGGAATCGTGCACCGCGATGTCAAACCGGGCAACATTCTGCTCGACGACACCGGCACGGTGAAGATCACCGACTTCGGCATCTCCCGCGCCACCGGTGATGTCACTCTCACCGAAACCGGTCTGATCTGCGGTACCGCGGCCTATCTCGCACCGGAGGTGGCGCGCGGCGCCGACCCGACGCCCGCCGCCGACGTATTCGCCCTGGGCGCAACGCTTTTCCACGCACTCGAGGGTGAACCGCCATACGGTTCCAGCGCCAACCCGCTCGCCGTGCTCTATGCCGCGGCGAACGGCCAGGTCAGCGAGCCGCGCAACGCGGGCCCGGCGACCGAGTTCCTGCTGGATCTGCTCAGCCCGGACCCGGCCGACCGGCCGACCATGCGCGCTGCCCGCGAACATCTCTCCGCGCTCGCCGATTCCGGCTCCGCACCGGTACACGCCGGATTCGTCCCCGCCAGTGAGGCTTTCGGACGTGGCGAATCCGCGACCCGTGCACTGCGGCCATCCGCGAATCCGACGCCGGAACATCAGCCGACCGCGCGGCAAGCACGTCCGGCGCCGCCGCCACCGCGAAATTCCGTTCGACCCAGCAGTTCCGGCGGTGCGTCGCATCCGATAACCGCCGCGCATCCGCAGACGGCGACGCAGCCACGTCCGGTGTCGCGCAAGTCCGGTGGCAAGCGCAAGGCCGTCTTGGTCGGTGCGACCATCGGTGCGGTGGTGGCCGTGGTAGCCATCCTGATCGGTGCACTGAATCAGTCGGGGCCCAATACGCCGGCGGTGCAGGCGAGTCCGCCCTCGTCGTCCGCCTCGAAGAGCACCACTTCCACGGCTGCCGCGGGCTCGCCGGGGCAAACGAAGAGCGTCGGCCCGGCGGACTCACGGCAATCCATCGATCAAGTGGTGGACTTCTACAACAACCTCACCTATCTGAGTTTCGCGGCTGCATGGAAACAGTTGACTCCCGCTGCCCAGCGGGTGTACGGCAGTCAGTCAGCCTTCCAGGATTACTGGACGCAGAATCGGGTCACGGCCTTCAACACTGTTGATACGGCCGGTGGTGGTGCCGGCACCAACCCAGACGGTTCGGTGGATATCAATGTGGCCAGCGTGACCTATGCGGGCCAGAACAGGTCGATGACGTTGCGGTTGATCAACCCCGGCAGCGGCGCCCCACTCATCGACAGCGACACCCGCAGCGGCAACGCGCGCTAGCCAGGCCGGCGGGTGCGGTGCGCTATCGGCACACGGACCGCACCGGGGTCTGCCCCCGATTCGTCAGCGGCGTGAGGGCGGTGGCGCTCGGCGAATCCGGTTCGGTGGTGCATGATCAGCGCCTGATCCGGATCGTTGGGCAGGCGCGGGGTTTCGAAGCCCAGCTCGAGCCGGCCGACCACCGGGTGCCGGCGTGCGTACGCCCATACCTGGGCTGGCCGCTTGTGGGGCCGTCGGACGCGGTCGAATGGGTATGCAGGTCGATGCGCGCGCCTTCTTTTCGGCCACATCCTGGTCGAGCCCGCGGTGATCAAGCGCCTTGTCGCCGCCTGACCGGTCTTGCCCGATCATCCGGGGCAGGCGGCCGAATGCGACGGTCTGGCCGAACCCCGCCTCAGCTGACCCAGCGGTCAGTATTCGAGTTCGCGCCAGGGGATCTGAATCGGGAACGGGAAGTCGATCTCTATGTTCCCGGCGTTGTCGGGATCATGCACCAGCCAGGAGGTAGTTGGCTGAATGCACCGGGCGGACTCTGTCCGGCAGTTCGCCGGGTCCCGGCTTCAGGCCGTACGCGCGCCCTGAAGTGATCGCAACCGCCGCGCGAGGTAGATGTCGTGGATAACCGGTGGCACGGGACCGATAGGCTGGTAGCTGGAGCGGAGCGGAGAATACCGACCGCTCGGCGTCGAGCACGGCGTCCAAGGATCAGGACAGACAGGATCGCAGACCTCATGACATCCCGCATCGAGCTCGCCCGCGTCGATCTGCGCGGCCGTACTCCCGCCGCCGCCGAGCTGCGCACCGCGCTGCCGCGTGGGGGAGTCGACGTGGACTCGGTGCTGCATCAGGTGCGACCGGTGGTGGAGGCGATCCGGGACCGCGGGGTGGCGGCCGCGCTGGAGTTCAGCGAACAGTTCGACGGCGTGATCCCGGCGAGCGTGCGGGTGCCCGCCGCCGAACTCGATGCCGCGTTGGAGAAGTTGGATCCGGCCGTGCGCACGGCACTCGAGGTCGCCATCGAACGGACCCGACAGGTGCACGCCGATCAGCGACGCACCGACACCACCACCGAGGTCGTGCCCGGTGGCACGGTCACCGAGCGGTGGGTGCCGGTCGAGCGGGTGGGGCTCTACGTGCCCGGCGGCAATGCCGTCTATCCGTCGAGCGTCGTGATGAATGTGGTGCCCGCGCAAGCGGCCGGTGTCGACTCGCTGGTGGTGGCCTCACCTCCGCAGGCACAGTTCGGCGGGCTGCCGCACCCGACCATCCTGGCGGCAGCGAAGCTGCTCGGGGTCGAGGAGGTATGGGCCGTCGGCGGTGCACAGGCCGTCGCGCTGCTGTCCTACGGCGGTCTCGATACCGATGGCGCGCAGCTCGAGCCGGTCGACCTGATCACGGGTCCCGGCAATATCTTCGTGACCGCCGCCAAGCGCCTGTGCCGCGGCCTCGTCGGCATCGATGCCGAGGCAGGCCCCACCGAGATCGCGATCCTGGCCGATGCCACCGCCGATCCGGTCCACGTCGCGGCCGATCTGATCAGCCAAGCCGAACACGATGTGCTCGCGGCCAGTGTGCTCATCACCGACAGTGTCGAACTCGCCGATGCGGTGGATGCCGCGCTCGCCACCCAGATGACGGTGGTCAAGCACGCGCATCGGGTACGAGAGGCTTTGTCCGGCAAGCAATCCGGCACGGTGCTCGTCGACGACATCGAACAGGGCCTGCGGGTGGTGAATGCCTACGCCGCCGAACACCTGGAGATCCAGACCGCCGATGCGCCCGGCGTCGCGGCCCGTGTACGCAGCGCCGGCGCGATCTTCGTCGGCGCGTACGCCCCGGTCAGCCTGGGCGATTACTGCGCGGGCTCCAATCACGTACTTCCAACGGCGGGTTGTGCGCGGCACTCCTCGGGCTTGAGCGTGCAGACCTTCCTGCGCGGTATCCACGTCGTCGAATACTCCGAGACCGCACTCAAAGACGTCGCCGGTCACGTGGTCGCCCTGGCCAATGCCGAGGACCTGCCCGCACACGGTCAGGCTGTACAAGCACGATTCGAGGCACTGGCATGACCCCCGAGATCACCGTGCCCGGCTCCGGTGTCAGCCTGGACGACCTACCGCTGCGCGCGAACCTGCGCGGCAAAAAGCCTTACGGTGCACCGCAATTGACGGTGCCGGTGCAGCTGAACACCAATGAGAATCCGCACCCGCCGAGCCGAGCCCTCATCGATGACGTCGCCGAATCCATTCGCGCCGCCGCCACCGACCTGCACCGCTACCCCGACCGCGACGCCGTCGCCCTGCGCACCGACCTGGCCGAATATCTGACCCGCCAGACCGGCACCGCAGTGCACACCGCGAATGTCTGGGCGGCCAACGGCTCCAACGAAATCCTGCAGCAACTGCTGCAAGCCTTCGGCGGTCCGGGCCGCAGCGCACTGGGTTTCGTGCCGTCGTACTCGATGCACCCGATCATCTCCGAGGGCATCGATACCGAATGGGTCGAGGCCAAGCGCAATGCCGACTTCTCCCTCGATATCGACTACGCGCTCACCGTCATTGCCGAGCGGCGGCCCGATGTGGTCTTCGTGACCAGCCCTAATAACCCCACCGGACACAGCATTCCGCAGGCCGACCTGGCCCGGATTCTGGCCGCAGCACCGGGCATCGTGGTCGTCGACGAGGCATACGGCGAATTCTCCGCCGAACCGAGCGCGATCGCCCTGATCGATCAGTACCCGACGAAACTCGTGGTCAGCCGCACCATGAGCAAGGCCTTCGCCTTCGCGGGCGGCCGTCTCGGCTACCTGGTCGCCGCCCCCGCGGTGATCGACGCGATGTTGCTCGTGCGACTGCCGTACCACCTGTCGGTGGTTACCCAGGCCGCTGCCCGCGCGGCCCTGCGCCACGCCGACGAAACCCTCGCAAGCGTCGCCGAACTGGCGGCACAGCGTGACCGCGTCGCGGCAGCGTTGAGCGCCATGGGTTTCGAGGTGATCCCCAGCGATGCCAACTTCCTGCTCTTCGGTCGTTTCACCGACGCCCCGCGCGCCTGGCAGCACTATCTGGACTGCGGCGTGCTGATCCGCGATGTCGGTATTCCGCGATATCTGCGCGCCACCATCGGTCTGGCCGCCGAGAACGACGAATTCTTGCGTGTCAGTGGCACATTGGCCGCCACCGACCTCACCATCCGATGAATCCGCCTGTGGAGGAAGTAAAGATGAATCGCACCGCGCGGGTGGAGCGCGTCACCAAGGAATCGAATATCGTCGTCGAGTTGGACCTCGACGGCACCGGCAAGACCGATATCGCCACCGGTGTCCCGTTCTACGACCACATGCTGACCGCGCTCGGCGCACACGCCAGCTTCGATCTGACGGTGCGCGCCGAGGGTGATATCGAGATCGAGGCGCACCACACTGTCGAGGACACTGCCATCGTCTTCGGCCAGGCGCTGGGTAAGGCACTGGGCGACAAGTCCGGCATCCGCCGCTTCGGCGATGCGTTCATTCCGATGGACGAGACCATGGCGCACGCTGCGGTAGACGTCTCCGGCCGCCCCTACTGCGTACATACCGGCGAACCCGATCACCTGCTGCATGCGGTGATTCCCGGTTCCGGACCCGGTGCACCGTATTCGACAGTGCTCAACCGGCACGTATTCGAGTCGATCGCGCTGAACGCCCGCATCGCCCTGCACGTGCGGGTGCTGTACGGCCGTGACCAGCACCACATCACCGAGGCCGAATTCAAGGCGGTGGCGCGGGCCTTGCGCGCCGCCGTCGAACTGGATCCGCGGGTGAGCGGCGTGCCATCGACGAAGGGGACGCTGTGACAACGAAATCCGTCGCTCTGCTCGACTACGGCTCCGGCAATCTGCACTCCGCGCACCGCGCGCTGATTCGCGCGGGTGCGAATGTCGAGGTGACCGCCGATGCCGATATCGCGCTGGCCGCCGATGGGCTCGTCGTCCCCGGTGTCGGTGCGTTCGCCGCGTGCATGGCCGGACTGCGCGAGGTGAAAGGGGAGCGCATCATCGGTCAGCGGCTGGCCGGCGGTCGTCCGGTGCTCGGTATCTGCGTCGGCATGCAGATCCTGTTCGAGCGCGGGGTGGAATTCGGTGTGGAAACCGACGGGTGCGCGGAATGGCCGGGCGTGGTCGAGCGCCTGTCCGCACCTGTGCTCCCGCATATGGGCTGGAACACCGTGTCGGCACCTACCGACAGCGTCCTGTTCGCCGGAATGGCAAGCGATACCCGTTTTTATTTCGTGCACTCCTATGCCGCGCAGACCTGGGACCTGCCGCCGAGCGAACACTTCGCCGCGCCGAAGCTCACCTGGGCCGAACATGGCGTCCCATTCCTGGCGGCCGTCGAGAACGGTCCGCTGTCGGCGACGCAGTTTCATCCCGAAAAGTCCGGTGATGCGGGCGCGCAGTTGCTCCGCAATTGGGTGAACTCGCTGTAAACACGCGCTGGCCAGGCGATTTGACATCGTGCGCGCCGATAAGTAACTTTATTCGAGTCAGAGCGACACGGACACCGACCCGGAGCTTAGCGGCCTGGGAAACGAGGTAGGGCGAGGAGCGCCTGACAATCACACTGGTTCGGAAGGTTCCTGATTTTGTGTTGGGAGTCGGCTGAGCTAAGCTTCATCAAGTTGCCTCACTGAAGCCCGGAATTAACGCCGGAGTGAATGTGTGTGCGTGTGTTCTTTGAGAACTCAATAGTGTGTCGATGAATGTCAGTGCCAATTTTTTTTTGGTTCCGATCCTTTCATAC
>NZ_JBSUQM010000018.1:0-126638 GCF_054065835.1 Nocardia citri
CAACTCTGGGTTCGCACCGGCGGCTCTAGCGCTCAGGAACCGGGAGGTCCTGTGTCGGGGCAGTGCAGGCGGGTGCGGAGGGTGGCTCGGGGACGTGCTCGGGCAAGTTCCAAGAGTTCGGCGGCTTGGGCGTGGCCACGGCGTCTGTGGTGGCGTTGGAGTTCGAGGGTCAGCGCGGTACGCGGGACACCCCGGCACAGGGCAGCGTTCAGGGTCGCCAGGGCATCCGGTCGGCTGACGGTTCGTGCTACGTCGATTGCGGTTCGTGCGGCATTGGTGGTGACGGTACCCCGGATGAGTTCGAGTTCGGCTTTGTCCACATGGTCTCGGTGGACGATGAGGTGGCCGATGCGGGAACCCTGTTGACCAAGGACGTGGGTGGGGTGGTTGGGCTGTACCGCGAAGCCGTGGAGTTCTGCGGCAGTGTTGTACGCGGCGGCGACGCAAGCCACGCCCAACGATAGGCGGGCCGCCTCTACGCGCAGTTGGGCCGAGGGTGCGGTAGTGGCCTCACGGAACACGCCGCGGAAGACCTGGACCCATTCACCTTGGTCGAGCAGGGCTCGCATCTCGGCGCGGGTGTACTCGCATAGCACCTGCCATGAGGTGAATACGCCGAATTGCTTGTCACGCACTTCTTCCAGGCCTGGTCGCATATGCCAACTATCGGCGAACAGCGCCTCGACCTCGCGGCATCGACCAGCGCAAACAGAAAGTCTGTGGATAACCGGTTCCCTGTGGACAACTCGACGTATCGGGACCGCTCAACGACAGCGAGGTCCAGGTCCACACCGCGCGGCAACTCCACATCCGCGGGTGAAGCGCTCACAAAGGGCGCGCGGGCGCTGACAGGAGCGGCCCTACACGGTGGCGACGCGCTTAGCCAGGTCGTCGGCCAGTTGTTGGGCCTGGACCGGGTCGGTGGCCTCGACCATTACTCGGACCAGTTGTTCGGTTCCACTGGGGCGCAACAGGATTCGGCCGGAGTCGCCCAGTGCTCGTTCGGCTTCCTGGACTGCCTCCTGGATTTCGGGGGCGGCGGCGACCGCGGCCTTGTCGGTGACCGGGACGTTCACCAGGACCTGGGGGACGGTCTGGAGTACCGATGCCAGATCGGCCAGTGTGCGGCGGGTTCGGGCCATGCGGGCCATCAGTTTCAATCCGGTGAGGATGCCGTCGCCGGTGGTGCCGTAGTCGGGAAACACCACGTGGCCGGATTGTTCGCCGCCGAGGTTGAAACCGCCACGGCGCAATTCCTCGAGGACGTACCGGTCGCCGACGGCGGTGGTGCGCAAGGTGATTCCGGCTTCGCGCATCGCGATGTGCAGGCCGAGGTTGCTCATGACGGTGGCGACCAACGTGTTCTGGACCAGCGAGCCGGTCTCGTGCATGGCCAGCGCGAGGATGGCCAGGATCGCGTCACCGTCCACGATCGCACCGTTGGCGTCGACGCCCAGGGTGCGGTCGGCGTCGCCGTCGTGGGCGATGCCGAGGTCCGCGCCGTATTCACATACCGCGCGTTGGATCTGGTCGAGATGCGTCGATCCGCAACCGTCGTTGATATTCAGGCCGTCCGGCTCGGCATTGATCGCGACCACGGTGGCCCCGGCCGCGCGGTACGCGGCCGGGCCGACCTCGGCGGCCGCGCCGTGCGCGCAGTCGACCACAACGGTCAGCCCGGACAGATCCTCACCGGTCGCCTCGACCAGATGCTGCACGTAGCGCTCATGCGTTCCGGCCAGGCTGTACTGATCAGGGATGACCAGCCCATGGTCCCTGGCGCCAGATGCGTTCAATACCCGACCGATCCCCGCGCCGACCGGGCGCACTGGCGCGCCCTCGGCAATCAACGCCTCGATCCGGTCCTCGACCGCGTCCTCGAGCTTGTGCCCGCCCGCCGCGAAGATCTTGATCCCATTGTCCGGCATGGGATTGTGCGAGGCCGAGATCATCACGCCGAGGCAGGCGTCGTACAGACCGGTCAGATACGCCACGGCGGGTGTCGGAAGTACCCCCACCGAAAGCACATTCACACCCGCGGCGGTCAGGCCGGCGGTCACCGCGGCTTCCAACATCTCGCCGCTCGCGCGTGGATCGCGACCGACCACGGCGAGCGCGCGCTCCTTGCCGCGACTCAAGATCTGTGCCGCCGCCCCGGAAACCTGTAGTGCCAGTTCCGGACTCAGTGAGCCATTGGCAAGCCCGCGGACTCCGTCGGTGCCGAACAAACGTCCCATACCCTCGCCCATCATCGGTGGATCCGCGGCATGCCCGAAAGCGGCGGCCTGTGCGACCGGTAAGTGCCCCGCGAATGCCTCGAGTTCATACAGCACGAGAGCAGGCGCCCAGCGGTGCTGGGAGCCTGCTCTCGTGCAGGTGCCCCGGCGACCCTACTGTCTCCGACACCTCCAAGGTGGCGGATGAGTCGGTGGCCGACGCAGCCAAAATCAGCGCTTCGAGTACTGAGGCGCCTTGCGGGCCTTCTTGAGGCCGTACTTCTTACGCTCAGTGGCACGCGGGTCACGCGTCAGGAAGCCGGCCCGCTTGAGGGCGGGGCGGTCATCCGGGGTGACCTCGATGAGCGCGCGAGCAATGGCCAGACGCAGCGCACCGGCCTGGCCGGAGGGGCCACCGCCGACGAGACGCGCGTGGATGTCGAAGGACTCGGTCCGCTCGACGGTCACCAGCGGCGACTTCACCAGCTGCTGGTGCACCTTGTTCGGGAAGTAGTCCTCGATGGTGCGCCCGTTCAGCACGAAGTTGCCGGTGCCCGGCAGCAGGCGCACGCGAACGACGGCCTCCTTGCGACGACCGACGGTCTGCACCGGACGGTCGATCACGATCGGGGCGTAGGTGGCGGGCTCGGCCTCATAGCCGTAGTCCTCCTCAACGACCTCGACGTCGGCGTCCTCGGCTGCGTATTCGTCGGACTCGTTGAATTCCTCAGGAGCGGTCACTGGGCCACCTGCTTGATCTCGAACGGAATGGGCTGCTGAGCGGCGTGCGGATGCGTCGGGCCAGCGTAGACCTTCAGCTTGCCCGCGATGGCGTTGCCGAGCTTGTTCTTCGGGATCATGCCCTTGACGGCCTTCTCCACGAGACGATCGGGGCGCGACTCCAACACCTGACCGACAGTGCGCGACTTGAGGCCGCCCGGGTGTCCGCTGTGGTGGTGGATCAGCTTGTCCGACTTCTTGTTGCCGGAGATGGCAACCTTGTCGGCGTTGATGATGATGACGAAGTCGCCACCATCGAAGTTCGGCGCGTAGGTCGGCTTGGTCTTGCCGCGCAGCAGATTCGCTGCCTGGACGGCGAGACGGCCGAGCACTACGTCAGTGGCGTCGATGACGTACCACTTACGGGTCACATCACCCGCCTTGGGGCTGTACGTAGGCACAGTGGTTCCCTGTCTGTAGTCGGTGTTGCCAGCCACGGCGTGCAATCGAGCGTTCCCGGCGGCCGGTGGAGACCCGGGGTTCGACGTACTTCCACACGCCAACGGGCAACGATACCAGCCATGCCCCAGCGGTATGAAACCGGTCAGATCTCGATCGGCGGCCCGTGGTCGATGGCGCCGGGCGGTCCGGGGACCACGTAGCGGGGGACGTCGATGCTCGGCTGAGCGCATTGCACACCCGCGGCGTCGAATCCGGATTCGCCCAGTTCCGAGACCAGGCCAGGGTCGTATCCGCGCGCCGCGACAATGCCCGCACGCTGCTCATTGGTGACGTACGGGGTCAATGGGCAGGAGACCGGTGTCGCGGTGACCGAAGCGACCAGTTCGGCCTGGTCTGCGCCGGACGACAGGCCCATCGCGGCCAAGGCGGCGGCACCGACCACCGCCTGCGCACCGAACAACTTGCCCCAGCGTTTGCCCTTGCGCGGTTTGTCCGCGTCCTCGTCCGATTCGCGCGGCTGCCATTGCGAACCGCTCTGCGGGGGTTGGTCCTGCTGCGGTTGGTGAGGACCGCGCGGATCGAGCGGCGGCACCGGTCCCTGCGGGCTGGGGGGCGTCGGCGGACGACCGATAACGGTGGGCCGCTGCTCTTCCTGATACTGCCCGGGCGGGCGGGTGAACCTGCTACCCAACTCGGCGAGGTTCGGCGGCAAGGACTCCCGGCCGACCCGGGTGGTCGGCTCCTCACCTGTCGGCTCGGTCGACGGCTGCAGGGGCGGATATGCAGGCCCGTACGGCACAACCGGCGGATGCGCCTGCGCGGCGTCGCGACAGCCCGACCCCTGCTCAGGATGGGTCGGACCTTGCTCCGGACGGCCCGGCCCCTGATCAGAACGCGCTGGCGCTTGCCCCGAACGAGGCGACACATCCGACCGCCCCTGCACCGCCTCCGCCTGTCGCTGCGCCGAAAGCGCCTGCTGCTGTGCCGATTCGGCTTGATACTGCGCGGAGTCCACCTGCCGCGCCCGCGGGTCTGGCGCCAGCTCGGCATGTCGGCCCGCTGACTCCGGCTCGCCGTTCTCGTTATCGGTGACCAGCAGGTGCGAGGCCCCGAGCACCAGCGCGTGCATCGGGTGATCGGCCACGTGCAACCGGTGTCCGAGATGGTTCTGGAACGCCAACCGCAGCGCGTCGTTGAAGCAGACATTGCCGGACAGCAGCACCGTCGAGGTGTCCGCGCCGATCGAGCGGGCTGCGGCCATCACCTCGATCACCACATTGTCGGCCGAGCGCGCATCGCGCATAGCCTCCGCGGTGACCGGCACGTCGACCGATTCCGTCGGCTGCTCATCGTCGCCGTGCACTGCGACGACCAGCATGGTCCGCCCGTCGGAGTACACCCCCGTCGCGCCGATGCCGTGCGGATTGCGATCGTCCGGCGCGCGCACCAACCCGAGGGCGCGCACATATCCGGACAGCGCAACACTTTCCGGCAGCGGCTCGACCGTGACGTCCAGCCGTTCGACCAGGTCGACGTACACATCGACCTTCGCATCGGGCCAGCCGTCCGGGAAGGGCAGCGCGACCAGATCCGGTTTACCGCGCAGATATTTGCCGACGGCCGCCAGCGGGTTGTACATGCGGGCACGGAAGACCAGTTCGGCGGGCCAGGTCGCACCGGCCACCACGATCTGCGGATGGCCGAGGATGTCGCGCACATCGGCGATCGCCATCCCCAGATCCGGGCGCTGGCGCTCCATTCCGGCGGTATGCAGCCCGCCCGACGAATCCGCCAGCAGATATGCCGGCGGCGTGTATGTACCTTCTACTTGCACCGGGCGGATCGGTGTTCCGCCGCCGCCCGCGGCAACGGACACCACATCCCACCCGAGATGTACTGCCCCAACTCGCACCGTCACAGGCATAAGTGTGCCTGCTGTGTCAGCGATACGCTCACCGCATCCGGTGATAGCCCGCTGGAACAGGTCCGCCCGACGCCACCTCGCCGGCGCTCGGTTCCTTCGGAAGGCCCGCCGTGCTGTGGCATGGTTCGCTCGCTACGCTCGACTGTGTCGATTGTTCGCTCGCTACGCTCGCTCACGCCGAGTTCGACTTCCGCAACCGCAGCCGACGCCAAGTGATGATCGCCAATACCGTGGTAATCGCGACGAGCAGAGCGATATCGAGATACCAGATGTTCGGCTCGTGTTGCCACAGTGTGTCGGGTTGCGCGTTCGCGAACAGAGTTCGGATATCCACTGTCGACGCCCCGGCCGCATAGCCCCAGCGCGACGGGAACAGCCACGAGATCTGTTCGAGCACTACCCGGTGGGTCACCGGAATCAGACCACCCGCCATGACCAGCTGAACCATGATCATCACCACGAGCATCGGCATGACCTGTTCGTTGGACCTCGCCAGGCTGGACAGCAACAAGCCGAAAACCACACAGCACACCGCGGTCAACGCGATATCGAGATACAGCTCGGCGGGCCCGCTCGGGATAACCGAACCCTTCAGCGGCGGCTTCTTACCGGCCAGTGTGATGCCGACCAGCACCGCCGCCTGCAGGAACGAGGTAATGCTGAACACCGCGATCTTGGCGAGCAGATACGCCGAGGGCAGCAGCCCGACCGCGCGCTCGCGATAGAAGATGGTGCGCTCACCGACCAGATCGCGCACGGTCAGTGTCGACCCCATGAAGCAGGCGCCCAGAATCAATACGACGAGCAGCTGCTGGGTCTCGCCGCCGCCGGACGGGACGAACAGCGTCTCGTTGCCGCTCTGCACCTGCTCCAGCGGACCGCTCTGGAAACCGTTACGGCCCGGCACCACCAGCGACAGCGCACCGAGGATGAAGGGCAGGATCACCAGGAACGCCAGATAACCGCGGTCGGCGAAGATCAACCGCACCTGTCGTCGCGCCAAGGTGGAGAACTGTTTGGCGCGCCCGGATTGCGGCGGACTGCCCGCCGATCCCTGCCGCGGCGGTGCGGGCGGTGGCGGCGGTGGCGCGAAGGCCAGCCGGGACCGATACGCGGCGAATGCCTGATCCGGATTCGCGGCGACCCGTCCGAAAATTTCCGCCCAGTCACTGGTGCCCATGGCCGCGCCGACGCTGGCCGGATGACCGCAGAAGGCGGTCTTGCCACCGGGCGCGAGCAACAGCACCTGATCACACATGTCCAGGCAGGCCACCGAGTGTGTGACCACAATGACGGTGCGCCCGGCATCGGCCAGTTCGCGCAGCATCACCATCACCTGACGGTCGAGCGCCGGATCCAGACCCGAGGTCGGTTCGTCCAGGATCAGCAGCGACGGACCGGTCAGCAGTTCCAACGCCACCGACGCGCGTTTGCGCTGACCACCGGAGAGCCGGTCCACCCTGGTATCGGCGTGTTCAGTGAGCGAAAGTTCTTTCAGCACACCGTCGATCACCTGCCGGCGGTCGGCCTTCGAGTTGTCCGGCGGCAGTCGCAGTTCGGCGGCGTAGCCGAGCGCCTGGCGCACGGTGAGCTGACGGTGCAGCACATCGTCCTGCGGCACCATGCCGATGCGGGAACGCAGTGCCTCGTATTCGGCGTGCAGGTTGCGGCCCTCGAAAGTGACCACACCGCCGGAAGGGTGGGTGGTGCCCGCGATCAATTTCGACAACGTCGATTTGCCCGCGCCGGAGGGGCCGATCAGCGCGGTGAGCGTGCCCCGCCCCGCCTGCATATTCACATCGACGAGCAGCTGCTTATTGCCCTCGACGGTGAAGCCGACGCCGTGCACGTGCAGGCCCTGTTCGGCGACCGGCTTCTGCCGATGCACCAGCGTGCCCTGCTGGACGACGAAGTCGATATTGCCGATGGTGATGATGTCGCGCTCGCGCAGCACCGTGCGCTGCTCACGATGGCCGTTGACGAAGGTGCCGTTGGCCGAGCCGAGATCCTCGATGGTCAGGCCCTCGGCGGATGCGACCAGTCGCGCGTGCTTGCGCGAGGCCAGCGGATCGTTGACGACGATCTGGTTGTCGGAGGTACGACCGATGTTCAGCCCGCCCGGCGGCAATCGGTCGGCCCTGGCGATCGGCGAGGTGGACGGGCGCGAGCGAACCGGCGGCAGCATCGAGGAGTCGGCCTTGAAGGTCGTATTGACGTTCGGCCGCTGCGGCTGGGAGGGCGGTGGCTGCTGGAGCTGCGGCTGCGACGGCGGCTGTTCCGGGCGCTGCTGCGAAGGTGGTTGCTGGAGGTGCTGTTCCGGACGCTGCTGGGATGGCGGCGGTGTCTGTGGTGCCCGCCGCGGATGCTGATAACCCGGCGGCACCGACGACTGCGGTTGCGACACAGGCGGTTGCGCGACCTGCGGCCGCGGCCGGGCCGACGGCGTCACGGGCAGCAGATGCAGTAGCGGACCACTGATCGCATCGCCGAGCCGCACCTGCGTCGGCCGATTGATCGGCACCGGCTGACTCAATCGCCGCGCATCCACGAAAACGCCGTTGGTGCTGCCGTTATCGGTGAGTACCCAGCTGTTCCCCTGCCACGCGAGCGTCGCATGCACTCGCGAGACCAGCGGGCTGTCCACGAACAATGTCACTTCCGGTGCGCGACCCATCGTGACCTGTTGATTCGAATCGAAGACCCGTTCGGTTCCATCATGGCGCACGGTGATGGTCTGCGCCCCCGGTAAAGACATGCAGCGGATACTATTCCATCACCCGGACTTCGGCGGTGCCCCCGATGCGCCTTTTGCCCCGATCCGGAGACCGTTATGAACGTACGACCGGCCGACTAGGGGGAGCCTTGCCGAAACTCCGAGCGACCGCGGTCATTGCCGTAGCAGTATGCGTAATCGCGATGTTGGCGGGCTGCACTCGTGCGGTGCACGGTCGAGCGGTTTCGGTCTACGACGATCCATTCAAGGTCGCCGGACTGCCCACCACGAGCGGTCCGAGCGGACCGCGCCCCAGCGTCCCCGATACCTCACTCACCGCGATCAACGGGGACAGCGGCGAGGTGGATGCCTTGGCACTCAATGCGATCGACGATATCCAGACATATTGGCGTGCCGAATACAGCAAGGATTTCGAGGGCGAGTTCAAGCCGGTCGACAAGCTGATCTCCTGGAGCGCGAAGGCGCCGCGCAGCCAATCGCTCGATTTCTGTAAGGAATCCACCTATCACCTGGTGAACGCCGCGTACTGTCGACTCGACAACTCGATCGGCTGGGACCGCTCGGTGCTGTTGCCGACGATCGAGGACACCTTCGGCAAGATGGCCGTGATCATGGTGCTCGCCCATGAATACGGACACGCCATCCAGACCTTGGCGAAAATCGTGCAGACGAAGGATCCGGTGATCGTCAAGGAGCAGCAGGCCGATTGCTTCTCGGGTGCGTTCATTCGCCATGTGGCCGAAGGCAAATCCAAGCACTTCACCATCAATACCTCCGATGGCCTGAACTCGGTGCTGGCCGCGACCGTCGCCATTCGGGACTCCAATCCGGATGATCCGGAGAGCGTGCACGGTTCGGCATTCGAGCGGGTCACGGCCGTGCAGATCGGTTTCACCGATGGTCCGAAAGGGTGCAAGGCCATTGATATGCACGAGATCGAGCGCCGCCGCGGCAATTTGCCGCAGACCTTCAAGGACGATCCCGGCCACGGCGAGAATCCGATCGACAAGGACACTCTGGTCGAGCTCAGCAAGGCACTCGCCGCGATCCTGCCGCTGAAACAGGCGCCGACCTACGACTACTCCGGCGCGAAGATCGACTGCAAGAACGGCGTCGCCACACCGCCGGTTTCGTATTGTCCGGCCAAGAACACCATCGCGACCGATGTGTCCGCGCTCGCGCAGCGCGGCACTTCCAACGCCGATAACAACGATCCGTTGCCACTCAAGGTGACCGGCGATTACAACGGCTACATCGTCTTCATTTCGCGCTACACCCTGGCCGTCCAGCAGAGCAATGGTCAGCAGTTGGTCGGCGCGAAGACCGGACTGCGCGCGGCCTGTCTGTCGGGCGTGGTCACCGGCAAGCTCGCGCAGCCGGGTCGCAGCCAAGCGCAGGGCGATATCGTCCTGGCCGCAGGCGATCTCGACGAGGCGGTATCCGGACTCCTGGCCGATGGGCTCGCGGCCAGCGATATCGAGGGCAAGACCGTGCCGAGTGGATTCTCCCGGGTCGACGCCTTCCGCGCCGGAGTGCTCAACGGCGAGCACACCTGCATGTCGCGGTATTCCTGATCAGCCGAACGGCGGGGGTGCGGCGGGCTCGAATCGCAGCACCCGGTTGCCGATCATGATCTCGGTGCCGGGTATCAGGACCGTCGGCTGGTTGGGTGGCAGGCGGATCCAGTCGCGATAACCGGGTAGGCGGGTGCGAGTGCCATTGGTAGAACCCCGGTCCACCAGGGACACATCCCAATTCACCAGCACCACCTCGGCGTGTGCACGGGACATGCCGCCCGAGGAGTCCTCGACTTTCAACGGCACCATGCCGCGGCGAGCCTGTTCGGAATGTTCCGGATCACGGCCGAGGACCGCGTCCGCGGCCAGCATGTAGGTCATGCCGTCGTCGAGGACCAGCATGCCGAGCGGCGGGCGGACTACCTCGATCAGCTGCTGCGTCTGATCCACCGGCATTCCGCAGACCGTGCAGAACGCCGAGCGCGGATCGCTGGGATGTGCACGCGCGCACTTGAATCCCATCACCTTGACAGTGAGTGCGGTGGCCTTCGCGGTGGCTTCCAGCCTGCGCTGCAGATCCGGATCGGGGCGCGGAGCCGGATTGGTGCCACCCATTTGGGTCGGCGCGTGGTGCGGGTCGACCGGTTGCTGTTCCTGGACCGAATCGAGCATCGCGGTCGAGGCGCGGGTCTCGGTCAGATGTGGTTCGGTCCCCAGCTCCGGTTCGGGCTCGGGACGCCGGGTCGGGCCCGAGTCGATGCGCGCAGTCGGCGGTGGCGGTCGATGCGCGCCCTCGGGACGCACCGGTTCGGACCGGCCGCGCACCGCATCCGACCAGACGATCGCGCCCCCGGCCTGCGCGATCCCCTCGACCAACCAACCGATCCCGCGCTCGGCGGGCAGATCCGGAATGCGGCCCTTGGGGTCATCAACGAAGAGCGCGACCGCCCGCGCGGGCACCGTCGCGACCCGGTCAACCGTGAAGGCCGCATCGCTACCTCGATAGCGCTCGAGCGTTCCGTCACCGGCGAGCACCGCGGTGACCGCACCGTGCAGGAAGACCGCGATCCCGCCGGTCTCGGCCGCGCACAGAATGCCGAAATCGATCGGCACACCGGGACTGATCTGTTCGGCATGGGTCATCAGCCAGCGGGTCGCCGCCCGCGCGACCAGTGCGCCCGGCCCCACCGAATGCTGTTCGGCGGCCTCGCGCACGAGCTGCGCCAGCGATTCCAACGCGACCACGGCGGGTGCGTCCGGCGTCAGGCGCGCAGGCCCACGATGGGCGACGACCATCACCGCACCCGCGACCCGGGCGACGGCGTGACCTCCGACAACGACCTCAACCTGCCGATCCTTCAACGGTATCGGCCTTCCAGCGGTGCGCATTGCGGGGTCGTCGCCACATCGACAAGGGTATTGCAATCCAAGCCCTAAGGGGTCCCCGTCCCCGGCGTCCGTCCGGTAACTTCAGATGCACATCGGGAGGAACGAGGGGCCTGTCATGGTTGGGACTTCGCGCATCGCGTTCGCGGTGGCTTGTATCGCGGTGACCGGAGTGCTGGCCGGGTGCAGCGGCGTGCAGGGTACGCCGCTGGCGGCCGAACAGGACGTACGCAAACTCGAGGTCGGCACCTATCCGGTCGATCGACACCGATACGACCGGGACGCGGGCTCCAACGGGGCGCTGGTCGAGGGCATGCGGATGTCGGAGGCCGTGGTCGCCAGTTCGAAGATCGACCCGTCGCTAACCTACGGACGCGAAGGCAAGGTGCTCCGCAGCATCGACGATGCCGTCGAACATGTTGCGTCCGCGTCCAAGCCGGTGCTGGTGAACCGCAACTACCTCACCGGGTACGCCAGCAGTGGTTCGGATAAACCGGATCCGCCCGGTCAGACCCGGCCGTCGGCCGACACCACCGCGGTCACCAATGTCGTATTCCGCTTTCCGGACGAGGCCACCGCGAAGCTCGCCGCGCGCGAACTCGAGGACGCCGATATCAATATCTCCCCCGACAACCGCAAGCTGCCGTCGAGTAAATACCCGGACGCCTACATCCATTGGCGACCGGGCATTCCGAATATCGGAACCTTCATGGCGCACAAGGAATTCGTCATCTCGCTATTCGTCGGGCGGCCCCGCGCGGACGGTCCCGACCTGCTGAGTTGGGTCGAGAAAACGCTGGATGCCCAGGTCCGCGCATTGGACAAGTTCCAGGCGACCCCGCAGGACAAATTCAGCAGCCTGAAGATCGATCCAGAGGGCATGCTCGCGCGCGTAGTGGTCGCGGATCGTCGTGGACACACCCCGAATGCCGATAATTTCGCGGTCTACGGCCCGAGCTACTTCGTCCAGTCGGCCGAGGACGAGTCCAAGACCCAGCAGCTGGTGGACGACGTCGGGGTCGACAAGTTCGCCATCGTCGACAACGGTTCGGTCACCCGTGTTCGCGACTATCCGGCCGCGCAGAAGTTCATCGACGGACTGATCGATGAGGTCCGCGATACCTTCGACCCGATCGATGCACCCAAGGATGTTCCGGGCGCGAAGTGCTTGCAGCTCAACAGCAAAGGTGACACAGAGCGTCAGTACAAGTACCGCTGCTATGTTCCATACAAGCGGTACGTCGGTGTGGTCACCAGCGATAAGGAGCCGGATGTGCGGCAGAAGGTGACCGCGCAATACGCACTGCTCGCCAACAGCCTTTGAGCCGACAGACCCAGCGGTAAGACTCGGATCTGCACCGGGCCATCGAACTCGATCGATTCTAGGCAGTAGCACCGGATTTCATCACCGGCTTCGTCAGCTTCGGCTCGGCTGAGGCAACAACCGCAGGTTCGGAAGTGGAACTGCCGGAAAAGCTTGTGCCGGTGCTCAAAGCGCAGGTGAAGTGGTTCGCGCAAGTCACAGCCCTGCCCAAAGCGGCTAGGACGCTGATGACAGGTGTGAAGTAGGATCCCCCCGAGGAGTCCGCAAACGGGGAAAACGCACATCCGGAACGGGGGGAAGTATGAGGTATCGAGGCGGGTTCGTCGCACTACTCGCCGCAGCAACCGCAGCGAGCGTGAGTTGTTCGACGACCGTGACAGGACAACCAGGGCCGGGACTGGCCCGGGTCGATGTGGCGACATTGAAGACCGGGGCCTACGCCCCCGAACCAACTGCCTACGCACCAGACATCACCACCATTCCCGACTTGCGGATGATCGAAGCGCGCCGGATGCTCAACTATCTGGTTCATCCATTCGAGATCGACAGCGAAATCAGCGTGACCGCGAATCAGACATTTATGTCGAATGCCGATTCGATGATCAGCGAGAGGTCCTTCCCCGAACTGTATCGCCCGGTCGCGGCCGACAACAATCTCCTTGCGGGAGTGTATGTTTCCGGCACCAACGGTAATTTGCGCAGTCGCAAGAAACTGATCATCTCGGTACTGCGCTTCCCGACCGACACAGCCGGGCGAGCCGCCGCCGACCAGTTCGATCAGCTCACCAACAGCAATCCGGGCCGTCATCCGGTGGTGATCCCGGGTCATCCGGATGCTCGGGCCTCCTCCACCGACGACAAGACCGTGACTTCGTTCATCGCGCACGGTCCATATGTGATCGTGACGAATGCTGCTCTCCCCGAACCGGATCAGGCCAGGGTCGCGAACAATATCGTTAAGGCCGTCGACCTCCAGATCGCTCGATTGGACCAGCAGAAGCCGGTACCACTGGACGACCTGCTCGACCTGCCGACGGATCCGGACAACATCATGCGCCGCGCGCTGCCCGAGGCCCCGGACTTCAGCGACCCGTTCATCGGCAAGACTGATTTCGGCTATTTCGAACCGTCCGGCGAACTGCACTTCGAACGCAATCCGATCGAGGTGCGGAAGGCATTCGACGACAGCGGAGTCGATCTCGTCGGACGCCGTGGCGCGATCATCTATCGCGCGCGTGACCTGTCCGGCGCCTTCCACCTGCAATCCGTCCTGGCAAAGACTGGTAAGAACGACGAGATCATCGCGTCGCCACCGGGCCTGCCCGATGTCAGCTGCGTCAAGCTCGATACCAGAGACGACACAAGGAATTACGACCAGTTTTGCGTGGTGGTCCATGGGAGGTACGCGGCCGTCGTCATCGGGAGAACATTCACCGGAAATCTTGATCCGGTGCTGTATCAGCGCGCCACCGCTCAGTACGCAATCCTGGCCAAGAGCGAGTGAGGCCGACCATGCGATTCCGACACAGCCTGTACGCCATAGTCGCGGTGGCCCTCGCTGCGGCCGCCGCCTGCGGTGACACCAAGGACACGACCACCCCGGTCATCGACGTAGCCGAACTGGACTCCGGCAACTATCCGACAACGCCGCGCGATATGGAATCCACGCGTACGGCGGACTCGGGAGCCAACCTGGAGTCGGTACGGATCGGAAACTCGATACCGCTACCTTTCGAAATAGACGGGAAGTTCACTTTCCAGCGTCTGGCATCGGTTGATGGGCGGACCACCCTGAAATCCCCGGCAACCATGGCGTCGATCACGGACAACGAGTTCCCCGACCTCGCGCAAGGGCTGGTCGCCGGGTGGGAATCATCCGGCGAGCGCCGCAAAAACCCGTGGGTCGGCGGCTCGGTAATTATTGATACGCTTCGATTCTCGGATGCGGCCAAGGCCGAGACTGCGGCCCGACGCCTTGCCGACCGTCAGGCGGAGGTGGTTCCCGGCGACAGCGTGACGATCCCGGGGCACCCGACCGCCCGTGCGAAATGGTCTCCCAGCAAGCGGACCCTGGATTCCTTCCTCGCACATGACACCATGCTGCTATACGTCTACATCACCGATCCGGTCAGCGAACCTGTCGACACTGCACCGCTTATCGCGTTCACCCAGGCGGCGTTTACCAAAAGTATCGAGGCACTGAAGAACTATTCGCCGACACCGATCGATCAGCTCGGGTCCCTGCCGCTCGATGTGGACGGCCTACTCAGTAGGACCCTGCCGCTCGAAGATCGGCAGATGAGCATATCCGGGATCGATCGGACGAGGCTGATGACCGCACGCAGCGCACTGCCCGCCGAAAACTTCCCGGTACTCACCAAAGCCGCCTTCGATGACGCGGGCGTCGATCTGGTCGCATACTCTGGCGAGAAGGTCTTTCGCACTCGTGATGTCGACAGCACCGTCCGCTTGATCGCCGCGCTGATCGATCAAAAATCCGATGGATACCGTTCGATCGATGCGCCACCCAACATGCCCGGCGTGAAGTGTTTCGACACCAAGGACAAAAAGACCTCCACACTCCGTTATCCGCCGGTGTGCTATCTCGCGTACGACAGATTCGTCGCAAAGGTCGAGGGAACCAACGTACAAGAGGCGTATCAAAAGGCCGCTGCGCAATACAAGTTACTCGCTTACGGGCGTTAGGGGAGGGCATGAAGCTCGCTACGAGGCCGACCGTGGTTCGAATATCGGTGGCGCTGTGCACGGCCGCGGCGTTGGCTACCGTATCTGCGGGATGCGGCTCGCAGGTGACCGGACAGCCGGTCCGCGTCGAGCCGGACGTGTCGAAGCTCGACGTCGGCAACTATCAGACCAAGCCGCGCCAGATGGGTAATGCCAAGAGCGACAAACAAGCTCGGACGCGGGAGGCACAGCGACTGGCCGACTACGTGGCGCTGCCGTACGAAGCCGATTCCTCCTACGTCGAGGATGCCTGGGGCATCGCGACTCATATTGTCCTCAACCGAAAGACCCTCGGCAGCCTCGTCATAAACGACACCTTCGATGATGTCGCAAAGGACTTGGTCGCGGGCTGGGTCAATGCATGGCGAACCGGAGGTGCGCAGGAGGACAAGCGGCGAACGCTGAGCGTCGCGGTGCTCATGTTCCCGGATGCGCAAACCGCGTCGGCAGTCGGACCGACCCTCGAACACGACGACTTCACCTACAACGTCGACAATCAGCCTGTTCGGATCGCGCAGCCGAATACGAACGCACATTGGCGGCCTGGCATCTCCTCGGTCGGCTCGTGGACAGTGCACGACCGGTACGTCGTCTACATCAAAGTGGTGGACGATACCTCGGCGCCCGATCTGCCGGCATTGACATCGCAGGTCGAGAAGATGCTCGGTGTGCAACTCCCGCTACTCGACGAGTTCCAGCCGACTTCGGCGGCCGAACTCTCCCGTATCCCGCTCGACCCGCAGGGTTTGCTCGGCCGCACCATCCCCAGCAGTCCGGAAAGACCGATCCGCGCGGAGCCCGACGGTGTATTCAGCGGCCGCGGGACGGTGTCATTGATGAATGCCGGACAAACCACATTGCCGGAGTTGGAGGAGCACGGCGTCGATCTGGTGTCGTTCGGGGATGCCGTCGTCTTCCGAACCAAATCACTGAAGGATGCCGAGGACCTCTGGGCGAAGTGGCAGCCATTGAAGCCCGATCAGAAGATGATCGGTGCACCGGCCGGGCTCGGCGAACACGTCCAATGTTTCGCGGACGGGGTAACCGAGAAGAATCCGACCGGCTCGATGAATCTGTGTATGTTCCAGGTCGATCGATACGTCGTGCAGGCGTTCGGGAAGCAACCGCAGGATCTGCATCAGAAGGTCTGCGCGCAGTATGTCCTGCTGCAGAGCCGTTGAGGACGTTCGGATGCGAGTCGAAATACCCACCGGCGACTTGCTAGATTTCTGACGGAGGCTCGCGTGTTCGGGCGTTCGACATCATCGAGGAGGACCGAATGGCGTTGCGGCCCGGTGCAATCGTAGGCGGCTACCGGGTACTTCAAGCTCTCGGCAGCGGCGGTATGGGCACGGTGTACCTGGCCCAGAACCCCATCCTCCCCCGTCGTGACGCGTTGAAGGTTCTCAGTGCCGATCTGTCCACCGATGATGAATTCCGCGCCCGCTTCGAGCGCGAAGCGAATCTGGCCGCCGGGCTCGATCATCCGAATATCGTCGCGGTGTACAACCGAGGCGAGGAGAACGGCCAGCTGTGGATTGCTATGCAGTACGTCGACGGCGTCGACGCCTCGGACGAGGCCAAAAAGGGGCCCTCGGTGATGACCCCGCAACGCGCCCTGCGGATCGTGGCCGAGGTGGGCAAAGGGCTCGACTACGCGCACCGACGCGGGCTGCTGCACCGAGATGTGAAACCGGCGAACTTCCTGCTCTCCGCCGCCGAGGAGGGCGATGAGGAACGCGTACTGCTCACCGACTTCGGCGTCGCGAAATCGTCCGAGGACGGCCAAGACCTCACCGCGACAGGCAATTTCATGGCCACCGTCGCCTATGCATCGCCCGAGCAGTTGGTCGGAACCAGCCTGGACTCCCGCGCCGATATCTACAGTCTCGGCTGCTCGTTCTTCAAGCTGCTGACCGGACAGAACCCGTATCCGTCGACCATGCCGGCCGTGGTCATGATGGGCCACCTGCACGAGCCACCGCCGAAATTGAGCGCGATCCGACCAGGTCTACCGCCCGCGTTGGACGCGGTGATCGAGACGGTGATGGCCAAGGAGCCAGCACAGCGCTATGCGACGTGCCGCGAGTTCACCCAGGCCGCCGAGGCTGCCCTCTATGGCACGCAATGCCGTGCACCGGAGGCCGGGTACTCGACCGATAACCGCATACCCACCGGGGGATATTCGACTAACCCGACCATGCCGGTCGCCGGGGATCCCTACGCCGCCGGCACCGGTTACCACACCCGAACCGGCACTCCCACTACCGGATTCGCGCAGCATGAGAATACCGACCATAGCCTTGTCGCGACACAGCGAAATAATCCCGCTCGATCAGGCATCCGCCGATTCCTGATACCTGCGGCGCTCGCCGTGGTCGTCATTGCCGCCGTCGCCACTGGAACCTTTTTCCTCACCAACAGTGGATCCGACTCGGGTGGTGGTGGCGACAAGGTGGCCGAAGCACGGAACGCCAATCCGCAATTCTCAGGAAAGACCGTCACCGCATTCAATTTCGGCAACTCGACGCTCTCGGTAGTACTCAATCCCAGCGATCAATCCAAGTTCCTGCAGAACCTCGGCTTCGTATACAGCACCAAATACAAGGCCGTCGGCGACGAGAAGTCGCCCCGATCGCTGTCGGCCGCAGGTTATTCGGCGGATATCGATTCCGAGGTCGTGATCGTGCTGCGGAACGACAGCCAAGCCGGGAACGGTGGCCTGCGTGGCTTGCCGGGGAGCATTCTGTCCAGCAATGCGAAGATCGTTGTGGTCGATGAGCCGTCGGCCGTGCAGGCCTTCCAGGTGTGGACCGGACAGTCCCCGGATACGCTGGTGGACAAGATGGTTCCGTCGGTTGCCAAGGTCGTCAAGTAGCCCGGCGGACATGATCCACAGTCTCAACGAGCCGGGATCGGTCTTGTAGACGCAACACTGCGCTGTTCGGTAGGGTATTCGCAGCCAGCCCACTCGCCAGTTCAGGTGGCCGCGAAGGGGGAAGGAGGGGATCGGTGTGCTGGTGGCGACCGAAACGACGACATTGCGGTCCAAGGCATCCGGGGGGATATATGCGGCCCTCCGACCGTGACGTAGCCGGTCGACAAAGCTACAGCGCCCGTGCGTTGCGATGGATCTGCCAGATTCTTTCGAACTGGATGGAACCGAGCGAGCCGAGGACGCGTCCAATCATATGAACGAGGTCAACTCGCACTCGGGACGTTGACCAGAACCAGGACCAGGAGCAGAAGCGATGACTTCACCAGGGAATTTCGTTGCGGATACCGAGGGTATCAATGCGAAGGCGAAGGAGTTCATGGAGCAGCACAACAGCCTGAACGCCGCAATCAGTCAGCTGAAGAGCGATGAGGACAACGTCACGAACGGCGCCAACTGGCAAGGCGCGGCCCGCGATGCCTTCAATGCCTTCATGGAGCGGTACTACTACCAGGCCTCCAAGATGAATGACCAGTTGATGCAGACCGCCGACAACCTGCTCAAGATGAGCAACCAGTTCTCGGATCAGACGCACGATTTCGCCTCAAAAATCCAGACGCAGGTTTCCAGCCTCGACCTGCCCGCAGTCTAATTTCCAGAATCACGCAACATAGGAGTCCGAAAAATGAGCATGGACAAGCCGATCTCCGCTAATTTCGACGGCGTTGCGGACGGTGCCCGCCAGATCCTCAACCGCGCCGAGAACATTCGGAACGAGCTCGAGGCGTTCGAAAAGAAGGTCAAGGCATTCTTCGACACGCAGGGCGGTCAGGCCAAGGAGGCCTTCGAGCAGTACCAGACGACCTGGAACCAGCACGTCGTCCAGCTGAACACGACGCTGAGCGGTGCCGCGACGCTGGTCGACAAGGGGAACTCCGAATTGCAGGGAACGGACACTGCCCTGGCCGGCCTCTTCTGAGTTCCGACACGAACTATTCGTGGCCCCCGGCGATTGCCGGGGGCCACGAATAGTTTATGCGCTGAGTGCGGTGAAACCGCGAAACCATACTAGGACAACACCGTCACGGACTGACCTGTATCGAGGCCGCGAACTGTTCGCAGGGTTGTTTGATGGGCTCAAAGCCAGCGAGGTACTGGCAGCCGGTGCTGACCTGAAGTCCGTGTTCTACCAGCACATGCCAGCTCACCGTCGATCCGTCGCCTGGTTGTTCGGTGTAGGCGAGGCCGGATTTGCCACCGAAGACGACGTCGCGCTTCAGATCGCTCTGTTTGCCGTTGGGCTGTTGCTTGATTTGGGTTTCGAGGTCGGCGGCTACTTGCTCGTATCCGGTGCCTGGGGCGACGGGGGTCTGGGTGAGGGTGATGCGGGCGCGGGTTCCGTCCGACGGGACGAGGTCGACTCGCGATTTGCTGGGGTCGATAGCCTGTGTCAGGCGCCAACCTGCTGGGATCTGAAAGCGTACGCGGCCAACGGTTTCCGAGGATGACCTCGGAGTCGTCGATGGTTGCACGCTCGGTGGCTGTGTAGCCGGTGCCGCTGGTGTGCTCGGTGCCGCAACCGCAGGTTTGTCGTCCGAGCCACTGAATGCGAAGACAGCACCCACAGTAACCGCGGCGACCACCAGCACTCCGGCGATACCAGCGATCGCATAGGCCTTGGTATTTCGGCCCGCCGGCTGCATCGCTGCCGCTCGCTGACGCAAGGGCTGCATCCACTCGGTGGCCGGCAGCGGCGCTACTTCGGGCTGATATTCCGGCTCCTGCTGTGGGCCACGCACCAGATCCGCGCCCGCGATCGGACGCACTTCGATCGCCTGAGTGCAGACTTGTTGCACCGCCGAGCGGATCAGGTCCAGCTTCGCCGGATCGGACGTCCCGACGGCCTGACCGATATCGGCGGGCTGACCAGCGAGTACACGATCGATAAGCTCGCATAGATCGTAGAAGGCACTTGATTCCGGCTCGATATCGGCAACCGCGAGATTCGGTTCGTGCTCACATGATTCGATTTGAATGCCCTGATGGCTGCGCACCACGGCGGACGCGGTGGTCGAGAGCGGGCCGAATTCCAAGACGACCGTTCGGCGGCTACGCGCGGCGCCGACATCGGCGACCACCGCGCGAATTGCCATATCCTCGCAGACCACATCCGCGGCGAAGCGGCGGGCGGCCTCGGCGAATACCGCTCGCCGACGACCGCCCCATTCGGTCGGGCAGACGACAGTGATCTGCGTACACGGCACCGGGACGCCGAGGTTGCGCATTACGGTGCCGACCTGCGTAGATATCACCTCGGCCAAGCTCGGCACGCGCGGCAGCAACGCGATCCGGTCCGCCGCGACGTACTGGACGGCGGAGCTGACCTGTGTCGGCGGCGTAAGTGGCTCGCCGACAACGAGATCCCCATTGCTGCCGAGCACCACCGAGGGCGGCACATCCCAATGTGTGGCCGGGCCGCGCGCCCATATGCGGGTGTCGGTGACGACCAGATCGACAGCTGACATCACTCGGCCGGAGGCATCCAGGCCAGCTGAATCAAGCCCTCGGAATTGCGCGTGACGTAGGTTCCTCGCCCAGGCGGTTTGATACCGGGTCGGGTAGTACCGAAGAGCACGCCTTCGTCCTTATTGCAGCTCATTACCAGTGCGGCCGAACCGAGATCCTTCATGCGCGCCACCGTCGCTTCGTACATGGCCCGGCTGGCACCACCGGAGCGGCGCGCGATGATCACATGGAAACCGAGGTCACGGGCATGTGGCAGGTGTTCCAGCAATGCCGACACCGGATTTCCGCTAGAGGAGGCGACCAGGTCGTAGTCGTCGACAATGACGTACAACTCCGGACCGCGCCACCAGGAGCGATCGCGCAACTGCTGCGGCGTGACATCCGGGCCCGGCGTCCGCTGTGCGACATAGGCGGCAAGATCGGCCATGTTCTGGGTGAATTGCGGTGCGGTGGAACCGTATCCGGCGAGGTAGCCGTCGGGCACGAGGCCCAGCATCGACCGTCGGTAGTCGCCGAGGATGAAACGCGCCTGATCCGGTGTATTCGAAGCCGCGATGCTCTCGATGATCGACCGGAGCAATGTCGTCTTACCGCTTTCGGTATCACCGATGACGATGAAGTGCGGGCTCTCGTTGAAGTCGAGGTAGACCGGAGCCAGCTCGGATTCGTTGATGCCGAGCGGAATTCGCATGCACTTGACGTCCGGATCGACCTGCGACGGCCAGTTGCCAGCGAGCTGCAGCAGCTGCTCGCGCGGCAACATTTCGGGCAGCATCCTGGCCGCGGGCGCGTGGCGGCCCGGGGTCAGGCTGGCGATGGTCGCGACCGCGTCGGCGACGGCTTGGCCGAGGTTGTCCTGATCCGCGCTGCCGTCGATGCGTGGTAGACCGGTCAGCATGTGCAGGCATTCCGGCGTCATACCGCGCCCCGGACGGCCCTGCGGCACAAGCGAAGCGAACTTACGGCCGAGGTCGGAGTCCATCGGGTCGCCGAGGCGGAGCTCGATGCGGGTACCGATCTGGTCCTTGAGAGCCGGTCGCGCCTCGGCCCAGCGGTTGAGCGCGATGACGACGTGTACGCCGTAGGAAAGGCCTTGCACCGCAAGGTTCATGATCGGTTGCTCGAGCGGGTCGAAGTCCTGGCGGATCGAGCTGAAGCCGTCGATCACGAGGAAAACATCACCGAACGGATCCTCGTGTGCTCCGGCGGCACCCGGGCTGCTTGCCGGATCCATTGCGCGTAGGCGGCGGAACTCCGTCATCGATTCGATGCCCAGCTGACGGAATCGTGCCTCGCGCTGACGGACGACGGTGGTCATTTCGGCGATGGTGCGGCGGACTTTGTCCTCGTCCAGGCGGCTGGCCACCGAACCCACGTGCGGCAGGCCTTCGAGGCTGGCCAGAGTGCCACCACCGAAGTCGAGGCAGTAGAACTGCACCTGTTCGGCGGTGTGGGTGAGGGAAAGCGCCATGATCATGGTGCGCAGGGCCGTCGACTTACCCGACTGCGGGCCACCGACGACCGCGACATTGCCTCGTGAGCCCGACAGGTCCACGACGAAGGGGTCACGGCGCTGGTCATAGGGGCGGTCGACGATGCCCATGGGGGCGCGCAGGGTGGCGACAGCGGAGTATTCGCCGGTGAGCACGCTGCGCGGGATGAGTTGGTCGAGGGTGGGAGGCTCGTCCAGGGGCGGGAGCCAGATCTCGTGGGCCGGGCGGCCGTGGCCCTGGATGCGGGAGGCCAGCATGTTCAGGTTGGAGATCTGTTCGCCGTCTTCGGACTGTGGCTCCGGATCGTGCGACGCCTCCGATGGCAGCGGGACGCGGTCGATCGCGCGGAAGTCGACGTGGGTCGCGGTGAAAGGGCGTGCCTTGATGTCGATTTCGCCGCCCGCGACACCGGCTTGGGTGACCTCGCGCTGGGAACCGCCACCGACGTAGGGGCCGGAGACGTAGGCAGCCTGGAATCGTTGGATCTCACCGGAGTCGGATTTGAGGTATCCACCGCCGGGGACGCCGGGCAGGTTGTAGGCGTCGGGAACACCGAGGACCTGGCGGGATTCGTTGGCGGAGAACGTCTTCAGACCGATGCGGTAGGAGAGGTGGCTCTCCAGGCCCTTCAGCTTGCCTTCCTCGAGGCGCTGCGAGGCCAGCAACAGATGCACGTGCAGCGAGCGACCGAGGCGCCCGATCATGACGAACAGTTCGGCGAAATCCGGGTGCTGGGTGAGCAATTCGGAGAACTCGTCGAGCACCACGAACAGCGCGGGCAGCGGGTCGAGGTCGGCGCCGGCGGCGCGCGCCTTCTCGTACTCGGAGACGTTCGCGAAGTTGCCCGCCTGACGCAGCACTTCCTGGCGGCGGTTCATTTCACCGGCCAGGGCGTCCCGCATACGGTCGACGAGGTCTGCTTCCTCCTCCAGGTTGGTAATGACGGCCGCGACGTGCGGAACCCCGTCCAAACCGAGGAAGGTCGCACCACCCTTGAAGTCGACGAGCACCAGGTTCAGCTGGTCCGGCGAATGCGTGGCCAGCAGGCTGAGCACCAGGGTGCGCAGGAATTCCGACTTACCGGAACCGGTTGCGCCGATGCACAATCCGTGCGGGCCCATACCGCTTTCGGCGGCTTCCTTGATATCGAGTTCGATCGGCGCGCCGTCGGCGCCGACCCCGAAGGGCACGCGCAGCCGCTCGCGACCGTAGCGCGGACGCCAGGCGTGTTCGGGATTGAAGGTGCCGATATCGCCGAGCTTCATCAGCTGGGTCCAGGTCGAGATCACTTCGGCGTCATCGTGTTCGACATCGCTGCTGCGCTGAGTCGCCGCACGATAGGGCGCGAGCCGACGCGCGACCTGCTGGGCCTGTTGCGCGCTGATCCGATCGATGAGCGCGAAACGCTCCTGGTTGCCGGTGGCACCGCGACCGACGCATTCACCGTTCTCGACGACCATCTTGATACCACGCGAAACCGCCAAACGCGGTGCGTAGCCGCACAAGTCGATAATGGTCACGCCTTCGTAACCGGATTCGCGAAGTTGATCCTCTTCGGCCTCCAGCAGGCCGCCATCGACGACGATCACGATATGCACCAGGTTGGCGTTGGCGGGCTGGTTGCGGGAGTAGCGAACGCGGTTGGCCAGCAACGGATGCAGGCCCGCGGTGGCCTCGCGGATCGAGCCGTAGAACATGCGTTGGGTGCCGATGCCGTCCTGCGCGTCCGGATGCTGGGTATGCGGCAGCCACTTGGTCCACTCCCATTCGCGGGCGGTGTCCGGGCCGCAGACGACGGCGATGAGCACCTGGTCCGGCGCCTGGAACATGCATAGCTGCAACAGCATTGCGCGAGTCATATCCCGGGCCTCGACGCGGTCGCCATCGAGTGCGATGGTCGCGAAGCCCTTGACCGCGATCGCGGTCGGCAGATCCGGAACCGTGGAGTGCGCGCGCACGAAGCGGCGCAGCGAAACCGCCGCGATCGGTTCCAATTCCTCGACCGGACCGGTCTCCGGAGCGACCAGACGAGTAGCCAGGCGCTGTCCACCGACGCCGATGCGGGCGTGGCAGAAATCCTTGTCCCCGGCGCGGCGTTCCCACATGCGGCTGGTGCCCGCCAGCATCCAGATCAGGCCCGGCTCCGGGTGGCTCCATTCGACCGAGGCGCGCTGCTGGGCGGCGGTCTGGTCGACATCCTTGCGGACCTGGTCGAGGTAGCGCAGATAGTCCTTGCGGTCCTCGTTCGCCTCGGCTGCCTTTTGCCCCTTGCCGCTGCCCTGACCGGCGAACATGCCGACCATGGAGACGACCATCATCATCGGGAACATCATGCTCATCGGGTTCGACGAGATGCCGCCGCCCTGGGTGAACATCAGCGCCATCATGCCGACCATGCCGACGACCATCACGACCGGCATCAGCTTCGATACCAGGCTGCCTGGTGTCACCCTCGGGATTTCGGGCGGTGGCTGCAGCGTCACCTCGCCACCCGGCGTGCGCGGCATCTCGCGACGCGCACGCCGCTGGAACCGGACGGTACTCATCGGACGAGATCCCCCTCTTCGCAAGCTGCGCCTTTTCGGCCTCAGTGTAGAGGGCACAGCTGACATGTCGTACAGTTCGACCAGCATTCTGCTGCCCGAACGGTGGGTTCGCAAGCTCGGCCCCCTCGCGCACGGGACGCGGAAATACGAGGTAGAGACCGAGTTGGGGGAAGCTTGACGCACGCGCGACTTGACCACATCGACGAAGAATCCGCGCGCGGCATCGTCCGTGCGCCCGACCTTGCCCGAGTCACGATTCTTGCGAAGCACACCCAGGTGGATATGGCGATCCCGGTCGATGTGCCGGTCGCGCTGGTGATTCCGAGTGTCGTCGATATGGTCGCTCAACACAGCCGAACCAACGACTTCGACAATGAGGGCGAGCGCTTCGAACCCGCCGAATGGGTGCTGGCCCGAATCGGCCATCCGCCCTTCTCCAATTCGCTGAGCCTCGGTGAGCACGGCGTGCGCGACGGCGAGCTGCTGATGTTGGAGAGCGCCTCGCATACCGCGCCGACGCCGCTGTTCGACGACATCATGTACAACGTCGCGATCGCCGACGCCGACCATTACCGCAGCTGGACACCGAAGGTCGCGCGAATCACCGGTTCGGTGCTCGCCGCGCTCACCATGATCGTCGGCTGCCTCGGTCTGCTGCTGTCCAAGGACGCGCTGCCGGGCTGGGTGAGCGGTTCACTCGCATTGGCCGTGGCGATTCTGCTCGTGGTCGCGGGCATGGTGCTCAGCCGGATGTACGGCGATACCTCGACCGCGCTGGTACTCGGCGGCTGTGCGCTGCCCGCCGCATTCACCGCCGGAATGCTTTATGTCCCAGACGATTACGGCTGGGCACATCTGCTGCTCGGCTCGGTATTGGTCGGTGCGACAGCGGTGCTCGCGTGGCGCGTCACCGGCGTCGGACTCGCGCTGTTCATCGGCGCGGCCACGCTCGCGGTGTACGCGGTACCGGCCGCGCTGGTCGGCATGCTGACCGACCAGCCCGAGAAGGCCATCGGCGCCGTCGTCGCCGCGCTCGGACTCGCGGGACTTTCGCTCTCGCCACGGGTTTCGATGCTGCTGGCCAAGCTGCCGCTGCCGCCGGTGCCCTCGCCCGGCACCCCGATCGATCCGACCGAGGACGATCCCGACGATCACCGCGCCCTGCCGACCATGGAAGTGCTGCGGGTGAAATCGGAGCGGGCCCGCATGTATCTCGCCGGACTCGTCGCGGCCACCACGCTGCTCTCGGTGGCGGGTGCGTTGGCATCCACCGATCCCGGGGCCGGCGATCCGTACTGGCCGGGAATCGCGCTCGCGCTCGTCACCGCCGTGGTGCTGATGTTTCGCAGCCGGACCTACGCGGGTGCGGAACAGGCCGTGGTGCTGATCGCGGGCGGCGCGGCGATCGTGCTGATCATGATGGTCGGCGTAGCCATCGGCATGGAGCAGCCGTTGGCCGTTTTCGGGGCGGCGATGGTGGTGCTGATCGCCGCGCTGATTCTCGGCATCATCATTCCGAATCAGTCCGCGACACCGCCGATGCGCCGCGGCGTCGAATTGCTTGAGTACGCGTTCGTGGCGGCCGTGCTGCCGCTGGTGTTCTGGGTGGCCTCGCTCTACTCGCTCGTTCGCGGGCTTTGAGCGAGCGCGGCGAGTGAACAGTTACCACAGCCAGCAGCCTGGTCATGCCGGAGCCCGGCACCAGCGAGGCGCAGGCATGAACAGACAAATGCGCATCGCGGCAGCGGCCGTGGCGTTGGGCCTGAGCGCGTCGTTGGGTCTCGGTGCCGGTACGGCTTGCGCTGATCATCCGCCCGCGGTGAATCCCGGGCTGCTTCCCGCGGGCGATCCGGCCGCGCCGCCCGAAAAGACCGAGCGGCCGGCGAATTCCGATTGTTCGAATACGATGTCGGGCGGTGAGGGCGCGACGATTCCCACCGCACAGCGCTCACTCGATCTGGACAGCGCGTGGCGGTTCTCCAAGGGCGCGGGCCAGACCATCGCGGTCATCGATACCGGTGTCGCGCGACATCCCCGCCTGCCGGGACTGATCGCAGGTGGCGACTTTGTGGCGAATGCGGGTGACGGCACCGAGGACTGCGATGGGCACGGCACCTTTGTCGCGGGTCTGATCGCCGCTTCGAAGATCGACGGTCAGGGGTTCTCCGGTGTCGCGCCGGAAGCGCGGATCATGACCATCCGCCAGACCAGCAAGATGTATCAGAAGGAAGGCCGGTCCAGGGAGCGCAATCCCGAGGACCTGCCCGAGGGCTACGGCAATCTGGCGACCATGGCCTCGGCGATCCGGCGCGCGGCCGATGCGAACGTGAGCGTCATCAATATCTCCGAGGTGTGGTGCGGCTCGTCCAATGACGTCGACGGATCCGTCGGCGCGGCAGTGCGATACGCGACGCTGGAGAAGAACGTCGTTGTGGTCGTGGCGGCTGGAAACCAGGACGGCTCCTGCAAGACCGAACAGCAGATCATTGATCCGCTGCATCCTTCTGCCGATCCGTGGAGCAATGTCAAGGTCAATGTGAGCCCGGCGCGCTGGGATGACTATGTGCTCTCGGTGGGTTCGATCGATTCGAACGGCGCACCGTCGAAGTTCACCGTGCCGGGACCGTGGGTGAGTGTGGCCGCGCCGGGCGAGAATATGACTTCGCTCGACCCCCGTGGGACCGGGACCGCCACGGGCACCGTGAACCAGCAAGGGCAGCAACAGGCGATGAGCGGAACCAGCTTCGCGACACCGCTGGTTTCCGGTGTGGTCGCGCTGGTACGAGCCCGCTTCCCAGATATGAGTGCGTTGGATGTGGTCAAGCGGATACAGGCCACCGCGCACGCGCCGGCCGCAGGATGGAGTCCGTATATCGGCTACGGCGCTGTCGATCCGGTCGCGGCACTGACCGCTGAGGTAGGCAGCGAGCCGCTGCCGCCCAAGGGGCCGAGCACAGCCAAGAGTGCCCAGCTCGCGGTGCCGAAACCGGCTCCCCCGCCGGACAATCGAGCCCGCAATGTGGCGCTGATCGGCACCGGGATCATCGGGAGCCTTTTGGTGCTCGGCTACCTCGCCTCATTTCCGATCCGCCGCCGCTTCGGGGTCAGCTCGGACGATATGTAGCGTCGTCGCGGCAGACGGCGGTACCCAGGGTGTCGCACCCGATCGATACAGGTAGTTCCCATGGTTCAGACGAGCGCACCACCATCGGAAGGCAGCAGACCGACCCGTACACGAAACTGGGAGCGCGCGACCGACGCTCGGCATCGGCTGATCAGCTTCGCCACCGGCACACGACCAGTTGGGTCATGGAGCAACTGAAGGCCGTCGAGGTGACCGCCGACCGCACTGAAGAGACGAGATCACGGTGCTGATCGACGAAATCCGCGCGCTACACAGCGAAGTCGCCGAGTTGCGCGCGGCCTCGAAGCCGAGGACTGACTCAATTCGCTGAGGCGACGGGCGATTTCGACGGTGACGGATCCGCGGCCACGCCATCGTGCGCGACCATGGCATCCGCGCGGGACATGCTCGGACCGGCCGCGAGGAGGCCGACGATCGGCCAGGGTGCGGGTTCGGCCTTGGTGCCCGATTCCGAATCCATGCCGAGCGCCTTTTCCGCATCGGAGTCCTTGATGCCGTAGCGGACACCGGTATCGGCGACGTAGAACTTGCTGTCCTTGCGGCGGCTGTCGGGTTCGATACCGGTGGTCTGGACGAAGGCGCCGGTGCCCGGCGGGATGTAGACCGAATCGGCGTTGGCACCGGAGCCGTCGGCTTGGGCCAGCGGTACGAGTTTGGCGTTATCCGGAATCGGCAGTGCGACACCGGTGATTATCGAGAGTTCGGCCCGGTTGCCGCCATCCTTGTTCTCCGCAGCCGCGGCCAGCGGCTTCCACGACAGGCAGCTGACGGGATCATCCTTGGCCTGGATCAGCGATGGAGCGGACTGCGGATAGTCACCGACCGGCAGCGCCCGCGAGACATCCGCGCGGGTGCGCTCGATCTGTTCGATCCAACTGCTGGTGGCCGCGGTCGGGTTGCTATTGCGGATGATTTCGGCGGTCACCCGAGAGATCGGCTGCAGACCATCCCACAGAACCACATAGTTCAGGTCGGGCTCGCTCGGCACCTGCACCACGTCGCCGATCCGGTGGCCGCTGACCGAGTAGGTCACCGAGCCGCCCGGGTTATCGATATGCGGCGGAATGATCGGCAGCACTTCGGGAATCGTATTGAGCAGGCCCTCGCCGATCGGCCGGGCGGCAGTGCCGGTGATCTTCAGCGCGTCGGTGACGGCGCGATCCTTGAGGTTGACGCGGGCTCGCTTACCGTCGTAAATCAGATACGCCGAGTCCTTGCCCTGGACCAGAAGTGCCCGGTCCTTACCCATCACCGATGCCTTCTCACCGAGCGAGAGACTTCCGGCGAGCACCGAGGTGGTGAGGTCTTTGCTGCCGTCGACCTTCATCTGGTCGCAGACGGTCCAGATCCGGCCCTTGCCGTCCTTGTCGAAATGCAACGAAGAGGGTGCGCCCGGAATACCGATCAGCTGGCCGCGCGCCTTCTTGCCGATCTCGGATTCCTTGACGATGACGGCCTTTTCCGGCGATCCCGCGGCCAACCGGGCCGAAGCGAGATTCAGCGTCGGATGCACAACATCGTTGATCACCACGTATACGGCGCCGGATTCCTTGCCGATCAGGATCTTGTTGCTGCCGATCTTGTCCTGCGGACGCAGCAGCGCGAGCACACCACAACCGGCCAGCACCACGATGGCCATGATCAAACCGGCCGCGTAGGCACGGGACTGGGAGCGCATCGGATCGTGCAGCATGCGCACGTCCCGGCGGACCAGTGCGTGTTCCATCCGGCGGACCAGGAAGCGGTAACCGCTCACCTGCCAGCGTGTAGTGGGTTTTGAAGGCATGTTTCCCTCCCCGAACAATGCTCGCGTTCGCCGAACACAGTACAGTTCCCGAGGACTATTGTTCAGCTCGGCCGCTGCGATACGGCCGATACCGGGTACTTGGGGGACGACGATGGCCGAACAAGCCGGCGCGGGACCACGCCCGCTGCTCGGGCGCATCTCACTACCGAATCTGCTGATCGCGCAGGTGATCGGGCTTGTTGCCGGACTGCTCGCCCTGTTGCTCGGGCTAGGCGTGTGGCCCGCGTTGGGCGTCGCGGTTGTCGTCGGACTGCTGCCACTGATCCCCGTCGCCAAACGCACCATCCTGGACTGGATCGCCACCTGGTGGCGTTATGTCACCCACCGCGATTACCAGCTCGGGGACACCGTCGACTTCCGTGGCTCGGACGGGCGTTCGCTCGGGCTGTACTGGCAAGGCAGCCGGGTCGTCGCGGTCGTCGAGGTACTGGCCCCGAAGGGCGGGCTGACCCGGATTGCCCGCACCACGGTGCACGCCTCCCATCTGCTGCCGCTGCCCGAATTGGCGAAATGCCTGAACCAGCACGACATTCTGCTCAGCGGTATCGACATCATCAGTCACGGCTACCGCAGCCGCTCCGGTACGCCCGCGGGCACGATCTACGAGTCGCTGCTCGGCCCGCTGCCCGCGACCGCGCACCGAAATGTGTGGCTCGCCATCAGCTTCGATGCGATCGCCTGCCCTGAGGCCGCGGCCCGGCGCGGTGGCGGCAGTGAGGGTGCCTCACGCGCGGTAACCATTGCGACGCAACGCATTATGCGCACCCTCGAAGACGCCGACTGCAGCGCACGAATCCTCACCGCGCCCGAGATCCGCAAGGCGGTGCTGCAGGTCACGCAGGGCTTCGATCCGCGCACGCTGACCCATCGCTGGCGCCACGCCGAAATCGGCAACAGTGTGAATATCGGTAGCGCGGTCGACCCGAAGCGGCTCGGTTCGGATCTGCTCTCCCAGCTGTGGGTCGCGCCGTCGCGCGGTACGACCGTCGCGGTGCGGCTGCGTCCCGGTAATTCGGCCGAATCTGTGAGCATCGGCGCGGCCTGGCGGCTGACCACGCGCGAACTGCCGGAGCGCACCAAGCTCAAAGGCCTGATATCGATGAACGGGCGGCAGCGCGATGGCCTGCTCGCGCATCTGCCGCTGGCCATTCCGGATCTGGACGACGCCGTCCCAGTGACCGAATACCCGATCGATGTGATCGGCGCACTGCATCTGCCGTCGTCGGGATGCGGTCAGCTGATCGGGTCGGATGACGAGGCTCAGGGCGTCGCGGTTCGTATCGTCGGTACCGGTATCTCGACGGTGTATGTGGCCGGTGAGCTGTATCTGGCGCAGCAGTTGGTATTCCGCGCGTTGGCGGTCGGCGAACGTATCCTGATCCGTACCGATCGGGCGCATGCCTGGGAGAACCTGGTGACCACCATCGGGAATCCGGAGCGGCTGCAGATCGCGGTGGAGACGCACCAATCCGATGCCGGATTCACCGCGACCGTGGTCGACGGTGTGCTGGCGCCCGCGCCGCACGCGGGTGTCACGACCATCTATGTGACCGGAGATCCGATGGGCTGGCCCGCGACCCGCCCGGACCTGTCGATCCACCAGCCGGGGGCCATCGGGAACCATGTGGTGCTGCGGACCGGGACTACTCAGGTCGATCTCACGCTGGTATCGATTCCGCGCGAGGCGACGTATATCGGGCATCCGCGGGGGCGTAGGGCTATGGCTGAGAGTCAGCAGTAGCGGTCGGGTTTCGTTGCGCGGCAATGGGGTTGATCGGCCGCTCCGAGCGTCCACTGCCCGCACCGCTATCCGGCCGCGCGGATCGCGGCCGGCACAGTCGATTCGCAGATTGTGGTCCGCGAATCCGCCCCACGGTCCCAAGCGTGCGGGGTGGTCAGCCCGGGTAGGGGTCTATGGCACGGGCGGAGCGGAGAGTTCTTGCCCACCAAGCCAATTGGCGGATCATCCGATCGGCGGCGTCAATGGCGGCACCGTCCTGGGTGTTGCCGGATTCGTCGAACCGCCTTTTGGCCTGGTGGAAGCTGACGGTTTCGCGGATGGAGACCATGTGGATTTCCGCGACCACCTGGCGGAGTTGTTCGACGGCGCGCAGACCGCCGGAGAGTCCACCATAGGAGACGAAGCCGATGGGTTTGGCGCGCCATTCGTGTTTGGCGTTGTCGAAGGCGGTTTTCAGGGACGCCGGGTAGCCATGGTTGTACTCGGAGGTGACGGCGACGAAGGCGTCGGCGGCTGCCAGGCGCTGGCGAAATGCCTCGACCTCAGGGGTGACGGTCAGGTCCGTCGGCAGTGGGGTGGTGATGAGATCGATGACGCCGGTATCGAATTCCGGGGTCGCCCGGACCGTGCGCAGGAACCAGTCGGCAACCACCGGAGCGAATCGCTCGGGGCGCGTGCTGGCCACGATGACCTCTAGCCGTAGCGGAGTATCCACTGGGCGAGCGTAACTCCGGGTGGCGACGGTACGGCCGAGGCGGGTGCCTTCATTCGCCGGATGCCTCGACGCTCGGCTCGGTGATTCCCAATGATGGACCGGCTTCGGTGATCGCACGCGCTGCGACGCTGGCGGGAACGGCACGCATTCTCGCCCTTCGTCGCCGAGGGCATTCTCGACGAATCCCCGGTCTACCCCACCGTGCAGGAGGTAACCGGCTGCGAACCGCGCGCCTTCGACCAGTGGGCGCACGCACAGCCGAAGCGCTCGTGCGTGCGAAAGCGCGACCGATCGCCATACCCGCCTCGCCGAACTGAACACGGTCCGCTGACCGTCCAGCGCTCAACACTGCGCTGTCTGGGCAGACGCAGCGTGCCGATGCTGCGGAGTCTGTGCTGACCGTCTTCGGGTCTTACCCGATATGCATTGGCTATCAGCGGTGATCGTGACGTAGATTCGAATTCGGGAGGGGAACGAAGTGATCATCGAGCGCTGGCTATTGATCGAAACGCTCGGCCGTGTCGATAACTGGTCGGTGTTGGCCATTGGTACAACGCCGCGGGAATGGAAGTCGGTTCAGCGGGCCGTGCCCGGTCGGTTGCAGCCGCTCGTCGCCGCGGCGTATACGAGTGGATCGGTCGTGGATCAGGTGCTGCCGACCTCGCGGCAGGCCTGGTCGGGGCAGTATTTGCGGGCGGTGCCACTATTGGGTCCGGATGAACAGGTGTACGCGATCCACTTGTGGGTCGGCCCCGGAGATCCCCCGCCCGCACCGGGAGTCGCGCCGTTTCTCGTCGATGCGCGCACACGCGGCGTGCAGACGCGGCTGCGCGACCTCGGTCCGGATTTCGCGCCCAACCGCACCCACTGGGTCGGTGCCGAAATCTTCGAGATGGTCGAACGATTCGACGGCGCTCTGGATCTCGTCGCGAACCTGATGCGATCCGAACCCGATTCCCGGTGGCTTGGGACGGCAACCGTGCACTCGAAGCCGGGACCGCGTTCCCTGCTGGTGGCCACCCGCAACGCGGATACGCTCGCCGACCGGCACCGCTGGCGCGGCCTGGCCGTGGACGTCACCGAAAGCGTTGCACCGCAACGCAAATCCTTCGAGGCCATTGCACTCGATATGTTGCGCCGCGCCCAACCGAACCTCTACCTCGCGATCGTCGACACCGCCCAGATCCGCTTGATCCGCTGGGTTACCGAACCGGTTCCGACGATGCGCTGGGCCGGCACCGACGAACGCACCGTTCCCCATCCGACAGACCGAGCCCGAATCATCGAGGCCCGCAATGCAATGCGCTCCGGCGCGGCACACCACCAACTGCGCGCCGTCCGCCTGGCCAGCGAAACCAACGGCTGGATCGTCGCCGATCTGGAAATCTCCCCCCTCCCCGGCGGCACCCCCGATTCCCCCTCCCCCGACTTCGTCCTGGTCCAGCTCGGAATAGTGGAAAACCCCGGCCTGCCCTGATCACCTCGACCCCGGCACACGACTGACACCACCTCGCCGCACTACCCCCACCAGATGGAAAGCCGCTTCACATTCGACCCATCGCCCACGCCCTGGCGTCGTCGACGTGCGGCGGGCGTCACCGCTTTCACATCGGCGAGCTTGTCCCGGCCTCCGGTTTCGCCAACTCAGGCTGGGACGCAGGTGTCTTCATATTCGGCCCCGCGCTCTCGACCGTCGGCTTCGGTCGAGGCGCGGCCGGATTCACGTTCGGACTCGGCACATCGGGGTGTTCGGAACGTACGATCGGCGCCGCGGGCCGCGGATCCGAATGGGGGCCGCGAGCGGTCGCAGGCATGGGGGCGGCCCGCACCTGTAGTGGGGCGGACTCTCGTTGGGGTGTGGTGGTCTCGACTGCGGGGGCGGCGAGTTCGGTGAGGCCCTGGGCGGGGGAGATTTGGGCGGTGAAACCCAGTGTGCGCCTGGCTCGTTCGGGGTCGGCGGCGAGGTGGCGGGCGTCGGCGAGCTGGTAGCGGCCGGTGACGACAGGGGCCGGGCCGCCGCATGCTTTGGCCATGATCGAGGCGACTTCCCACATCGTGATCGGGTGGCCGGAGGCGATGTTCAGGGGCAGGAAGCCGGGTGGGCGGCGGTCGACGGCGGCTACGGTGGCGGCCACGATATCGTCGACGTGCACCACATCCCTGACCTGCCCGCCGTCCTCGCCGACCAACGGCGGGCGGCCCTGATCGAGTGCGGTGCGGAAATCACCGATGAAGCCGCCGCGCACACCCGGGCCGTAGCCGTTGTGGTACCGCAAAGCCGTGACGGCCGCGCCGGTGGCCAACCCCCAAGCGAGCGCATAGTTTTCCTGCGCCATTTTGCTGGCTCCGTAGAAGCCGCGCGGACGCAACGGCGCGTCCTCGGTGACCGGCTCCCAGGTGAGCAATTCCCCGGTGCGCGGTGCTACATGGTCGAACATGCCGCGATCCAAATCAGCTCGCCGTCGCAGGCCGGGATAGATGGGCCCGCTGTTCATTCCGCGGTAGCGCCCTTCGCCGTACACCACGATTGACGAGGCGAGCACCAGATGACGTACCTTCGCCCGCCCCATCACGTCGAGCAGTACCGCCGTCCCGAGATCATTGTGCACGGCGAATACCGCCGATTCGGGCGCGGAGGTGACGGCGGCGAGATGACACACCGTATCGATGCCGCGCAGCAACGGTTCGAGCGCATCGCCATCGCGCACGTCCACCAGCGAAACCCCATCCGGCACTGCCACATCCGGTCCGGGTAGATCGACTCCGACCACCTCGTGCCCGGCCGCGGCCAATGCCTGCCGCAACCGTGCTCCGATGAACCCGGCTGCCCCGGTGACCAGCACTCTCATCGCATCCACATCCCGCGTTCCGAACTCACCCAGCGGCCACCGGCCCGAGCTCACGGCAATTCGAACGGCAGCGACACTCCCGCATGGACACGGCAACGGTCGCAGGTATCGGTTCCGGTGACCGCCGAAACCGAGCGCCGGATCAACTCCTTGAACGGTCCGAGGTTCTTCTTGAATTCGGCGAAAACATCGACCGCGTGCACACCGTCGCCCTCCTCCAGACCCGCATCCAAATCGGTCACCAAAGCGACTGCGGCATAGCACATTTCGAGCTCACGAGCGAGCACCGCCTCGGGATGTCCGGTCATATTCACCAGTTCCCAGCCCTGTGCGGCGAACCAGCGGCTCTCGGCGCGGGTGGAGAAGCGCGGGCCCTGCACCACGACCATGGTTCCGAAGGATTTGATCGGTAGCACATCGGTCGCGGATTTCGTTGCCGCGGAGCGCAGTTCGTCGCAGTATGGGTCGGCGAAGGAGACGTGCACGCCACCGCCGTCGAAGTAGGTCTGCGGACGACCCGAGGTCCGGTCGACCAGCTGATCCGGCACGGCCACGGTCCCCGGCCCCCAGTCCGCGCGCAGGCTGCCGACCGCGCACGGCGCGAAAATCCGCCGCACCCCGATCGAGCGCAGCGCCCACATATTGGCCTGGTAGGGCAGCGTATGTGGCGCGAATTCGTGCTGTTTGCCGTGCCGGGGCAGGAAGGCCACCGGGCGACCCTCCACTTCGCCGACCGCGATCGGCGCGCTCGGCTTGCCGTAGGGCGTCTCGACCTCGACGGTGCTCGCCTCGTTATCGAAGAAATCGTAGAAGCCACTACCGCCGATCACGGCGAGCGCGGGCCGAACATCCAAACTCATGCACCGATTCTCCCGCTCGTCTCCGGTACCCGACCAGACGGGTCCACATCCGGCCAACCGGACCGTCGTTCATCATGACCTGAGTTGGCCGGGTTATGGAAGTGTCGGCGAGTTCGTCGCCTACGCGCGCCGGGGTGTGTTGACGGTGGGCAGCGGACTGGTCTTTACCTCGGGTCCGCTGGCGAAATCGGCGCTGGCGGTCGCCGGTCCCCGGGTGCCGTGCTCGCGATCCGGCTCGGCGGTGCGGCCGCGATCATGCTGACAATTGCGGCCCAGCACGCTGTGACCTGACAACCCCCTCGCGAAACTGTACCCTAGGGGGGTATTAATGGCCGGTGTAAAACCGGCTGCCGAGCAGCGAGGAGACAGTCGGTGACATCCACCCCGTCGCACAATGACACCGCGCCCGTGCCGGGCAGTGACTCGGCGGGCACCCACGACCATTCCGGCCACGGTTACATCACCGCCAAGGACGACTACCTCAAGCGTCTGCGTCGGATCGAGGGCCAGGCCCGTGGCCTGCAGCGCATGGTCGAAGAAGAGAAGTACTGCATCGATATCCTCACCCAGGTCTCCGCGATGACGAAAGCACTGCAGGCCGTCGCGATGGGCCTGCTGGAGGACCACATCAGCCACTGTGTGGTGGACGCGGCGCTCGCCGGTGGTCCCGAAGCCGACGCCAAGATCAAAGAGGCCACCGACGCCATCGCTCGCCTGGTGCGCTCCTGACGCTCACCCGTGTCGTCGTCGGTACACCGCAGCCGCACCCGGATGCAACGGGACGGAATCGGTTCCGATGAGCGAACGGGCGTCGAGGAACTGAGTGCCTGCCGCCTCGGTAGGCACCAGCTTATCCGCGCGGGAAACCAGCAGGTCGACGATCGCCCCGGCCGCCGCATCGGACATGGTCGCGGCGGCGAGCAGTAGATTCGCCACGCCCACGGTGCGGACCGAACGCCCGCTGTCATAGGCGTCGGCGGGAATTTCGACCAGATCGTAGAGATGTCCGAAGCGTTCCCGCATCGGCGCGGCCAACTCACCGAGTTCCACCAGCCGCAACCGCTGCGGCACATCGAGCGCGTCGGTCGGTACGCCGCCGGCCCATAGCAGCGCGTCCAGTTCGCCGGATTCCACACCGGCCACCGCATCTCGCAGTGGTCGATGCGAAATATTCACATCCGAAACGGGATTCACGCCCGCCGCCCAGAGCAGCCGCTCACCGGTCACCGCCGCGCCGGATCCAGCGGCGCCCAGATTTACTCGGGTCCCACGCAAATCGGTGACCTGCTGAATCGGCGCATCCGACCGCACGGCCAACTGCAGATAGTTCTCGTAGACCCGCCCGAGCGCTACCAACGCGGCCCGCTCACTCTGTACCGAATCCGCAAGCGTCAGTGCGGCATCCACCTGGCCGTTCGCCAACATCGCCAGATTTTCCTGCGACCCGGTCGTCGTCACCGGAGCGATCCGGACCGTCCCCTCCTCTTCGGCGACCGCAGCGAGCAGTTCCGCGAATGCGTGATAGAAGCCACCGACCTCGCCCGAGGCCAGCCGCACCAGCTCCGGGTCCGAACCACACCCGACGGCACCGGCGGCGATACCGAAGACGGTGAGCGCCAGGAACTTCCGCCGCCGCATCACGACCGCAGCGCCTGCGGCAGCCAGATCTGGATGGCGAGACCGTGCGGCTGCACCGGATGCACGGACAGCGTCCCGCCACGTGCTTGCGCCAGTGCCGCCGCGATCGGAAGGCCGAGCCCCGAACCGCCGGACGACGCGCCGGAGCCGCGAAAGAACCGGGTGGTCAGCTTATCGATCTCCGCGGGCTCCACACCGGCACCATCGTCACCGACGGTGACGGTCACCCAGCCCGGTTCGGCATCGATCACGATGACGGTCTGCGTGCCGGATCCGGCATATCTGCACGAATTGCTCAGCGGCACATCGAGAATCTGGGCGAGCACATCGGCGGAGACCGCGGTCTGGGCCTCGGTCACCTGCGGTGCCGCCCGCAATTGCTGCCCGGCGTTCGCATAGGCGCAGTACCAGGCGTCGACCCTATCGGCAGCCACCTGTACCGCATCGCAATGGTTGTCGTTGTCCGAAGGAGTGCGCGCGGCCTCGAAGGCGGCGGGTGTCTCGGCCACCGCCAAACTGAGCAGGCCATCGAGCAGCGCGGTCAGCCGTTCGACCTCCGCGCCCGCGCCACGGAAGGTGGCCGCAGCAGTGTCCGGCATGGCGAACTCCAGCGAGTCTAGACGAATTGTCAAGGCGGCGAGGGGATTACGCATGGCATGCGCGGTATCGGCGACCAACTGACGTTGCGCATCCGCCGAATCCGCGACGGCCAACGCCATGGCATCGAAGGATTCCGCGACCGCCCGCATCTCCGGCGGCCCGCCGTGGTGGCGGGCGATCGAGACGTGCGCGGCGGCCTCGGCGCGCGGTTTCGGCAGGGTCGCGGTCAATTCGGCAACCGCCTGCGACAGCGCCGCCAGCGGGCGCAGCACCCAGCGCGCCAGACTCAGCGCCAGGATGGTGAATACCACCATGGCCAGCACCGCTCCGACCGCGATCACCGCCCACGCACGGGCGATATCGCAGCGGGCGCGGCCCGTGGATGCCTCGATCACCACCGCACCGTTGACCTGCACCCCGGTACCGACGGGCCGGGCGATCAGCACCGTCGGGCGACTCCACGGGGTCAGCCGATAGACCGGCTGCGGCCGCTGATTGCGGCGAGCCGCGGCAACGGCCGCCTCGACGGGGTCCACGGACGCGTCCATGCCCGCATTCACCGTCCGCGTGCCGCGGGCATCGACCACCAGCACATTTTCTCCGAAGAGATCGTGGTAGCGCCCGGCCTCGTCGGCCAGTGCCCGGCTGTCGCCCTCGGCCACCGCGGCATCGGCGAGGCTGGCGAACCGGTCGGCATCGCCGGAGCGATCGGCCACGAACTCCTGGGTGCGGCTGGTCGCGAAGGTCAGCGAGAGCGGTACCGCGAAGGCGAATACCGCGATCGCCGCGAATACCGTCAGCGCGACGAGTAGTCGTCTGCGCATGCCGGGCTCCGCTCCTGTTAGGTCCGCTGGGCCGCCACGATCATTGGCCCCAGCGGTAACCGTAGCCGCGAATCGTTGTGATCAGCCCAGGTCGGTCCAATTTCGCGCGGAGCCCGGTCATATGCACATCCAGCGAGCGCGATACCGCGACGAACGCGTCACCCCAGATCCGATCCATCAGCTGCTGGCGGCTGACCGCGGCACCGGGCCGTTCCACCAGCGCCTCGACCAATTCGAATTCCTTCTGGGTCAATGCGATCGGCCGCCCGGCGACCTCGACCACCCGGGCCGCGAGATCGACCCGAACATCCCCGGTGACCACCTCGGCCCGCTCCGGCTGCGATCCGGCGGCCGCGCGGCGCACCACATTCTCCAGCCGGGCCATCAATTCCGCGATCCGCGGCGGCTTCACCAGATAATCGTCGGCCCCGCCGCGCAAGCCGCGCACGATCGAGCGTTCGTCGCTGCGTGCGGTCAGGATCAGTACCGGCACCGAACTCACCTCGCGCAGCTGGCGTAGCACGTGCAGACCGTCACCATCGGGCAGTCCGAGATCCAGGATGACCGCATCGTAACCGCGGTGCGCGGTAAGCAGATCGGCGCCGCGGCGCTTGCGCTCGGCCTGATAGCCGCGGGCGTTGAGGGCCTCTACCAGCGCGTCGCCTACACCGTCATCGTCCTCGACCACCGCCAGCCGCACACGCCGATCCTTCCACAGGGTCGCAGCGGCGTATGCGGTCGGGCCGTCAGGGTCGAGCCGCCGCGAGGCCACGGTCCGGCTCGGCGGCCGAGGTATCCGCCGTGGTGAGCGAAATATCGTGCGAGGCAGCGGCGTCGGCGTCGATGGCGGATCCGCTCGAGGTCTCCCGCATGAACCAGTAGGTCAGCAGCGAGATTCCGATGCATCCGGCGACGTACCAGAAGTACAGCGATTCATGGTTCGCCTGCTTCAGCGACAGCGCGATGGTTTCGGCCGTACCGCCGAAGATCGCGACGGTCAGCGCGTACGGCAGGCCGACGCCGAGCGCGCGGATCGTGGTCGGGAACAGCTCGGCCTTCACGATGGCATTGATCGAGGTGTAGCCGGTGATGATGACCAGCGCGCCCATCATCAGCGCCCACGCGGCGATCGGATTCCTGGTATGCGCGAGCACGGTCATGATCGGCACGGTGAGCAGCGTGCCGGCGACGCCGAAGAAGATCAGCAGCTTGCGGCGGCCGACACGGTCGGACAGCGCACCGGCCAGCGGCTGCAGCACCACGAAAACCAGCAGTGCGATGAAGTTGATCCACGACACCGTCGACTTGGAGATCCCCGAGGTATTGATCATGAACTTCTGCATGTACGTCGTGTAGGTGTAAAACGCGACGGTGCCACCGAGCGTCAGCCCGATCACCAGCAGACATTCCCGCGGATACCGCAACAGCATCCGCAGCGAACCGCGGGCGGACCGTTTCGCACCGGCGCCGCGCACCGCCGGAGCATGCTCGGCCTCGACCTCGGCCTCGAAGTGCTCTGATTCGTCCATGCTGCGCCGCAGCCACATCACCAGCAGCGCGGCCGCCGCACCGATCACGAACGGAATGCGCCAGCCCCAGTTGTTCATCTGCGCATTGCTCGAGAACTGCTGCAGCAGGATCTGCACGCCGAGTGCCACCAACTGTCCCGCGACCAACGTGACGTACTGGAAGCTCGAATAGAATCCGCGCTTACCGGTCGAGGCCACCTCGGATAAATACGTTGCGCTGGTCGCGTATTCGCCACCGACCGACAGGCCCTGCAACAACCGCGCCAGCAAAAGCAGTACCGGCGCGGCGATTCCGATCGTCTGGTATCCCGGCGTGGCCGCGATCAGCAGCGAACCTGCCGCCATCACCGTCACCGACAGCGTGAGCGCCGAGCGGCGGCCGAACTTGTCGGCGTAGCGACCGAGCGCCCAGCCACCGAGTGGCCGCATGAGGAAGCCGACCGCGAAAACTGCTGCGGTGGAAAGCAATTGCGCGGTCGAATCACCCTTCGGAAAGAACGACTTCGCGAAATATACGCTGAATGCGGCATAGACATACCAGTCATACCATTCGACGAGATTGCCGATGGAACCACGCAATACATTCGCGACCACCCGGCGTTCGCCGACAGGCTGTGTCGTAGTCACAAGACCTCCTTCTTCGACGCGGCCTTGCGTCGGTCGGAGACCAGTGTGTGCGCAGTCACAGCGCCGATGGAAGCGCCGGGCGCCCTTTCTAACGCTGTCTTAGGGCGATTACCGTCGGTTGTCCGCCGGAACCTCGGCGAACGAATCGGGAGAACCGACGGTCATCCCGTACTGAACCGACGACGCCCGGCGAAGGGCGGCGTCGTCTGCTCAGGTCGAGCTGTTCGGTCCACTTCAAGCGTCCCTCAGGACGAGCGGTCTGGTGTCTCCGGGGCCGCTCGCCGGCGCGGGTCTACTTCACGAGCAGCGGCGCCAGGGTGCGCAGCGTGGCGGCTTCGTCGGCGAGGACTTGGATCACCACGTGATCGGCACCTGCGGCCCGATGGGCCCAGAGGCGATCGACGACGGAATCCGCGTCGCCATGGGCTACCAGGGCATCGATGAGGCGGTCGCTTCCGGGTTTGGCGAGATCGCTGTCGGTGAAGCCGAGGCGGCGCAGGTTGGCGGCGTAGTTCTGCAGGTCGAGGTAGAACTCGACGCGCGGGCGGGCGGTGGCGCGGGCCCGAACCGGGTCGTCGTCGAGGACTACCTTGTGTTCGGTGGCCAGCAGCACACCCGCACCGAGCAGTGCACGGGCGCGCGCGGTGTGTTCGGGGGTGACGTTATAGGGCAGCGCGCCCGCGGACCGCTGCGCCGCCAGTCCCAGCACGCGCGGGCCCAGCGCGGCCAGCGCGCGATGCTCCTTGGGAACGCCCGCGGCATCCAATTCGTCGAAGTATTCGACCAGCGCCTCGTAGGGTTTGCGGTACTCGCCCTGATGTTCGGGATGGCCCGCACCGAGGCCGAGCAGGAACCGGCCCGGGAAGCGCGCATCGATCCGATGGAACGACTCCGCGACCCGCTTCGCGGGTGCCGTCCAGATATTCACGATGCTGGTAGCGACGGTGATCGACTCGGTCGCCTCCAGCAGCGACTCGATCACGGGTAACTCGGCGGGCGGGGACCCGCCGAGCCACAGCGTGCCGTAGCCGAGTCCTTCCAGGTCCTGCGCGTCCTGCGGGGTGAACGCCCCGTAGTAACGCCATACACCGAACTGTCCGAGATCTCCGATAGCCATGTCCCGAATGAACGAGGCCGCTGCCGTCCCTATTCCGTCCGGACCGCACTCCGATCCGAGACGGGCCGCGATATTTCGAGCCACCCATCAGCACTCTATATCGAGAGTGCTAACTTGGATGGTGCACAGCTTCCGGCGCCCGTCGCCGTGGCAGGCGCCGCCCCTAGTGAAACGGAGGTGATTGCTGTGCTCCGATTCGATCCATTCCATGACATCGACACCGTTGCCCGCCAACTACTCGGCGAATCCGTCGGATCGTCTCGCGTGCCACGATTCATGCCGATGGATCTGTTCAAGGCAGGCGATCATTACGTACTCAACGCCGACCTGCCCGGTGTGGACCCCGGCACTGTCGATGTGAGCGTCGACAACGGCACCCTCACCCTGCGCGCACAGCGCAGCCTGCCGAGTGACGAAGGCGTCCAATGGATTGCGTCCGAACGTTTCGCCGGCACCTATATGCGTCAGCTCAGCCTCGGCGACAATGTCGATGCCGACAAGATCAGCGCAACCTACAACAACGGCGTGCTCTCGGTGACGCTGCCGATCGCCGAGAAGGCCAAGCCGCGCCGCATCGAAATCTCCGGCTCCAGCCAGCCACGAACAATCGAGGCGGGTTCGTCCGGCTAATTCGGCGGGGTAATGCTCCCGCACCGTCACGCGCCCGCCGATTCGCGGTGCGGGAGCGACCCCGGTAATCAGTCGCCGCAGCAGCCTTGGGTTGGGACAGTACGCATTTCGCGAGTTTGGGCATTGCGCGCGGCGAGGTCGGCGGCGTCCGGATAGTCGACGGCGATGAGACTCAGACCGTGCGCGGGCGCCACGGTGACCGAGCTCGAGCGCTCGGTTTCGTCGAGCAGCGCGGCGACCCAGTCGGGCCTACGACGTCCCTCCCCCACCGCGAGCACCGCACCGACGAGGCTGCGCACCATGGACCAGCAGAACGCATCCGCGCTGACATAAGCGGTCAGCAGATCACCGTCGCGTTCCCAATCGAAGCACTGGAGCTCGCGAACGGTCGTCGCACCATCGCGGCGGCGGCAGAATGCGGCAAAGTTGTGCAGGCCCAACAGTTTTCGCGATGCCTCGCGCATGGTTTCGAGATCTACATCGTGGCGACAGGCGACAACGCTGCGGGCCTGCAGCGGCTGGGCCCCATAGGGTGCGGTGGTCAGCCGGTACGCATAGTGGCGGCGGATCGCTGAGAAGCGCGCGTCGAATTCTGGCGGGACGACACGAATATCCTTGATCCGCACGTCTTTCGGGAGAAACCGGGCCATGCGGTGGATGAGCTTGGCCGCATCCGGTTCGGAGCCGCTATCGAAATGCGCGACCTGCCCCTCGGCGTGCACACCGGCATCAGTGCGGCCCGCGACGGTCAATTGAATCGGTTCGCGCAGCACCTTGCTCAGCGACTCTTCGAGGACACCCTGTACCGTGCGCAGACCCGGTTGCCGCGCCCAGCCGATGAAATCCGTACCGTCGTAACTGATATCGAGCCGCACCCGGACCGTGTCGGCGTCGGACTCGGGCCCTGCGTCGACGTACGCGCCCCGCACGATCTCAGGAGCCGCCACAACTCCAGGAGTCTGCACGACCACACGGCCCTCCAAGCCCTCAGGTGCCTGCACGACTCCAGAGGCCTGCTCGACTCCGGGTGGCCGCATGACGCCCGGAACCCGCGCGACTCCGCGCGAATCCACCGGTGCGGACTCACCCGACACCGTCGAATCCACCGAATCCTCCTCGGTCACAGGCGATCTCCTAGTCGATACGAACACGGGCGGCGAAGCGACCAGAACCACTCACCACGCGAAATCCGATGTCGGCGTGGCGGTCTTGGATACGCACGAGCCCGCCGACCCTCAATGGGGGCGGCGGGCTCGTGCGAGAACCGAACGTCAGGCGTCCTTCTTGTCCTCAGCGGCCTCATCGGCAGCGGGAGCCTCGACCTCGACGGTCTCGGCGACGGCCTCGTCGGCCTTCTCCTCGACCACGGTCTCGGCAGCGGGCGCCTCGGTCTTCTTGGACGCGGCAACACGACGGGCGCGGTCGGCCTCGTTGGTCACGGTCTTCTCCCGGACCAGCTCGATGACCGCCATCGGCGCGTTGTCACCCTTGCGGGGCAGCGTCTTGGTGATGCGGGTGTAGCCACCCTCGCGGCCCTCGAACGAGGGACCGATCGAGGCGAAGAGCTCGTGGACGACATCCTTGTTGCGGATGACCTTGAGCACCTCGCGACGGTCGGCAAGGGTGCCGGCCTTCGCCTTGGTGACCAGCTTTTCGGCGTAGGGGCGCAGCGCCTTGGCCTTGGCCTCGGTGGTCGTGATCCGACCGTGCTCGAAGAGCGCCGTGGCCAGATTGGCGAAAATCGCCTTCTGGTGCGACGCCGACCCGCCGAAGCGGGCACCCTTCTTGGGCTTGGGCATTGTTTGTTCTCCTTAGAAGAGGCCGGGACCGGGGCGCCTACCCCGGCGGCCTAGAGCTGTTCGGTCTCGGCGTAGTCCTGCTCGCCGCCATCGGTGTCACTGAACGTGCCGCTGTCGCTCCACGTTCCGGTGCTCGCGTCGTAACCCACCACGGACGAAGGATCGAACGAGGCCGGGCTGTCCTTCAGCGAGAGGCCCAGCGCATGCAGCTTGACCTTGACCTCGTCGATGGACTTCTGGCCGAAGTTGCGGATGTCCAGCAGATCCGATTCCGTGCGGGCGACGAGCTCGCCGACCGTGTGCACGCCCTCGCGCTTGAGGCAGTTGTAGGACCGGACGGTGAGGTCCAGATCCTCGATCGGCAGACCGAACGAGGCGATGTGATCCGCCTCGGCCGGCGAGGGGCCGATCTCGATGCCTTCGGCTTCGACATTGAGCTCACGGGCCAGGCCGAAGAGCTCGACCAGGGTCTTGCCCGCGGAGGCGAGCGCGTCCCGGGAGGTGATGGAGTTCTTGGTCTCCACGTCCAGGATCAGACGGTCGAAGTCGGTGCGCTGCTCGACACGGGTGGCCTCCACCTTGTAGGTCACCTTGAGCACCGGCGAGTAGATCGAATCCACCGGAATCCGGCCGATTTCCGCGCCGGACGCCTTGTTCTGCACCGCCGGGACGTAACCGCGACCACGCTCGACGACGAGCTCGATCTCCAGCTTGCCCTTGTCGTTCAGGGTGGCGATGTGCATATCCGGGTTGTGCACGACAACACCGGCAGGCGGCACGATGTCACCCGCGGTGACCGTGCCCGGGCCCTGCTTGCGCACGTACATCGTGACCGGCTCGTCCTCCTCCGAGGACACGACCAGACCCTTGAGGTTCAGGATGATGTCGGTGACATCCTCCTTCACACCGGGAACGGTGGTGAACTCGTGCAGCACACCGTCGATACGGATGCTGGTGACCGCCGCCCCGGGAATCGAGGACAGCAGAGTACGCCGCAGCGAGTTGCCGAGTGTGTATCCGAAGCCCGGCTCGAGCGGTTCGATGGTGAACTTCGAGCGGTTCTCGGCGACGACCTCTTCGGTCAGCGTCGGACGCTGTGAAATCAGCATTAGGATCATCCTCCTGTACGGGCGCCCACTATTTGACGCCCACGTCTTGGGGGTTGTGCGTGATCGGCTGACCCTTTCGAGCGACCTGCAAGCAGTCGCTACGGCCGGTGGAGACGATCACGCACCAGCAGCGAAAGCTGTTACTTCGAGTAGTACTCGACGATCAGCTGTTCCTGCAGCGGCACATCGATCTGGGCGCGCTCGGGCAGCTGGTGCACCAGAATCCGCAGCCGGCCCGGGATCACCTGCAGCCAGCCCGGAACCGGGCGGTCGCCGATGGTCTCGCGCGCGACCTGGAACGGCAGCGTGCCGAGCGACTTCTCCTTGACATCGATGATGTCGTACTGGGTCACCTGGAAGCTGGGGACGTTCACGGCCCGGTTGTTCACCAGGAAATGACCGTGGCTGACCAGCTGGCGAGCCTGCCGACGGGTGCGCGCCAGACCGGCGCGGTACACGACGTTGTCGAGACGGGTCTCGAGCAGACGGAGCAGGTTGTCACCGGTCTTGCCCTTGAGGCGGTTGGCCTCTTCGTAGTACCGGCGGAACTGCTTCTCCATGACGCCGTAGGAGAAGCGCGCCTTCTGCTTCTCCTGCAGCTGGAGCAGATACTCGCTCTCCTTGATCCGCGCGCGGCCGTGCTGGCCGGGCGGGTACGGACGACGCTCGAACGCCTGGTCGCCTCCGACGAGGTCGACCCGCAGACGACGCGACTTGCGGGTGATAGGGCCTGTGTAACGAGCCATTTTTCGTTATTCCTTTCCCGCTAGACGCGACGCCGCTTGGGCGGACGGCAGCCGTTGTGCGGCTGCGGGGTGACATCGGAGATTGTGCCGACTTCCAGGCCTGCGGCCTGCAGCGAACGGATCGCGGTCTCGCGGCCCGAACCCGGGCCCTTGACGAACACGTCGACCTTCTTGACGCCGTTCTCCTGCGCCTTGCGGGCAGCGTTCTCGGCGGCGAGCTGCGCGGCGAACGGGGTCGACTTGCGCGAACCCTTGAAGCCGACGTGGCCCGAGGACGCCCACGAGATGACGTTGCCGGACGGGTCGGTGATCGACACGATCGTGTTGTTGAACGTGCTCTTGATGTGCGCGTGGCCGTGCGGGACGTTCTTCTTTTCCCGGCGACGCGACTTCTGGGTCTTCTTGGGGCCGGAGGCCCGACTCTTCGGAGGCATCCTTTATCCCCTACTTCTTCTTGCCTGCGACGGTGCGCTTGGGACCCTTGCGGGTGCGCGCGTTGGTCTTGGTGCGCTGGCCACGCACGGGCAGGCCACGACGGTGGCGCAGACCCTGGTAGCAGCCGATCTCGATCTTGCGCCGAATGTCGGCCTGCACCTCGCGACGCAGGTCACCCTCGACCTTGAGGGCCGAACCCTCGATGTAGTCACGCAGCTGCGTGACCTGCTCGTCGCTGAGGTCCTTCGACCGCAGGTCCGGGCTGACGCCCGTCGCCTCGAGGATCTCCTTGGCGCGGGTACGGCCGATGCCGTAGATGTAGGTCAGCGCGATCTCCATGCGCTTTTCGCGCGGAAGATCGACGCCCATGAGACGTGCCATGTGGCAGGTTCCTTAATCGTTGCGGAGGTCTGCTCCCTGTCCGTCCCCTCGTCTTGGTGGGGCCCCGGCCTCCGGTCCGGGGGTCTGCGGGCACAGTGTGTGCCCGTTGGCGCTGGGAGGTCTTCTTTCAGTTGGCCAAGCCGATCAGTGATCGGTGCCCGGCTGGTATCGCGAACTCAGCCCTGACGCTGCTTGTGGCGCAGGTTCTCGCAGATCACCATGACCCGACCATGACGGCGGATCACCTTGCACTTCTCGCAGATCTTCTTGACGCTCGGCTGAACCTTCACGTCCGTCCAATCTTGTTCGGTTCACACGGGTGTGAACACAGTTTTTCCCCAGCCGGAAGACTGGGGAAGTCTATTGTGCCGCCCAGCTGGGCGACGGTTCCCGTCCGGGGGCGGAACCCGCCGGACGAGTATGGGGGTTGCACCCCCACAAAAACTCGAGCGAAACGAGCCCGGCCGACGCTCTCCGTGAGCATGGCTCACTTACGAGGGGCGCGGCGGGCGCGGTCACTTGTAGCGGTACACGATGCGGCCGCGCGACAGGTCGTAGGGCGAGAGCTCGACGACCACACGGTCCTCGGGAAGGATGCGAATGTAGTGCTGCCGCATCTTTCCGCTGATGTGCGCGAGAACCTTGTGCCCGTTCTCGAGCTCGATCCGGAACATCGCATTGGGCAGCGGCTCGACAACTCGACCCTCGACCTCGATGGCCCCGTCTTTCTTCGCCATGTCCTCCGCGATCCCGGTTTACACTCAAACCTGGTTTGATTGTCTTGTATCTGATTCCATGTAACCCATCGGTCGACCCCGATCGGCGACATGCAAACAGTCGGCGCGTAGGTGCACCGCCGACCAAGCTTACCGGTTGAATCGCGGGCAGGCCAATTCACCCTGGTACAGGCGGCGCAAGCGGCTCTTGTTCCGCATTCGGCGCGTATGCGGCGGTGCGTGGACGTGCCGGTCTGGCGTAGGCATGGTTGCCGGAGTCCCTCTGCCCCCGCGTTGGGGCGGTGAGCGTCGCGCGGCGGCGGATAAGCACTGTCGGTCACGCCTGGCAGGTGCTGTCGATGACGAGACCAGCGCCGGTCGCAGTCGGATCATCGTCACACGGTTTCGCGCCGCCGTCCGCCGAGACCGCGCGGGAGCACGGCGATGCCTGGTGGATCCGGGCGCCGTCGAGCGCGTTGGCCACCCCGGCGAGGTCGCACAGGGAACGTCGGTGAAGTGTTGCGCTCGCCAGGTATAGAGGCCGCACTCGCCGGGATATAGAGGCCGCCGGAGCTCGGGATCGAGGCGGCGCCGATGGCGAAGCAGACACGCGACAATCGGTCACGCAGAGCAATAGCGACCACACATCACAACACTTCTCAGCGCGCCTATCGAGAGGCGCATGGGCTCAACAGATCCCGACGACAAGGGGTTTGAAAACCAGTCGTCGGGCCTACTCCCCACCCGTGATGAGGCAGAGTCGTCGCGTAAACTGACTTCAGCCCAGGAACAAAGGCCGAGCAGATCAAGGGGGACGTGTGAGCCGTAATAACGACGGCCTCCCCATGCTGCCCCCATGGCTATCCGAGAGCGATGTCACCGGCGGCTACGAAGCGCCCGTACAAAACCTGCCACACGACGACCTCATCGATGAAGCGCCTTCGCGGCGTGGACGTTCCAAGCGCGCACCGGAGACCGAGCGTCCCGAAGCCGCGCGCCGGGAAAAGCGCCGATTCGGCCGCCGCAAGGGTAAGGATGAGCAGTCCGAGGAGCAGGGCCAGCGCCCGGGTTCGGCCGGGCGCGAATTGTCCGGTCCCGGATTCGAATTGCACAGCGGACCGGGTGGTTTCCAGGGCCCGAACGCCATTCGCGGATCCGAATCCCAGCAGGGTCCCGAATCCCAGCAGGGTCCCGAGCCGGGGGATTCACCACAGCACGATGCCAATCCACCTGCGCGGCCGGAAAGCGTCGCGCACGGCTGGCAGAGCGGTAACCTGCTGCCAACCCGCAACCCACGCCAGCCCTCCGCCGGTTTCGACCCGCTCGGCAGCAGGCCGCCGACACCACCAGCGCAACCGCTGGTGCCGCCACGCCCTTCCAGCCCACAGCGGCCCGCTGCCGACCACCAGCAGCCGGGCGCTAGCCAAACGCCTCCGAACGAGCAGCCGGGCCAACCGACCGCGGCCACAGAGCCGCCCGTATCCGTCGAGGAAACGGTGCGCTACCAGTCGTCGCGCCCCGACCTGCCACCCCCGCCGAACCAGGCCGCCACACAACCGCATTCGCCGGTCGACGACTTCGATGCCCCTGCGCGACTCGACGAGACGCGACCCGCCTCGTATATGGAAGGCTCGCAACCCGATGAGTCGAGCCGGGCTGGATCGCACGGTGACGGCAGCCGGGCGGAGCAGGTTCGTCCATTGGGCTCACAAGGTGACGATGGTCCGCCGGCTTGGCTTGCACCGCAGCGGCCGACAGCGGAGCAGGCTGGTGCTGAGCAAGGAGCTGCGCGGACGGGGCAGCGGCCTGAATTGCCGCCGCCACCAGGGGAATCCGATACGCCGTCGGCGACGGATTCCGATGCGGCCTCGAACGTTGATGCCGCGGCGGCGGATGAGTCGGGTGCGGTAAGCCGTACGGATCGGGATGACCCAGCGCGAGCTCTCGCCGAGCAGGCCGCGAACGAAGCCGTGCGTTCCGCCGCGGGCGCCGAAACCGGCGATCGCGCGGAATCCCCCGGTGCGACACCGATATTCGATTCCGCGACCGTCGATCCGACCGGGCGGCCGAGTGGCTCCGCACGGGTTTCCGGCACCCCCTCCCCGGAGTACGGATCCGCACCGCGCGATCGTGCCCGGGATTCTGCTCCCGCTGCGGGCGGATCGCCTTCGGGCACAACATCTTCCGCGAGTGGCGCGGCGCCGCACGACTACAGCCGGTACGGCCAGGCACAACAAATCGCCGAGGACAATCCATCGCCCGGCTCGGGCCCGGTGACGCCACCCCAGATTCCCGGCGGCCAGTTCCAGCGCCCCCCGTCGGTTCCGGACGCATGCGGCGAGTTCGACCCGGCGTCCGCACCGCAAGCAACCGGCGGCGACTTCCAGCGTCCGCGCTTCACACCGCAGGAAGCTGACGTCCAAGGGCATACCGGCACCGGAGAGCCGGATCCCGATCGGGAACAAGGCCGGTCCGCGGCGCCCGGATGGGTCACCGGGCCGAATCCGACGGATCCGAGTTCCGAATTCCAGGGACCGGGGGCGACACCGGGCGAGGAGCGCGGACTTCCCGGTTCGGGCCCGCATGGAAGCGCGACCGAATCCCGGACCGGGACCGCCGGGCAGTTCGGATCCGGGGCGGCGCAACGGGGACGGGGACTGGCCACAGATGGTTGGGCCGCACACCCGGTGCCCGGAACGACGGGCGCATCGCTGCCCGTCGGTGGGCGGCACCGGTTGGCATCGGAGATCGACACGACCGAAGAGTCGAGTGGCTCCGGCGTTGATGCCGCGCGGACGGCCGATACAACTGGCGATCAGCAGGTTCCGTCCGGCGAGCAGTCCGCACCGCATGAGCCCGGCGACCGCGCGAGCACGACCGGAGCAGCGCAATCCGCGATAGCCGACGGACCGAGCGGCGACCGCGATGGGCCCGGGTACGCACAGTCCGCGACGGGACCTCGAGTGCCGAGCACCGACCAACCGAATGGTCAGTGGCACAACGGAGCCGGATATGCGCAACCGTCCACCGTGCGAGCACCGGTCGGCGACCAGGCACCGTGGCAAAGCGGCCACGGCCCCACCGGACAAGCCCCCGGCGGCGATCACGCAGCGCGGCAAGGCGGTTCCGCGCCGATGGGCCAGGCCCCCGGCGATTCGGCACTGTGGCGAGGCGGACCTGCTCCCACGGGACAGGCACCCGGCACCGACCACGCACCGTCCCAGAGTGGACCCATGGGACGAGGACCCGCCGGCGACCGGGCGCCATGGCAGAGTGAAACCGGGTCCACCGGGCATGCGGTCGCCGGCGATCACCTACCGTGGCAGGGCGGCCCCGCGACTGCGGGGCAGGAGGCCGGCGGCATCCCGGCACCGCAGCAGCGCGAGCCCGAACCAATGGGCCATGCCCCCGGCGGCGATCGAGCGCAAGGCGCGCCAGCGCCCGGCCCCCTGGGGCAGGCACCTGGGGAACAGACACGGTGGCAGGGCGGCCAAGGACGCACCGGCCAAGTGCCTGGCGGCGACCAGGCAGCACGGCAAAACGCACCCGGATACGGGCAGCCACATATCGGGCGCGCGCCGGAGGGTGAGCAGTGGCAGAATCCGGCGGCCCGGGGTACGGGGCAGCAGTCATCGGCGGGTGAGCAGCCGGATCAATGGCAGCAGGGACCGATGGCACCGCATGCGCCCGTTGGGAATCCGCAGGCCGGGTACCGCCAACCGCCCGCTGGGCCTGGGTATGGGCAGGAGATGGTGTCCGGGTATCAACCGGGTGCCCAGAATCAGCCTGGGCAGTATCAGCCGCAGCATCCGCATGGACCGCAGCCCTCGCTCGATGACGTGCCGTTGCGGCGCGCGAAGAAGTCGCCGAGCAGCGGGTGGCGCAAGGCTGTGCATCATGTGTCCGGTGGCGCGATCAATCCGGGATTGTCCGCGGAGGAGTTGCGGCTGCAGGAACTGGTCGCGCGGATCCGCCAGCCGGTGCACGGTGACTATCGGATCGCGGTGCTCTCGCTCAAGGGTGGTGTCGGAAAGACGACGACGACAATGGGTCTCGGCTCGATCTTCGCCTCCATCCGCGGTGACCGGGTGATCGCGGTCGATGCCAATCCGGATTTCGGCACGCTGTCGCAGCGGGTGCCGCTGCAGACCCGTTCGACCGTGCGCGATCTCCTGCTGGATCCCGCGATCCAGCGCTATTCGGATGTGCGCAGACACACCTCGCAGGGCACCAGCCGATTGGAAGTGCTTGCCAGCGAACGGGATCCGGCGGCGTCGGAGGCATTCAACGACGAGGAGTACCGTGCGGTCGCCCGCATCCTGCAGCGGTTCTACAACATCATCTTGACCGACTGCGGTACCGGACTGATGCATTCGGCCATGGGCGGCGTGCTCGACCTCGCGCATTCGCTGGTGTTGATCTCCTCGGCCGCGATCGATGGCGCGCGCAGTGCCGCGGCGACGCTCGATTGGTTGTCCCTGCACGGTCACGATCACCTGGTCCGCAATGCGGTCGTGGTGATCAATCTGCCGCGTGAGGGTTCCCCGAATGTCGGCATTCAGCAGCTGCGCGAATACTTCCTGTCGCGTTGCCGCGCCGTGCACATCATCCCGTACGACTCGCACCTGTCCGAGGGCGCCGAGATCGATCTGCACCGCCTGCACAAGAACACCAAACGCGCCTACGTCGAACTCGCCGCGACCGTCGCCGACGAATTCGGAATAGACCACCGCCGCTACAGTGTTTGATTTGCGGCGCGGCGTATTCGCGGCCCGCTGGTGTCTCGCGTCCGGCCCTTCCGAGCGACGTACAAGCAGTCGCTAGCGGGGTCGTCGAAACTCGCGACTTCGGCGCATGCGCTTCGACGACTCGGCTGAGTCGATGGCCGCGCCTTCGCGGGGACGCGAGACGAACCGCGAACTCCTCGCTCGTGATGCTCGCCCCGTTGGAGCGACCGACGCCGTAATCATGCGTGTTACCAATCATGTTTCGCCACAGTGCGTTTGAGGACCAAGGTAACCAAAGGGCCGGGCTCGCGGGCGGCCGGGCTGGCGATGGCCTTCAAGCTCATCGCAGCCGCACAGGCCCGCTGGCGCGCGGTCAACGCTCCACACCTGGTCGCCCTCGTCCGTGCCGGCGCTACATTCATCCGTGGCGAACTCGTCGAACGTCCCGGAGAGGTAGCAGCATGATCGAAGTCCAGATGCTCGACCCCGAGGACTGGCGACTGTGGCGAACACTGCGGCTGGAAGCGCTCGCCGAGTCGGGCCCGGCGTTCGGTGCGACACTCGCGCACTGGAGCGGCCCGGGCGACACCGAGCAACGGTGGCGGGCACGCCTGGTCGATGTCCCACTGAACATCGTGCTCCGGCTCGCCGACACCCCCGCGGGCTTGGTCGGCGCCTACGTTCGCGATGACACGACGGTGGAGCTGATATCAATGTGGGTCGCCCCGTTCGCCCGCGGGCGCGGTGTCGGCGATACGGCTGTACGCGCTGTCATGAACTGGGCAGGTCAGCGGGAGATCGTCCTGTCGGTCAAATCCGACAACGAACACGCGATCGGCTTATACCGGCGCCACGGCTTTATCGACGCTGGCCAATCACCCGACGACACCAACGAACGGTTCATGCGCCGACCCCATCACCAGTGATCATCCACAGATCTTGACAATCTCTCGAATCGAACACGGCGAGGTCACTGCGCTGGACGGATTCGGCATCGCGATCCTGTCCTTCAGCGATCCCGGCGATATCCACCTCGAGCTCACCGCACCGCTGTGAACCAGCCGGCGCACCGTAGTAACCCGACGTTCCGTCGGCATCCGACGCTGGTGCGTTCGAAAACCGACTCGGTACTGCCGAGTACCAGCGAGCTACTGTGCGCACTGAACGGGAAACAGGTCCGCGGACATATCTGCCGATAGTCGCACGATCTGGTCCGATTGCACCGGATGAGGCGGGAAAATCCCGAGGTCAGGGCCGTAATCGACTGTCTCCGAATGGAATTGGTCGCCAATATCGACACCTGGGCCACCGAGCATCTGACGCTGCGCACCGGCCACCGTCGCGACGCCGAACTCGGCGACATCATCGATCGCATCGCGGCCACCGCCGACCGCGCCTTCCACCTGCTGATGACCGATGATCTGACCGGTGAACATATGCATGTGGCATGGACGCGACTGGCCGAATTGTCGATCGGCGCCGGTGCCTCTCACTCAACACCAGACGCCGGTGAGCTGAGCAGGTCCACCGCTTTCCGAATCGGCAAGGGGCCGTGGCTACCGATAAGGTCGCCACGGCCCCTCGTCGACCCGGGCCGTCACCACTCCGGGAGTCGCCGCCGTCCCGCGAGCACATCGCGCACCAAATCATCGTAGGCATCGGCCAATTCGGCGAGATGATGCCACGAAGCGTGCAATTGTTCATCGTGGGCGTCCAAGGTCATCAGCGCGTGGTGCGCGCGAACCGAGGATTCCGCGATCCGGTCGATGACCGAGCCGACGGTTTCGGTGTGCAGGGTGGCGCCGAGCCGATGCTGCGGCACGCTGCGCGCCACCCAGTCGTCGATCGCCATGACCAATTCACCTCTGCGACGCTCGATTTCGAGGATCGTCGCCGGATCGGTCGATACCGATCCGCCACGACCTACGAGGCGTCTCTCATGCAGAATCGCGAGGTCACGGGCGAACCATAGCAGCGGACCACCAACAACTCGGTGACCACGACACGCCCGAACAAGTAGATCCGAGGTGGGAAGCAGTCCGGGAGTCAGGGACTGCACCGTCGAATCGACACACCGCGATGCGCCTGGAAGAGCCATCACTACCGTTGAATCCGAACCTGCCACGTTGCCTCGCCGTCGTCGCCGCACAACACCTGGATCAGGACGTTCATTACAATAAACCTCTGAAGGCACCTGTCAAGCGTTACCGGGCCGTAGGGAGTAACGAAGAGTACACTTCGTTACCTGCACGACTGACCGAGGAGCATGATGGCGGACGGTGCGACGTATCTCCGGATCGCAGACCTCCTCCGCGAGGAGATCCGCGCAGGCAAGTGGAATCCGGGTGATCGGTTGCCCAGCCACACCGAGCTGGCCGATCAAATGCAGGTTTCGATCACTACCGCGCGCAACGCCATTCAGGTATTGGTAACCGAAAATCTCGTCTACACAGCTACTTCCCGTGGCACCATCGTCCGAAACCAAGAAGTCCTGGAATCGGTTGTCACCGACCATATTCGTCCGGATCGTCCGCAATCGGCCCACGATATCTTCGAAGAGATCGCGCGCGCCGCACATCGCGAACCGACCAAGGAGTTCAGCGCGAAAATGGAACCGGCGAATCCGGAAGTGGCCTACTGGCTAGGCGTGCCGGAGAATTCCTGGATCTTGGCCAGGACAGTCGTGCAGTTCCTGGACAACGAACCGTGGTCGTGGGAGGTCAGTTTCTATCCGCGGGACCTGGCGGAAGCGACCGGTATCGATTCGCCGCACGACATTCCCGAGGGCACGACACGCCGACTGGCCGACCGCGGCCACGCCGAGACCGCACACCGCGACACGCTCGTCGCCCGCCCGGCCAGTGCCGAGGAGGCGATCGTGCTCGGGGTCGCGACCGGCACCATCATGCTGGACCATCTACGCATCGGCGCCAACCACGACCGCATCACCAGGGCCACCCGGCACCGGTCGATCGCCACCCGCAATCGGCTGGCCTATGAACTCGGCGACGACGCGGGCACCACCGTCATCCGACACACGCTCGGCATCTCCTACCGGCCGGGTATCGCGTTGCCATGAAAAACGTTCCGCCATGAATACGGTGCAGTCATGATAACCATCCGCCTGGGGGCGCTGAGTGATCTCGGCACCATCTGTCGACTCCGGATCCAGCGCACCGCGTGGCTCACCGCGCGCGGCTCCGATCAGTGGACCGTCGCGGGCCGCGGCCTACCGATCGAGACCTTCGCACAGGCGGTCGGCGAAGCGCTGGACGCGGGCGAAACCTGGATTGCCGAGGTCACAGGAGAACCGGCCGGGACGATCACCGTCAACGACCGCTCGGACCCGGGTCTGTGGTCGCCATGGGAGCTGGCCGACGCGGTCATCGCCCATTACATGATCGTCGACGTCCGCTTCGCCGGTCAGCGCATCGGTCACCGGCTGCTCGCCCACGCCGCATCGCTTGCGCGCCAACGACAACGCCATTGGGTCCGGCTCGATGCCTGGACCACCAATAGCGATCTGCACGACTACTACCGCAGGGAAGGCTTCCACCTGGCCAGGATCGCGGGCCCGGCCGCCTCGGGACCGTCCCGCGCGCTGTTCCAACGCCGCTCCGACAGCTGGACATTCGAACCGATGACGCCGGTGCCGACCCCGGTGCCGCAGTCGGCGCCCGAGGCTCACAGCGGCGGCAGATAGGCGATCTGCACCATCTCCTGACCGCGGTTGCGCGACACCAGGATGCCACGACCGGGCGGCAGCTTCATCGGACGGACGTCACCGATCAGTTTGCCCTCGTCCTTCGGGCCGCTCATGATCAGCGCGTCGACGGAGAGGTTCTTCATACCACCGAGCACATTGTCGTAGAGGGCCCGCGAGACGCCGCCGGTGCGTCGGGTGACGACCACATGCAGTCCGATATCGCGGGCCTGCGGCAGGTATTCCAGCAGCGGCAGCAGTGGATTGATGCCCGCGGTGATCATGTCGTAATCGTCTATCAGCAAATAGATTTCGGGCCCGGTCCACCAGCTGCGCTCGCGCAATTGCTGCGGGGTGATATCGGAGCCCGGAATGCGCTTGGACATATATCGCGCAAGCTCGTTGACCATCGGTCCGCAGGTCTGCGATGAGGTGGAATAACCACCGAGATGGGCCTCGTCGACCACGCCGAGTAGACTGCGGCGGTAGTCGATCAGGATGATCTTGGCCTGCTCCGGTGTCGCGTTCTCGGTAATGCCCATGGCGATATTGCGCAGCAGCGTGGTTTTGCCGCATTCGACATCGGCGAAGGCCATGAAGTGTGGCTCCTGGCCGAAATCCAGTACGAACGGATCCAATTCGTTCTCGCCGAGCCCGACGAGGACCTTGGTCGGGCCGAGTTCGGCGTCGTGTTTGCGCGCGATCGCCACGACCTCGTCGCGACTGATCTGCAGCGGCAGCATGCGCACCTCGGGGGCACGACGGCCCGGGTACAGCTGCTGCATCTGGTCCCTGGCCTGGACAGCCCCCTCGGCCAGGGTCTGCGGATCGGAATCGGAATCCAGCCGGGGCAGCGCGATGAGCATATGCAGTTCATCGGGTGTGAGACCGCGACCGGGGCGGCCCACCGGCACGAGAGCCGCTGTGCGCCTGCCCATTTCGGAATCCGTGGGATCGCCGAGGCGCAGCTCGACTCGGGTACCGATCTGATCCTTCACATTGGGCCGGATCTCGCCCCAGCGCGCGGCGCCGATGATCAGGTGAATGCCATACGAAAGACCCTGTGCCGCAATGGCGGTGATCTGTGGTTCGACGGTGTCGAACTCCTCGCGCATGGCCTGCCAGCCGTCGATGACCAAGAAGACATCGCCGAACTGGTCCGCGGCCAGTGGATCGTTGGGATCGGCCTCGGTCCCGTTGATGAGCCGGGCCTCCATCTGGGAGTACTTGCGGCGCCGGAAATCAACCATGGATTCGATGCCGAGTTCGGCGAAGCGCTCCTCGCGCTGGCGCATCAGTGTGGTCAGCTCGGCGACGGTGCGGCGCACCCGATCACCGTCCAGACGGCCCGCGACCGAACCGACATGCGGTAGACCGGCCAGACCCGCCAGGCTGCCGCCACCGAAATCGAGGCAGTAGAACTGGACCTGTTCGGGGCTGTGCGTCGCCGCGGCGGCCATGACGATGGTGCGGATCGTTGTCGACTTACCGGACTGCGGACCCCCGACGACCGCGACATTGCCTTGGGCACCGGCCAATTGAATGGTCAGCACATCGCGGCGCTGTTCGTAGGGTTTGTCGATGATGCCGATCGGCATCCACAGCTGGCCGTGCCGATTGACCGGGGAGCGCCAGTCGGGATCGGGCAGCAGCATATCCACCGTCGGCGATTCGTCCAGCGGCGGCAGCCATACCTCGTGCGCCGGACGGCCGTGTCCGGTCAGGCGTTTCACGACCACCTCGAGCAGCGTCTCCGGAACGCCGCCGAACGACTCCTCGTCCGGCTCGGCGCCTGGTGGCGGCGGCAGATCGGGCCGTTCCATCCGCACCGGCTCCGGCCGCTCCTCGACCGCTACGGGTCCGGCCGTGAAAACCGTCGGCGACTGACCGCCGACCACCCGGCCGTCCACCTGTCGATTGCCACTCGGCGAGACATACGGTCCGGAGACGTAGGTCGCGTTGAACCGCAACGGATCGTCGGCATCACTCTTGAGGTAACCGGAGCCCGGAATGCCGGGCAGGTGGTAGGCATCGGTGATGCCGAGTACCGCGCGGGATTCGTTGGCGGAGAAGGTGCGCAGACCGATCCGATAGGACAGATGCGAATCCAGTCCGCGCAGCTTGTTCTCCTCGAGTCGCTGCGAGGCGAGCAGCAGATGGACGTGCAGTGACCGGCCGAGGCGGCCGATCATGACGAACAGATCCGCGAAATCCGGTTTCTGCGAAAGCAATTCGGAGAACTCATCGACGATGACGAACAGCGCGGGTAGCGGGTCGAGCGCGACGCCCGCAGCGCGTGCCTTCTCGTAGTCGTTGACATTGGCGAAATTGCCCGCGGCGCGCAGCAATTCCTGGCGGCGGTTCATCTCACCGGCGAGCGCATCCTTCATCCGGTCCACCATCGAGAGCTCTTCCTCGAGGTTGGTGATGACCGCGGCGACATGTGGCAGCGCGTCGAGGCCGAGGAAAGTCGCGCCGCCCTTGAAGTCGACGAGCACCAGGTTCAGCGCATCCGGGGAGTGCGTGGTCACCATGGATAGCACCAGCGTGCGCAGGAATTCGGACTTACCCGAACCCGTTGCGCCGATGCACAATCCGTGTGGTCCCATACCACTCTCGGCGGATTCCTTGATATCGATTTCGACCGGGGTACCATCCGGAGTGACGCCGATCGGTACCCGCAGCCGCTCCCGCGCGGTGCGCGGACGCCAGACCTTCGACGGTTCGATCTGCGCCGCATCCGGAATCTTCAACAGCGCCATCAATCCCGGATCGGTCCTGGTGTCATCACCGAGGCTGACGATCTGTGCGGCAGTGGCGATCCGGAACCGGGCCAGCCGGCGGGCGAAGGAGGCCGATTCGGCCGTACTCACCTCGTCCGCGATGGCGAATTTCTCGGCTCCCGCAGCACTTTTCGCACTCACCGCACCGTCGCCGACCACCAATTGCAGACCGCGCCGCGCGGCCAGGCCGTTCTCCGGTGCGGTCAGATCGAGCACGGTGACCGAATCCAGACCGGCCTCGCTGATCAGCCGCTCGGTACCGCTGACGTAGCCGTCATCGACAATGACCACCAGATGCAAACGGCCCTGTGTCGGTTGCGGATTGCGCATGAAGCGGCCGCGTTCGAGCAGTTCCGAGGCCAGCGCGGTTTCGAGTTCGGCCAGTGAGCCGTACATCATCCTGGCCGAGCCCATGCCATCGCGGACAGTGGGATGTTGCAGGTGGGGCAACCATTTCGCCCATCCCCAGGACGGTCCGTCCGGATCGGCGCAGACAATGGCGATCGCGACGTGATCGGGTCCGTGAAACGCGGTGAGCTCCATCAGCATCGCCCGCGCCAGCATCCTGGCCTCCCCGGTATCGCCGCCGATATTGATGGCTGGGAAGGCCCGCAGCGATACCGCGGTCGGCAGCTGATGCACCACCGAATGGGTTCGTACGAAACGGCGCAGGGCCACCGTGGAGACCGGCTCCAGATCCTCGAGCGGTCCGGTTTCCGGACGCGCCAACTTGGTCGCCAACCGGTGGCTACCCACCCCGACCCGCACATGTCCGAAGTCCGGATCGTTGGGCCTGCGCTCCCACATCCGGCGGGTACCGACCACCGACGGCAAATCGATCGGCTCCGGATGACTCCAGATCAGCGATTCCAGTTGCTTATTGCCGGTGCGGCGGACGTCGTTGCGCATCTGGTCCAGATAGCGGAAGTAGTCCTTGCGTTCCTCGTTGAGTTCCCCCGCCCCCTTGGGGCCGTTGCCCCGCATGCCGAGCATCATGCCGCCCATCGACATGAGCATCATCATCGGGAACATCAACATGAACGGATTGGCGAGCAGGTTGCGACCCATCATCACCATCATCGCGATCATGCCGACGACGGCGACCACCATGATCACCGGCATCAACTTCATGATCAGTGGTCCCGGCAGGACCCGCTGGATCTCCGGCGGCGAATTCAACGCCACCTCACCGCCCGGTGCGCGCGGCGGGGCGATGCGGGGGCGGCGCACGAAACCTTCGGTAGCCATGGGTCCTCTACTGCTCGGTTGCTTCGGACTCGAGGTCGGCCCAACCCCGAGCGCGCCGGAACGGAATCGACAGTGCCGCAACGAGTCCCAAGATGATCAGACAGGCGAGCGAGCCGATGATCGCGATACGGCGCGGCAGCGGATCGGGTCCGGTCGGATGCACCGGGGCCGCCATCGCACGCGGGGTGTCGGAACCGACGCTCACCGGCTTATCCGGTAGTTGCGCGGTGAGCGCGGCCAGCGGATCGATCAGGCCGTGGCCGACCCGATCGTCACGGCCGGGACCCGGTGCATGTGCGGTGCGGGTGATCCGCTCGATCACCTGTCCGGCCGTCAACTCCGGGAACCGGGACCGGACCAGTGCGGCGAGTCCGGCGACGTAGGGTGCGGCGAAACTGGTGCCCTGGATGGTTCCGGTGCCCTCCTGGGTGATCGCGCCGTTGACCAGTCCGGTGCCGCCCGGCTTATTGTCGAGCGAGACGATATTGCGCCCGATGGCGGCGGCACCGACCCACGGCCCGTGCAGCGACAGCGCTGAGGGTGCGCCGTTCGGATCGATGGAGGCAACGGTCAGGACGTAGGGCTGGAACCACGCCGGACTCGCGATGGTCTGCACGCTGTCCCAGCCGCTACGGTCGTTCTGCTTCTCGCAGGCACCGCCGTTTTCCACATTGCCCGCCGCGGCCACTACTACGACGTTGTGGTCGTAGGCGTACTTCACCGCGGCACCGAGTGGGACGTCGGCGGTATCGGTTCCGACTGCGCTGCATGAGACTTCGGAAATATTGATGACGGTGGCACCCAAATCGACCGCGCGCACCACCGCTGCGGCCAGCGCGAGCACACTGCCGTACCCGGAGCGCACCATGGCATCCGGCGGCTGATCGCCGCCCGCGCGATCCTTGCGCTCATAGTGCGTACTCAACTGGCGGATGGTGAGGATCTCGGCATCGGGCGCGACGCCGACGAAGGCATCGTCCGGGCTGGGGCGGGCGGCGATAATGCCGGCGACGAGGGTGCCGTGGCCGTCGCAGTCGACGGTGCCGTCGGAGTCCGAGACATAGTCGCCCCCGGCCTGTAGTGCGGGCAGTCGGGGATGCCGATTCACGCCGGTGTCGATAACCGCAACCTTTTGTCCCGCACCGCGACTGAATTGCCAAGCCGCTGGCAGATTGAGCACCCGCTGCGGCAGCGGCGGCTCAACGGGCGGAGCACCGATGAGCGACAAATCGGCACAGACGATCTTCTGTTCGGTCGGCTCCAAGGGCGCGGGGCGACCGCTGAGCGCCTGCGCCGGCCCGAGCGCACCCGGGTCGACGGTCGGTGGCGGGACGGCACCGACCGGGGCGGACCAAGCGAGCACAGATACGCCGAGAACCGCTGCGGCGCAGATGATTCCGGTACCGCGCCGCCAGCCGGGCTGGCCGGCCCGAGCGGTCATATGTTCCTGGCCATCGAATACACCCCCATGATCCACAGCACCAGCGGGATCACCACGACGATCAGCAGATATTCGGTGATCTCCATGGCCCGGCGCGTCACGGGTGTCACCTCGAGGTGCGGACCGATCACGCCGAACACCACCACCGCCGCCGCGCAGGCCAGCAACAGCGCACCCGCCAGCAGCAGCAGACCCGAATCGCCGAGGGCAAGTCCGGTGATCAACCCCATGACGACGACGCATCCGCCCGCGGTCAGCGCACCCGCCTGCACCAGATCGGCGAACGAACGGCCGCGCAGGCCGATGATCACCGCGGCGATCACGGCGAGCGTAATCCCTTGCCAGCGTGCGGATCCCAGCGGATCGGCGGCACCGAGCGCACCGACCGCCGCGGCAATGGCGCACGCGATGAGCATGCCGGTCTGGTACTGGTTCGCGACCCTGGCCCGCTCACCGAGTCCGGCCGCCGAAGGCAGTGCCGTCGCGCCGATCGCGCCGATGCCCTCGATGGTGGGGCGCGGTTCGTGATCCGCCGGATCGATCGCGCCACCCGCGGTCGGCACCGGTGGAATCGGCAGCCGGGCCAGCGCCGCCGCCAGCCGCGGCACCCCGGAGATCAATGTGATGGCCACCACCAGGATTGCGGCGCAGATCTTGGGCAGGTCGAAATCCCACATCATCCGCACCAGTGCGGCGATTGCGCCGAACAGCGCGACGGTCACCGCGGCCGCGGCCAGCGCGGCGCCGGTCGCGGTGGCGCGATAGATCACCGTCGCGGCCACCACTGTGACCGAACAGCCGAGCAGCAGATGCGGACTGCCGAGAGCACCCGGCACGAATAGCGCTGCGCCACCGCAGAACAACAGCAGCGCGCACAGCGACAGCCAGGTGGCCGTCAATCGATCCGCGTACTTACGCGCCGCGATGGCCGCGGCAACCGCGGCGACGATGGCGGCGCCGGTCGCGAGGAACGGTGCGGCCAGCCCGCCGCCGTGTGCACGTCCGGCGGCGAGCAGCAGCAGCGCCAGTACTACCGCCGACACCGCGGCGACCAGACCGGTCCAGCGCGCCGCGGCAGGCGACCAGCCACGGAAATCGACACTGGTGAGCCGGGCTACCGCATCGATGACATCGTCGAAGAGCGCGGGCGACTCCTTCGCGGTGACCGAACGCAGCACCAGTAGTTCGCCGTCGAACACCTCGGCCTCGATGAGACTGCGGCTCGGTGCGATGGCGTCACGGCCCAGCCGGGCCAGCGTCCAGTGTTCGGTATGCAGTGGGGTGCCGCCGTCGTCGCCCTCCACCACATCGGGATTGCGCGATTCGATCAGGGCGACGAGATCACCGATAAATGTGGCGATCGGCACGGTCGCCGGCAGCCCGACATCGAGCTGGGTATTTCCACCGATGACGGAGACCCGGCACAGTTCGGGTTCGGCGGCGCGGGTGCCGCTGCTCAACGGTTCGGTCAATTGCGCACCGACCCCGGCTCTTTATGGAACGATCCAAACACTTGCGCCCGGTTTCCTACCTGTCGAACCAACTCAGCGACTCGGATCCACTCTCGCACGAACGTATCCCCCGTCGGATGTGGTTGTCGCACACTTTGCAACCCATCGGCAGCAAAACATAATGTATCGGACGAGCCGAGCCGATGCGATCGCTAAGCTGGCCGGAAGATGTACGCGCACAATCGCGCGACAAAAAGATGGCTCCAACCAACACTTCGGAGTTTGACAGCAATGACCGGCAACCGCCAAGCACAACGGGCCTTCGACGCCGGAATCCTGTCGCTGGGCCTGAGCATCGACGGACAGGAATCGGCTCGCGATCTCGAGTACGCGAAACTGGCGTTTCAGCGCGCCACCGAGTGGGACCCGACGATGTGCGATGCCTGGCTCGGCCGGGCCGCGGCGGGCGAGGTCACCACCGAGGTGCTCTACAACCTGTACAAGAACAGCGGGACAACACTTTTCCGCGAGCAACGCCGGTTGGGGCTGGCTCCGCGGGCCTTGGCCGGACGTTTCCTGGCCGGGCTGTACATCGACTATCCGCTGGCGAGCCACGCCGAAATCTGGCTCGCCCAAGCGGCACAGCTGATCAGCGAGAAGGAGTACGACGAGGCCGAACGGGTACTCGACGAACTCGCCACCCATCGCGCCTCGATGCTCTCGGATACCGATCGGGAGATCGACGATCGGATCTGTGCCTATATCCGTGGCGTACTGCATTTCAACACCCAGCGCTGGCCCGACGTGATGGCCGTACTCGCCGGATCCGCCGAATGGGACGACCCGTATCTAGCCGCGGGCGCACATGTGATGGTCGGCTCGGCCTGCGCCCAGCTCGGTCTGTTCGGCGAGGCCATCCGCCGCATGGAACAGACCGAGGCGGGCCCGATTCCGGCGGCCCGGACCACCGCCATGTTCTGCCGTGGCCTGTGCCTGCGCGAGACCGGTAAAGAAGCCGAGGCACAGGCCCTTTTCGAGAAGGTGTATTCGCAGGCACCGGATTTCGCCGCGAATACCGCGGCCATGCGCGACCGCACCTACCGGCTCACGGTGACCACCAAAGAGTCGATCGATGCGCGCACCGACCGCTGGGATCCGGCCTCGGCGCCCTCGGCGGAGGCGATGCAGCATGCCGACGCCGAGGACCGCGCCAAGAGGATCCTGGCCGATGCCCGCGCCGAACTGGATAAGCAGATCGGCCTCGAATCGGTGAAAACGCAGGTCGCGAAGTTGCAGGCGACCGCGCAGCTGGCGAAGATCCGGGCCGAAAAGGGAATGGCCAGCATGGCTCGCGGCAACCACCTGGCCTTCACCGGTCCACCCGGCACCGGTAAGACCACCATCGCCCGGGTGGTGGCCAAAATCTATTGCGGCGTAGGCCTGCTCGAGACCGATAAGGTCGTCGAGGCCAAACGCGTGGACTTCGTGAGCCAGAATCTCGGCGGCACCGCGATCAAGACCGACAAGCTGATCGATACCGCGATGGACGGTGTGCTGTTCATCGACGAGGCATACACGCTGATCCAGACCGGTTTGCAGGGCGGTGACGCCTTCGGCCGCGAGGCAGTGGATACGCTGCTGGCCCGGATGGAGAACGACCGTGACCGGCTGGTGGTCATCATCGCGGGCTACGACGGCGAGATCGACCGACTACTCGCCGCGAACGACGGTCTGGCTTCACGTTTCGCCAAACGCCTGCAGTTCCCGTCCTACACCCCGACCGAGCTCGGCCGGATCGGCAGCCTGATCGCCCGCTCGCGCGATTCCGAGTTATCCGAGGGGGCAATGGAACTGCTGGTCGAGGCGTGCGGGCGGCTCTACGAGGCCGAGCGGGTCGATCAGAGCGGACAGCCGCGGCGGGGCATCGATCTCGCGGGCAACGGTCGATTCGTGCGCAACCTCATCGAATCCGCGGAGGAGGAACGCGAATTCCGCCTGGCCAATGACGAGTCGCTGGATCTGAGCGCGGTGGACGAGACGGTGCTGATGCGCATCGAGGCGCCGGATATGCAGGCCGCGCTCAGCACCGTGCTGGCCGCACTCGGCGTCTGAGCAACCGAAACCGCGGGCCCGCGATCAGTTTCCGACGGGCAGGATGTCGTGTTCGACCAGGGCGTCGTCCTTCGACAGCGTCGGTCCTGGCACCAGTTGACCGATGATCGACCACGGCGCCAGGCGCGGTTCGCTGCCGAGGCCGAGCACCTGTGCGGTAGCGACATCCGGCATGCCGTAGCGGATTCCGTTGTCCGTCACGTAGAACAGGCCACCACGTCGCAAACTGCCCGGCTCCGTTCCGGTGACCTGCACGAACTCCCCCGAAGCCGGTGGGATGTAGGCGGAGTCGACCCGGTCACCGGTGCCGTCGGAGGTGGCCAGGCGCACCGGCTCGGCCGCACCAGGCAGCGGCAGACGATTGCCCGCGAGCAGAGTGATCGCGGCGCGGTCGGTGGGGCTTTCGGTCGCGTCTTTGGCGGGTTCGGGCCCCTTTGCCCAGTTCAGACAGGTGACCGGCGCATCCTCAGCGGAGACGATCTTCGGGCTGGTGGCCGGGAAGTGGTCGAGGGAAAGCTGGTGCAGTACCGCCATATTGGTCAGCACGTCCGGCGGTTCGGCCTTGATCTCACGCATGCCTTGGGAATTCGCGGTGCGGATGACCTGCGCGGCGAAATCGGTCACCGGCTGCACCCCGTCCGCGAGCACCACATACAGCTGGGACTGATCGGTGCGGCCGGTGCCGCCGACCGCGATGACACCGCCGACCGGCACATCGGAGAGCTTTGCCGGACCGGGCTGTCCGGCCTTCGGAATATTGGGTACGGCCAGCGGCGCAACCGCGATGGCAGCATCCAGCATGCCGGTCCCGACGGGCCGCGGCTTGTATGCGGCCAGGTTCAACGCGCGGGCCAACACGGAGTTGCCGGGATCGACCTCCGCGCGCTTGCCGTCGTAGATCAGATAGGTCTTATCGGAGCGCCGCACCAGCAGCGCATCCGATGGGCCAAGGGTCCGAATGCGTTCGTCCAGTTGGGGTTTACCAGCGAAGACGGCAGTTTCCACACCGGTCGCCGCAGCGGCGCTGCCGGTGATCGAGAGCTGCACCGTTTCGCACAGCGACCAGTCCGACCGGCCGCCCTGCCGCGAACCCGGCAGCGCGGCAGGCGCGCCCGGGATACCGAGCATCGGACCGCGCGGCATCGACGAAAGCTTCGCATCCTGCACCGATTTGGGTGTTTCGTTGCTGCCGCTGATCAACCGGGCCGAGGCCAGGTTGAGCACCGGGTGCAGGCGCTTGTCGTCCTTCTTGTCCTCGGATTCGGCGACCACCACATATAGCGCGCCACTGTCCTTGCCGACCACGATATTGGCATCGCCGATCGAGCCCTGCGGCCGCAGGAAGGCCAGGATGGCCGCCCCGGCCACCACGAGCAGGCCGAGAGTGGCGCCGACGAGCATCGAACGCAGCTGAGATCGCATGGGGTCGTGCAACATCCGCACATCGCGTCGGACCAGTGCGTGATCGAGTCGGCGCAACAGAAAACGGTAGCCGTTGACCTGGGCCTTGGTGGTCAGCTGAGCCGGCACATGGTCTCCATCGAACGACGGGAAGGAACAGGATAATTACAGTATCGTTCGGTACCGAGGTGTCAATCCAGCGACGATCGAGCAAACTATTCTGTGGTAGCAACTGATCGCAGGTCGCGCCACAGTGTCGGCTACGAACGCAAATTGACGCGGTACTGTTATCGCAATACTGGTCTGCTTATCGGGGACGGGGCTGTGAACAAACGCGATACCGACTCCGGAACGAACGCGCGTGAATTAACCGGAAACGAAAACTCCGTGAACGCGACGCATACAACGTTACGTGATCCGGAATTCTGGCTGCTGCGACAAATGCCATTGCGACTCACGATTCCGCTCGCGCTGATTGCCGCAATCGCGGCCTGGATCGCGACGGCACTGCATGCGCCGACGGCCGCCGTCATCGCGGTCGCCGCCGTCGTTCTCATTGTCGGCGCCGTGCCGGTGCGTCGACGCGAGCCACGCAATATCGTCGGCATGCTGGCGCGCGCGATCGCGTTTCGCTGGCGGCGGACCCGGCCCGGCCCCGCCGATGCCGGCCAGGCCGCATTCGATGTGCCGCTGCCCGAGGGTGGCAGTTACGGCGTGCGCTGGGACGGCAATCTGCTGCTCACCATGCTGCGCATCGATCCGCCTCCGGATGCGCTGACGCTGCTGCGGCGCGGTTCGCTGTCCACCGACCAGGTGCTTCGGCTCACCGAAATCGGTCGCTGCCTCAGCCAATTCGATATCAACCTGGCCTCGATCGATGTGATCAGCACCGGCGCGCGGACCGCGGGTGGTGGTCCAGTGGCCCAGCTCTACGACCGCATCCTCGGCCCACTGCCCGCCATCGCGCATCGCACGGTCTGGCTGGTGCTGCGACTCGATCCACTCGCCAATGCCGAGGCCGTGGACAACCGCGGCGGTGGCGGCGCGGGTGCGCTGCGGACCGCGATCATCGCGACCCGCCGGGTGGCCAACCGGCTCGCCGCCCGCGACATCTCGGTATCGGTGCTGACGGCGGGCGAGATGAACAGCGCGGTGCGCCAACTCACCCGCGGCATCCCACTGGACGGATTCGTCGAAAGCCCGAAATCCCTGGCACACCAGGGCCTCTACCTCACCAGCTACGAGATCGGCCCGGAACTGATCGGCTCGGGCGGCTTCGCCGATATCTGGGCCACCCCCAGTCTGGCGACCACGCTCACCGTGCGTCTGCGGCCCGGTGCGCAGCGGCCCGGTGATGGACGCGCAACCGGTTCCCCGTCGATCCGGCTGGGCGCGCTGGTCCGCTTCGATACCGCGACCGAACCTGTCGAGCCGCCCGTGCCCGGCTTGCGCACGCTGCCGGGTGAACAGTTCCGGGCGCTGCTGGACTGCCTGCCCGCCCGCGCCGCTCGTGGCGGCGGCGACAGCGCGGGCGATTACCGCGGCCCGCTCGCAGCGCTCGACGGTATCGTGGTGCCGACCGCCGGTTGCGGTCAACTGATCGGCGCCGACAATGCGGGTCAGGGCATCGCGGTGCCGCTGATCGGTGACGGCACCAGACATCTCGAGGTGATCGGTCGATTGGATCTGGCCCAGCAGGTGATCCTGCGGGCCATCGCCCTCGGCGCGCACACCATCGTGCACACCGACCGGCCCGAGGCCTGGCAGTCCATGGTCTTGAATGTCGGTGCGCCGCATTCGCTCTCGCTGGCACCCCGGTTCGCGGGTGCGGCGCAGCACATCGCACCACCACAGCCCGGTGGGCCGATTCCCACCGCGACCGTCGTGGTCTTCGACGGGATCGCACCCGCCGCGCCGACCGGTGGCGCGACCATCGTGCACGTCCGCGCGCCGGAACAGCCCGATGGGCAGTTCGATGCCGATATCGTTCTGGTACAGGATATTTCGGCTCCCAACCTGATCACGGTGCGGACCTCGACGGCCAGCGCGACGGTGAATATGGTCACCACCCCGGACGAGATGTGGTACATCGGCGAATCCCTGGCCGCCGCACGGTAACCGAAAGCACACGGCCGGTCCGGGAGCATCGCCGCTCCAGACCGACCGTGAGTCGGCTGACCTTTTCGAGCGACCCGCAAGCGATCGCTACGGCCGAGCTCAGGCCCCGAAGCCGTCGCCGATCTTGCTGTCGGTGCCGAGCGCGCGGTGCAGCGAGTTCTCCACCGCCGCGGCGACATTGTTGAGCGAGGTGAGCGTGTCGCCGTACTGGCTGTGCCAGGCGTCGTAGACCTGCTTGAAGCTGGCGTGGGCCACGTTACCCTCCCATGCCACCTTGAGCACGCCGCCCGCGTCCTCCATATCGCTGCCGTACTTGACCAGATCGCCGTGCAGGGTGACCAGATCGTTGAACAAAGCCATCATCGGGCCCTTGGCGTATGCCATAGTCATGGTGATTACCTCCGAATCGAAGACTGAATAGTGTTTCGGCCCAGGCGATTACAGGCTGATGTGCTCGAAACCTTCGCGGTTTTCCTGCTCCATCCGGATGTACTGCTGGGTACCGTGACCGACCTGCTCGGTAATGGCGTTGAGCTTCTTGTGCAGCTCCTGGGAGTGCTGGGCCCAGTTGGTCGAGGCCGCGACGAACGCCGCCTTCGCATCGCCTTCCCAGTGGGTCGCCGCGGCGACCTCGTCATCGATCTTCTTCAGCGTGCGCTGCATGTTGTCGACCGCGGCGGCCATGAATTCCTCGGCCTTCTTCGCGGTCGCCTCATCTACGTGTACACCTTCACCACTCATCGTGGACACCCTCTCGTGTAGTGATTCTGCAATGCCCGGAAACGATGTCGGGTGACATCGCCGGAAGGTTTACTGCGGAAGCCACCTTCCCCCGGGCAAAGATTCGATCAATGCCGAAATCGCCTGCGCGATACGGTGATCGGTGCCCGGTGTCACCGTGGACCAGACCTGCTGATCCGCAGCAATCCCGGGCGCGGCCACAATGCGACCGCGTCCGGTGTCATAGACCGCCACCGCACCGGGCGGCCGGGTCGTCGTACCGTCGAGATGGGCGTAGGCCACGATCTCGGCGAAGGCATGGCAGGAGGCGAAGGCCAGCCCGTACGCGGTGGCGTCGCGACCGGCGACGCCGAGGGCGTACACGGCGTCCGCGTAGTCCTCGGAGGTCTGTGCCGCGGCCAGCCGCTCGCCCAATTCGGTGGACAACGCGCTGAAATTGACCACCTCCGCGGGCTTTCCGGATCCGAGCGCCGCGAGCAGCGGGCGCACGAGTGCATCGCCCGATCCGTCCGCCCAGACGGTCCGCACGTCGAAGGTGTCACCGGTGCGCACCGCGAGGGCATGCTGTTCGCCGCGGCGGGCCAGGCAGATTCGGGTCACCGCCGCGGTCGCGCCTGGCGCGGTCGCATAGATCCGCGCGACCAGCTCGCGATCGGGTTGGGCCAGTGTGAACATGGCATCGGCCAGTTCGGATTCGACCTCGCCTTCGGCGTCGAGCACTCCCGTGCCGACCAGCTCGGTCACCGCGCGCTGTTGCGCCTCGACCCAGGCGTCGTACGAATCCTGTTGCGGTCCAACCGAAAGCACGATCGGCAAGGTCTGGACTCCGAGTCGTTGCGCGACCGCGAGCAGGCCGTCGTTCGTCATGGTCGTCATTCGGCACCTCCCAATGCCGTCCGACCGGTGGCTGTGGGCGCTTCGGGCGCGCCGAGTACCGCCGGCGCGGCCGCGATTCCGAGATCGGCGCCGATGGCGTCACCGGTCACTGCCCCCGCGCGCGGGCCATACTCCTCTTCCTCCGCACCGCCTGCCGTCATCGCGCCGGGAACCATAGGCAGCGCACTGGAACTCGCGGTCGAGGTCGGAACAGGCTGCGGCGTCGTCACTTCCACTGGCGTCGGTGCCTCGGTGTAGACCGGTGCCCGATACGGCTGCAGTTTCGTGGCCGTGGGAACCGCGCCGATACCGCCCGGCACGAACATGCCCGGCGCGATCGCGGGCAGTGCGGGCATGGCCGAGGTCGCTGCCGGCACCGGCGCGCTCTCCTCCTCGGCGGCGAGCGCCCCGGCAGACGCGATCACCGGCGGTTCCTGCTGAATCCACGGCGTCGCCAGTGGTTCGGTCGCGGCCTCATAGGTCCGCATCACCCGCGCGGCCGCCGCCTTCGCCATATCGGCGTCGGTATCGGTCGCGGCGGCCACCGCCTCGAGCGGTGCGCCGAGTGCGCCGCCGCCGATCGATTCGAGCATCCGCTGTACCGCCTGGATGGCCTGGATCTCGGCGGTGTGCGGCATGGTCAGCCGGGCCAATTCATAAGCAGCGGACTGGGTTTCAGCGCGTATCGCATTACCGCTCGCGGCCGTCGCGGCGTCGGCGAGCCAGTCGCGCAGCTGCGAAATCCGGTCCAGTACCGGGCCGCTCGTATTGGACTGCCAAGCACCGCGCAGCGACCCGACGATCAGTTCGTATTCGGCGACCGCCGAACCGAATCCGGCGGCCAGCCGGGTCCACGCGGCACCGGCCTCGGCCAACGGCGTTGCGCCGGGACCGGTGGACAGTTCACGCGCCAGCCGATCCGGCTCGCGCGCGTCCCACACCACACCGGTGAAACCGGGCTGCGGTGGTTCGATCATGTCGGCTCCGTGTCGTTTTCGCTGTGATCAGGCGGCGCCGGGGAAGCCGAAATCGGCGACATTGTCGTTCTCTGCGCGACCGAACTGCGCGGCCTGCGCGCGCAGTGTCGCCGCCAGCTTGCGCAATTCCACGATTCCCGCGGCCGCGCTCTGGCCGTAGGAGGCCGCGACATCGTTCATCGTCTGCGCCGCGCGTCCCGAAACCTCGTCGGCACCGGCCGGCCGCACCGTCAACGCGGGCGAGCCCTCGCGCAGTTCCGCTTCCAGCCGGGCCGCGAGTCCGTCGAGCCGGGCGGCCGCGTCCTTGGCCGCCGCCGGATCGAATAGCACTCCATCGAAATTCATACCGCTGCTTGCCATCGCAACCTCCTGAATCAACGAACCCTCAGAGGGTGAGTTCCTTATCGGGTGGTGGCTCCGAAATCTGTTCGGTCGCGCCGACCACCGGCAGCGAGACCCCCTCGATCGGTCCGACGACCTCTTCACCGTGTGCCGCATTGACCAGGAAGCCGGGCAAATCACCGCCCGCATCCCCGGCCCCGCGCGCACCTGTCGCGCCCGTCGCACCGTAGGGCATCATGCCCGGGGTGCCCGGTGCGCCCGCGACGCCGCGCACCGCAGCGGCGGGTTCCACGGCCGCGGAACCGGTTCCGGCGGCATTGAAGCCGGGCATACCGCTGAGTCCGGCGGTGCGTGGGCCGGTCCACGGGCTCAGTGGTGTGGATATCGGGGCCGCGCCGACACCGCCGATACCGCCACCGCCCGCACCGGCACCGTCGTGCTCGGTCTCGTCCTTTTCCTTCGCCTCGCGCTCCTGCTGTTCCTTCGCGATGGCGTCGGCCTGCAGTTTCCGAGACTCGGTCGCGTGCTGCGTCGCCACCTGGGTGAGTGTCTGCGCGCCGGTCTGCGCCATGGTCATCAGCGGGGTCAGCAACTGCATGACCTGCTGCATCGAGTCGACGCCCTTGGGGGCATCGGTGACCTTGACCTTCTTGCCGACCGCGGTCATATGCGCCGAATGCGCGGTCATTTCGACCCGGGTCTTGGTCACCACCGCGATGCCCTCGGTGATCGCCTCAACGGTCGCCGCCGCGATAAACGCTTGTCCGCCACCGGTTGCCAGCCACGGCGTCGCCGCGGCTACCGTGGCCATGTACTTGGCGATGACCGATGCCATCAGCGCGCCGCCGGTCGCCACCGAGGTCGCACCGCCCGCGAGCGAGGCCTTCTCCTGGGCGCTCTGCGTGGCGAGTTCCGCGCCGTTTTCCGAGGCCTGTCCGGCCTTGTTCGCGGCCTGCATCGCGGCCAAGCCCTGCCACAGCGACAGCACCGTCTGCAGTGCTTGGGTTCCGAGTTGGATCGCGGTCTGCGCGGCCTGTGCGGTATCGGAGAGCACCTTGGTCGGATCAGGTCCGCCGCCCGCGGACGCGCCGAGATTTCCGGTACCGAAACCACTCGCCATATCGGTGAGCGGCCTGGCCAAAGCGGCCAGATCGATCACCGGCAGCGGCGGCAGTTCGGGCAGCGGTGGCAGCCCGGAGATTTCGGGTAGGGGCCCGAGGCCCATATCCCGCAGGATGTCGTTGACCGGTCGATCGATCAGCGGCGCAAGGGCACTGCCGCGCAGCAGATCCACGATCGACGGGTCGAGCGGCGCGGTCATTGCTAGACGCCGGCAGCGCCGAATTCGGTGCCGGATGCCGCCTCGGCCGCCTCGTAGGCGGCGGCGCCCTGGTGCGCGGTCAGTGCGGTACCCGCGTGTACACCCGCCAATTCGAACATCGAACTCACGTGATTGGACTGCGCGTAGGCGAACGCCATCAGAAAGTCCTGGCCGATCAAGCCGAATACCGGCGCGGCCGCCGCCACGGTGGCCACCTGATCGAACGCACCGGCCGTCGCGACACCGGTGGCCATGACCACTGCCGCGTCCCCATACGCGCGAATCGCATCAGGTGTTGCCACGAGTTCGCTCATTGTGATCCCCCATCCCGTAACGGAATTGACGACTCTTCATAGAACCTATCGATCGAACTGCAAAGCCTGGAGACAGATTCAGACAAACTTAAGGTTCTTGACAAAAGTTCTACGGGGACAGAGTGAACGTCGGGTGTCTACTCGGCGACTTCCTCGTTGAAGGCGGTGACCAATTCGCTACGCCGCTCGAATGCCCGCCGGGCCGCGGCCGCCGCGGTCGCTACCAGTGCCGACTCGAATTCCGCTGGCGTCATCCGCGAAACCGCTTGGGAGAACCGCAGATCCAGCAACGTACCGTTGCCGTCGACCGTGACGGTGATCGAACCGTTCGGCGCGGACTCACGGCCGCGCACCCCCGCCATATCGTCGGTCAGATCCCGAAGCCGATACAGCCGCCGCGCGACGCCGGCCATCAGCTCGTCCATGGTCTCGTACACGATGAAAACTCCTCTCGGACAACGGCGACTACACCTGACGCAGCCAGCTATCCGGCTCGGTCTCGTACTCCTGCTCCTCGGCTAATTCCTGGCGTGCCACATCTTCGGTGGTCGGCAACCCCGTCAGCGCCAACATCTCGCCGGGCATCCCCGCCGCCGCCAACTCGGCCCTGCGCGCCATCCCGGCCCGATTGGCCGCCTGCCTGCACAGCCGCAGCACTTCCGCTGCCAGCCCCTGCGGATCCCGCTTCAGCTCGGCCGGTTCGATCGAAATACCTAGCGGCAGACCCTGTTCCGTGGTGCGTACCGAGATCGCGCCGCTGCGGGAGGTCGCGGTCCATTCGGGCGGACCCGGTTGTATTTCGCCCATGCACGTCACCTTTCAGACTCGTTCGTCCTTGATCACACGAATCACGGTGGCGATCTCGGTGTTGACCATTGCGACGAATCGCTTGGCATCGGCGCCCGAGGCCACCGGCGGACTGCCGGCATTGATCACATAGCGTCCGTCGGCAACCACATCCCGCCATTTCAGCCGTCGTCGCACCATCCCGCGCGGTCCGTATCGCGAACTGCCCTGGCTGATCTCGAGCATCCCGACAGTGCTCGTCGGCAACGCCAGGAAGTGCTCGGCGCGCCGACCGACGGAGTCTTCGAATGAATCGAGCACTATCGAGCGGCCGAACGAATAGTCCATGCCGTCGTTATCGGCGGGCGCATCGGAATCGAGCACAATTCCCGACATCTTGCCGGCATCGACGTGCGGCAACTGCCGCACGACCGCCTCGGCCAAGTCGAGTGCGTCCACCTCGGTAATAGTGAATCCCGCACTGTGCCATATCGTTTCGCCCGGCGACTGCCGCACTACATATCCACGATCGGCCTTACGCGTCGCGTAGATCCGGATACTTCCCGCCGGATTCGCGGGATCGGCACCATCGGAACCGGATACCGCTATCCGAATATCGGCCCGCGCGATCGCCTCCAGCACCCCGTCGAAGGTGCGCTCACGTGTGCGCAGCAGCCGATCCCCGGCCTCGGCCTTCGCCCGATCGAGCTCGGCCCAGGTACGCAGGTTGGTGGCGAAGGACAATGGCAGGGGCAGAAAATCGTCGTGAATCCGCTCCCAGAGGACCACGAACTCCAGGTCGGTGAACGTCCAGGTCCGATTCATTGCTCCACAACCGGTTTGACCACCACCGGCGCGTCGCCGAGCGCCTCCTCGATGTGCTCGACCGAGTCGAGATAGGCCGCACGCTTGTGCTCCTTGTTCTGGCCGCCGGCACCGTGGCCCGCGGGCCCCATACCGCCCGGCGACCCTGGCTGGCTCGCCGCCAGCCCGGCGCGCGTCGGCGATGCCGCCGCGGCGGCATCGCCGAGCGCAGCGCGAGGGAAGAGCTTCGAGCTCAGGCTATTCGGCGAAAGGCCCGCTGCGGCACCGATACCCGCGCCACCACCGGCACCACCACCCTTGCCCGCACCGGCGCCGGCCTTGAGCGCATCCTTGCCCAACGCCGACAGCGCGGAAGGCAGCCCCGCCAGACCAGCGGACTGCATATCCTTCGCGGCTGCGGCCTGCGCCTGCTGGGCGGCCTGTTCGGCTGCCGATTTCGCACTGTCGAGACCCTGTTTCAAGGCATCCTGCGCCTGCGATGCCGCCTGCTGCGCGGCTTGCTGCGCCTGTTGCTGCGCGGCTTGCTGTGTCTGGTCCGCCTCGCGCTGCGCGGCTTCCCGCTCGACCTGTTGACGCTGTTTCTCGTAGTCCGCCTGCGCCTGTCTGGCCCGTTGGTCGGCCTCCTGCTGCGCCTTGCGCTGGTCGGCCGCCGCCTGCTGTGCCGCCCGGCTGTTTGCGGCGGTCTGGGTGGCGCCGGGGCCGGTAGTGCCGCCGGTCGGGCTGCCACTGGTCGGGCTGCCACTGGTCGGGCTGCCACTGGTCGGGCTGCCACTGGTCGTGGTGCGGGGATCCGGTTTGGTGACCACCGGGCTCTTCGGCGGCGTCAACAGGGGAATCGCGTCCGAGACGGAATTGATGGCGTTCTTGTACGTGGTGTCGATGACGCCGATCGCGGCATTGCGCGATGCGGTGTCATCCATTGTTCCGCTCTCGGTGGTGACCGTGCCGTCAGCGTTCTTGGTGGTCTTGCTGTACGAGCCGCTCAGCGCCATCGAGACAGCCGAGGTAGCCTCGCCGATCTGGGCCTGAATGTAGTTCAGCGTGTTACCGACCCAGTCCATCTCATTCGTCAACTGGGTGGTGGCCGCCGCATACGTCGTACTGGCCGATATCGCAGCCTCTTTGCCGTACCCGGTCCACTCGCCACTGACCGTGGAGAGCTGATTCCCGAATTCACCGAAGGCGGTACTCAGTTGCTGCGCCAGATAGTTCCACATTTGGGACTTGCGAAAGTTATTCGCGTCGTAGTGGTCTGCGAAGGCTTGATACTCCCGTCTCCAGTCGATGCTGACACCGGGTTCGGGGTTCACCGGCTGTTTATCGATCGTCAGGCCATCGAGCTGCTCTTTGGTCGGCGGCTTATCCTCTTTGCGATCCAATGTCTGGCTGGTGTCTTGCCAGTCCGCGCCGATGACGCCCGAACCGTCCGGCTTCGGAATGACGGCGTACTTGTTCTTGGTGATCGATGTGCGGATACCGTCGAAATCCGCGGCGGCCTTGTCGTCGGCCTTGTGATAACTCTTGTCGGCCAGGACGAATGCCTCGCCGAGGTCGGTGAGGATTGTGGCGTGGCTGCCGAGGATATCGTCGAGTTCGCCACCGCGTCGGGTGAACTTCGCCGCCAGCGTGGTGCCCGACAGCAGGCTGCTCAGCGGTTCCACCGTGGTGAGTTTCTCGTCGGCGACCAATTTCCGGGCGTCGTCCACCGCCCGCAGCACCTCGGCGCATACCTTGGCGCAGGCGCTGCCGATACCCTCCGGCAACGTCAGCTTGTCCGTGCCGGTAGTCGCGTAACCCTTCAAGACCTGGCCGATATTCGGCTGATCATCGGTCGGTGCCATCGGTCAACTCCTGTCCGGCTCGGCGCTGCCGCGACGCGCGGTGTGCACCCCCTCGCGTCGCCCCTCATCCACGCACATACGACACCGATCATCCCATGACGTGCGTGAACGATCGGTGTCCTCATCATGAATCATCCTCTCGCGCTGCGGATCAGGCTGTGATCCACAACGCGAACCGGTTAAGGGACCGTAAGAAATTCGAAGCCTGTACCTCGAGCTTCCATGCCCGCGATCTCGGCCAGGTCCGCCGACGGTTTGCTCAACCCGGGCGGTGTCGCCCGGAAGCCCTCACCCATCTCACCGACCTCGGGCTATAGCGTAATCCGATCATCGCATGGACCTCTGCCATCCAAAAGGTGAAATCCCGGCATGCTCTTGCACACCGGCTCCGGCCACCGATTTCCGGCATGGATTCGATTCGGTCGCCGCGCGAACAATCCGGCCGACGACAACTGACGCGTCGCGGCTTCGATATCGGCATCGTGACCGAAGGTGTCCACCAACAGCTCTCGGATGACCTCGCCGTGCTCCGCGGCAGTCAGCAAGCGCGCCACCGCGGTTCGTGATCCGGTGCCCCGATACCCCGACAGTAACCGGGCCACCGTCTCGATCACGGTGTGCGACTGCCAGATTTTCGGCATCGCGACACCGCACTGCTGCACCGAAGGCGACTCCCCGCAGTACCACCGCTGGCCGTCCCACCAGAAGCAGAACGAGAGCAAGCCGACGGCCGCGCGCGGACTCAACACCGCATCGGTCACCCAATCCGGTGCTCCCGCATAGAGATTCGGCAAATCGACACCACCGTTATAGGCCGCGTTCAAGGCCGGAGCGTCCCAAACGCCCCCCGAAAGGACGGCACGACCGCCCGGCATGACGTACAGCGTGGAGCCGCTGCAGCCGTTCCCACCGCTTTCGAACCAGCCGTTCGACGGCACGAAGCGCGGGCCACGGTCCGACGAAACGGCGACGTGTGCCGCCGAAATCGTCGCCCAACGGGCCCACAGCTGCGGAAATGCGGGCAGTTCCGGATCCACCGGGCGCGCGGTCACCGCGTTCGCGCGGTCGACGAGGGTGGCGGCCACGGCCCGGCGCGGGCGGCGACACTGCCGGCCGCGGTGCCTCATGTAAGCCGCCAACCACACCGGCAGTCGCGGCCGCGGATACGCCGCCACATCGGCGCGATACGCCTCCGGGTGGAACAGCTGATCGGCCGGGAACGGCTCGTCGCCGTAGTCATAGTCGACCTCGATGTCACCATATGCGTTGGCCCGCAGCAGCAGTCGCCACCACGGCTCGATGCCCGATGCTGCGGTCTCGGCGCGATACCGTCGCACCAGCGCGACCAGAGACTCCGGCACTTCCAGACGGACCGGCCGCTGCGGACCGGTGAACTCGACGCGCGCCGACTCGACGGTCACGGTCAATGCGAATGCCGCGTTCAGACGCTGCCAACCGAGTGGTCCGAGTTCACCCAACTCGCTCGCGATGCGCGAAACCAGCCGCTCGCCGTACCGGTCGGCTGGGTCGGCGAGGACAGCGCTCGCGCCGCCGATCTGTTCGTCGCGCCTACCAGCCGCCTGGCCGCCGAAATCGCAACGCGATGCTCGAGTCATTGCTCTCGTTCCTGTTCCAACGCAACCGATTCACCGATGACGCACCGCTGTTTCGAGTACTGGGCTGTTTCGAGTACTGGGCGGTTTCGAGCGCTGGTACATGGTCGCCGTCGGTGTCATTGCCGATCGTGGCACGCGGATCGGCGCCCGGATCCCCTTACCGATGGTGACCGACTAAAGGGACTGTTAAGAATTCGAACCCGCCTCCGACCCGGGCATCCGTCGAATTACCCACCGCCGCATTCGGTATGGACTTTCGGCAATCGCGCCGGGTGGTGCGACTGGTATCCCTACGCGGCATTCAGCCGTGTACTTCGCGCACAGTTTCTTCCCCAGGGGCGATTCCACCGCACAGCTACTCGATTCGGCGGCGGTGTGTGCGGTCGGGTCTTCCAGCGACTGCCCGCAGGTCGCTCGAAAGGGCCAGCTGAGCATGGCTATCCGCAAACACCTGCGCGTCGACCTCCGCTTTGCGAGGATCGGCGCGTGCGGCTTGTGCTGGTGGAAGACGATGACGGTGTTGGTGCGGCGCTGCAGGTCGCGCTAACCGCTCGGGGCTACGTCGTCGACCGCAGGCGGCGCGGCGCGGACCTACTACGGACGCACCGCGACTACGACGCGGTGATTCTCGATCTCGGACTACCGGATATGGACGGGTTGGAGGTGTTGCGGCGGCTGCGGGAGGTCAGCTCGGTACCCGTGCTGGTGCTCACCGCCCGGGCCGGGGAACGCAGCGTGGTGCTCGCGCTGCGCTCCGGCGCGGACGACTATCTGGTGAAACCGCCGCGCATCGCGGAGTTGGTCGCGCGGCTCGAGACAGTCGCCCGACGCATCGTCATCCACAGCTCGCCTGTGGAAGCCGTTGTCGCCCAAGATGTTCGGGTGGATCTGATAGCTCGGCAGGTCGAAGTGGCCGGTGTGCCGATCATGCTCACCCACAAGGAGTTCCAGCTGGTTCGGATCTTGGCGCAGCGACCCGATAACGCCGTCAGCAGGCAGGAACTGATGGACCGAATCTGGGGCGACTCGTCCGCCTCGGTATCGCGGGCGCTGGATGTGCATATGGCCGGATTACGCGCGAAACTCGACCGGCCCGGTTTGATCACCACCATCCGCGGCTTCGGCTATCGCTGGCACACCGACGGAGCCTAGGTCTGCACCGAACCGTGCCGCCGCTGGAAACGCTGCTCGAACTCGGCGGCAAAGACCGACGGTGCCACCGATGACGAAGATTGTTCCAGCACACCATCATCGGCGATATAGAAGATCGCACGCCCGATCGAGATCTCACCGGGTTCGGTCGGCACGTACACCATCCAGCCGACGCTGATCCGGTCCGCGCGCAGATTTTCCAGCGGATACCCGGTGGTGTCCAGATTCTGATCCAGAACGAACCGGCGGACCTGGGCGATCGCGGCTTCCCACGACATCGGTTCCGGCAAGGTGATCGTCACACCGGCCAGCGTGAGCTGATAGAGGGCGCTGTCGATATCGAAGGTGCCGTCGTCGCCGAAGACCTCGACGAGCGTATCGCGGGTGACCACACCGATTTCCGCGGCCGACACCAGATTCGCCGCCGCCGCACGCTGCCCCTCGGTCGGCTGCTCCGCGACCACACCCGCGACCACACCGGCCACCGTATCGGAGGTCCAGATGCCGGGCACCGCCTCGCTGAGCCGGTCCGCGGTCGGCGACTCGCCGCGATACCACCGACCACCATCCCACCAATAGCAGAACGTCAACAAGCCGCTGGCCGCGCGCGGATTCAACACCGGGTTGGCGACCCACTCCGGGGCACCCGCATACAGTCCGGGCATCGGTGTTCCGCCGTTGTAGACGACGTCGAGCTCGGGGGCATTCCACACACCACCGGACAGGACCGCGCGACCACCCGGCAGCGCATACAGCGTCGACCCGCTGCGTTTCGCGCCTTCGAACCACCCGAGCGCGGGCAAAACCCTTGGCCCCCACTGTGATCCGGCCGCCACAAAGGCGGCCGCGATAACCGCCCAGCGGGCCGACAGCACCGGGAAGGCCGGAAAGTCCCGCTCGGACAGCGTCGGCCGCAAGCCTGCTTCCCGGTCCGCCCGCGCCTGCCTGGCCGCGACGGCGGCCGGGCGCGATTGCCGGTCATCGTGGCCGATATAGGCCGCGAGCCAGACCGGCAGTCGGTCGCGCGGATACGCCTGCAAATCCGCGAGATAGACCTCGGGCCGGAATAGATGGTCGTCCGGGAAGGGCTCGTCACCGTAGTCGTAGTCGACCTCGATCTCGCCGGTGCTCGCCACATCGATCAACAGCCGCCACCAGGGCCCGTCACTCAATTGCGCCGACAGCTGCCGCTGTTCGCGGACCAATTCGACCACATCGTCGCCCGGCTGGACCCGCGCCTCACGCTGCTCGTCATCGGCGAAGGTCACCAACCCGATTTCGGTGCTCGTGGTCATCGCGAAGACGGCCCGCAGGCGACGCCAGCCCCGCGGGCCGCCGGCCGCGAGCGCGCGGGCGATCCGGTGCATGAGCTGTTGGGCCTGTTCGGCGATGTCTACCGGTTCGTCGAGCGTGAAGCCGATATCGGGGGCTTGCTCGTCCTCGGCAGGGGCTATCGGGGTGTCGTCCGTGGGGTTGTCGTCGGCCACCTCGAAGGCCGTCACGAATTCCGCGTCGCCAGCCGGTACGGACGCGCGCTGCTGGTGATTCGGGTCCGGCTGGTTACCGGGCGCTTCGCCATCGGGTGTCGTCACGTTGCCGCAATCTCCCTCATCTGCGCACCGCGCACGGGAACGCACGCTCAGTGCCCGAGCTTATTACCGTGCCCATCCTGGCACAGCGCCGCGATCCTCGATTCATGAAAGCCCACGGCTCAACCCTCCCAGAAGGAATCTGCCCGGCGGCCTGAGGTTCGGCGACGTGATCATCCCATTGACGGCAAGGAAGGCACTGAGTTCGATCACATGTCTCCAGTTACGTTGGTGCACAACGGTTATCACCGTGATCGGTTTGCCGGTATCGTTCAGGCTCCGCAGGCCGTCGAGGACCTTCGGTAGGTTCTTGCCGCGTGCAGATCCGTGGAGGTCGTTGGTGGCACCGTCCATGCTTGTGCAGATGCGGGTCAGGTTCGACGACGCCAGCCCGTCGACTATCTCAGGTGTGAGCTGGGTGGCGTTCGTGATCAGCGTCGATGCCGTTCGCCGGAGCAGGTGTGTGGCCGCCAGGAGTGCGGGCAGGCTGTGATGCATGATGATCTCCCCACCAGTCAGCACCACCTCGAGCAAACCCGCAGCCTCGGCCGCTTCGATCGCCGACGAAAAGGCTGGCAGTGTGAGTTGCTGTCGCCTCCACACCTCCCCTGGATGGCAGTACAGGCAACGGAGATTGCATTCGTTGACTGCGTCGATCACCAGCCGCAAAACCCGGCCGACACATTCGGGCGCCTGGGTGCCAAGCTGACCTATTTCACTGATCATGATCTCTCCCAGTGGGATTAGAGGTAGAGGCGTTCGTTTGGCAGCCGCGGCAAACCGACCGCGTTACCGGGGATGACAGTCACCGCATCGAGGTAGTGGTGACTGCGCCACTCCTGCACGAACAACAACGCGGCGGTCAAGCACGCGGCGAAATCCATTCGCACGTCATGCAATTGGACCGACAGATGGACGTCGACCTCGTTCGGACGAGGTGACAGCTGCGTGTCCACTCGTTCACCTCCGGCGCTGCACGCAGGCGCGGATGGCTTCAACCACGACCATGCCCGACAGGCGGACGGAGTCGTGGGGCGGCTCAATCCAGACACGCAATGTTTTGTTCAGTCCGCCGGGTGACGGTAGTGCGATCTGCGCGCCGGGCGGGGCGACCGTGATGTCGAGTCGGTACAACTCCGAGAACAATGGAACCTCGTCGGGCACATCGGGTCTGATGAGGAAAGTCCAACGTTGGGAGCGCGGGTGAGAGATGATCGGCCCTATGGCGCATTGCCGTTTTTGAAGGTGGGCCTTGATTGACTGGCCGAGCAGAGCGGGCATGGTGACCGCGGATACGCTGCCTGCCCTGACGGTGATTTGTTCGGTTTCGGGGTTGACTTCGGCCGCGAGTCCGCAGATCTGCCGGTAGTACAGGCATCGACTCCTGGGTGTGTCGGACAGCAGTTCCAGCGTCAACTCGCGCATCACTGACCATCTCCCACGATGGTCAGGGTCGGAGGCCCTTGGTGCCCACACGGATATACCTGCTCAGAGGTGACCAGATCGCATACAACGGTGATCGCCCGCTTCAACTCGCCGATGTGTTCGAGGCTGGGTGTGAACGCCGCGACGGCTTCCGCGTCCCCGATGTGCTTCGACAACAGCAGTCGCGCAGCGCGAGAGCCCGTATCGAACATGACGAGCTCGACAAGGAAGTAATTGCGTTCTGTCGCTATTAGTTTCAGCTCCGTGACCGTCGACGTTCCGTCCACCGTGGTGTCCCAGCGGACCACACCTATGGCGTTTGATCCCAGTCCCGGCCCTACGGTGTCGATAGTGTCTTGGATTGGGCCCTCCCACTCCTTCAGTGCACGGATGTAGCGCGCCAGCACGTCAGCGGACGCACCACAGTGGACAGGGCGTCGCGGCCCGACTAGCGCGGCTCGTATCGGATGCTCTCGGCTCGGCATCTGAGGCCTCCCCAGGTTGGTTCCTTATCGGGTGTGGTTATCCCGAAAACGGCTGGGCCAGCACGATTCCGGGTACATAACAAGGGTTGCCGGAGGAGGATGCTCAGCGGAAGGTAAAGGGCACGCAGGTCTCAGCAATCCGTAGCAATGACTACAGCCAGGCAGACAAGGGGGCATCGTGGGGAATGTGACGATGTGGACAGGGGCGCACGTCAAGGGATTGCGCGCCGCGCTTCGGCTGACTCAACGTCAGTTGGCCGAACAGCTCGAGTGTGGCCAGCGAACCGTAAGCTTCTGGGAGAGCCGACTCGACGTCACCGTCGGGACGGTGTTCCAATCCGGCCTGGACAGGGTGCTCAGGGACGCGGACGATGGGGCGCAAGATCGGTTTCGCGAATTGATGGGAGACCCTGACGTGAATCGACGAGACTTCATTGCCGCGACCGGTGTGGTAGTCGCAGCCATGCCAACGCTGCGGCGGACCGGTGCGCCCACCGTCACCACGACGGGCATCGGCCATTTGCGTAGCTCGCTTCACTCCGCGATGCTGCTGGATGATCAGATGGGATCGGATGCCGCGCAGCCACTCATCGAAGCGGCCAAACGAACCTGCGAGACGCTGCTGCGCGATTGCCCGCAAACTCTGCGACCCGAACTCCAGTCGCTGACCAGTGAAGCCACAGCGAGTAGCGCATGGGCAGCCTGGGACCAGGGGCTGTACGAGACTTCCGACAAGCTATTCCTCGAGGCGTTCGACTTGGCTGCCAGAGTGAAGAGCGACGACGTAGCGGTCGGGATGGTGTGCCACCGTACACAACTTGCTATCTGGACCAACCGCTACAACGATGCCGCAGACCTTGCGGATGTGTCGCTCAGGCTTCCAGTTCAAGATCCCCGAATGGCGGACTACGTTCTTCTCCAGGCCGCACAGGCGTACGCCTACGCCGGACGCGCGAAGGAGGCGTGGCCGCTGCTTGGCCGGATCTCTGGCGACCACGCAGAACCCACGACGCCCGACAAGTCGTATGCGTATTACATGAGCGACTGGCTGACCGGCTTGCTCAGTAGCAAGAGCTTGGAAAAGGCGGGCGAGATCCGCGCCGCGGTGGACACGATGGAATCGTCCATAGACCGCATTCCGGCTACTGATGTGCGTGACAAGGCGCTGGCCCTCCTGCATCTGACCAAACTCACCGTGCAAGACGATCTAGATCGAGCGTGCGATTCAGCGACGGAGGCGTTGAGGCTGGCGACGGTGAACACCTCGCCGCGCTTGCGGGCGGTCTACCTGGATACGCGGGCCGTTCTGGCGCCCTGGGCGAAGTCCAGTGCGGTATGTCAACTAGATGAGGCCGCGTCGCGCGCTCTTGCCATCTGAATGGCCGCGACCGACAAGACTTCCTTGGTCGCTGAGTAGTGACTGTCGAAGTCCTCGGACGGGGGCCGGGTACGCATCACCGCTGGCCGCGAGCGCGCGGTGATATGCGAATGAGTGTCCGGTCGCGACGGCGGTGAACAGTCACCCGTATCGGGGCGACATGGCGCGGGCTGGGCACCACTGGCGAGTTTCGACGCGGTCGTATTTGTTCGCCGTCGGCCGGATCGCCAAGAGCGCGTCCTCGCAGTACCAGCGGGCGCGCCGGGCGGCGTCTAGCCACCCGGATTGCATGCGGCGGTCGAGGTTAGCGGGTGAAGATTTGGGTGCGGCGGGTGGGGGTGGCGCAGACATCGTGGATGAGGCGGCCCAGGTCGAGTTCGGGTGGCAGCGAGCGGTACCGGAGTTGGCAGACCACGGTGCCGGAGGCGGTGACAGCGAAGCGGGTTTGGCGGTTCTCTACGGGTTCCCATTCGATTGCGACAAGGGGGGTGTCGAGGTGGATGGTGTTGTCGCCGATACGTAGGGCGAGGCCGGAGGTGTCGCGGTAGAAGACGACCGGTGTGTCACCGAGATCGCCGTATACGCCGAGTTGCGGGCCGATTCCGGCGCCGACGGCTTGGAGTGCGCCGGTTTCCGGGTCGAAGCGTGCGGGGACACCGAAGCCGGAGAAGGGTTGGACGAAAAGGGTTGTGCTGTTTCCGTTCTGAGATGGGCGGTTGCGGTAGGCGTTGGCGCCTTGGCGGTTTCGGGCGGTTGCTGGGGGTGCACCGACAGGTGGGAGCGTCATCGGCGGGGGTGTGTTCTGCGGTGTCGAGTCTTGTTGCGGTGCAGCAGGGTTGACCGATTGATGCGATGCGTCGCGCCAACCGGGCGGCAGCGGGGTGCCGGAGTGGTGCTGGTCGGGGGGTGACGAAGGCACGGGCGTACCCGGGCGGGTCGGCGGATCCGACGGGTAGCCGAATGATGGTGAGTGTGTTCGGTCGTGCGGCGGTGTTATCGAGTCGTGGGGTGGCAACGCTGGGGGTTGCGAGGGTTCCGGCATTGTCGGTGGGCCAGGCGGCACCGGTGTCGCCGGCGGCAACGGGGGCTGCGGCGTTGTCGGCAGGACCGGCATGGCCGGCGGCACCGGAGACGCGGGTGTTGTCGGTGGGGAAGGCGGCACCGGCGTTACCGGGGGTTGCGGAGGCTCCGGCGGCGTTGATGGGAACGGAGGCTCAGGCGTAATCGGAGGGAATGGCGGCACCGGCGTTATCGGGGGTCGCGGAGGTTCCGGTGTCGGCGGTGGGAACGGCGGCACCGGGGGCACTGGGGGCACTGGAGGGGTAGGCGGCAGAGATGGAACCGGAGGCACCGGCGGTGTAGGTGGAACCGGAGGCACCGGCGGTGTAGGTGGAAACGGAGGCACCGGCGGTGTAGGTGGAAACGGAGGCACCGGCGGTGTAGGTGGAAACGGGGGCTTCGGGGATACCGGCGGTTTGGGCGGCATCGGCTGATGCGGGGGTACCGGAGGCTTCGGCGGCACAGGCTGATGTGGTGGTACCGGAGGCTTCGGCAGCACAGGCTGATGTGGTGGTACCGGAGGCGTTGGTGGGTGCGGCGGCGTCGGGGGTTCCGGCGGCTGTTCGGGCAGCGGCCATGTCGGATCGAACGGTGCCCGGCTCGGCTGGTCGGGCATCTCGTACTCGTGATTCAGCCTCGGCGGATGCGGAATGTGGGACCGCAGCATCGAGCCAGGCAATGGCGGCGGCTCCGAACCACCCGAACTCGACCGACCGTCCGGAGGCTGCTGTCCACCCCGATTCGCCCGAGCCCCGCCTTCGCCTCCGTCACGACCACGACTCGCGGCATCCCCAGCCGACTTCCCCTCCCCCGCGCGAGGATGCGAGGCATCGCCAGAGGTTTCCCCTTCACGAACACGCCCCCGCTCCTCGGGCGACTCCTCATTACCTCCTGCCCCAGGATGCGTTGACTCATCGAACGACTCACCATCCACACTGCCCGGCCGCACCGAACCATCGGACGGCTCCAGATCGCCCGAACGATCCCCCGGCATCACACCGTCGGACGATTCGTCACCGTCTCGACGCACTGTGCTGTCGGAGGACTCATCGCTCGCAGAATCACGACGCCCAGCGCTCTCGAGCAGGTTCTGACCATGCCGAGGACCTGGATCATCGGACTCGCCGCGTGGCTCGCCGAGTTCTGCCCCTTCGCGGACCGGCGGCACATCGGCCCCGGGCGATTCGCCGTCACGATCACCAACCGCATCGGACGAGTCGGCGGGGTCGCGGCTGCCTAGAGTGTTCGGCGGCTCGTCACCACGCTGCGTACCGGCATCGGGCGTCGGGCGCTCATCTGCGGTCGACGGCTCGGCCGGTTCCGGCTCTGCGCGAACCGCAGGCGCATCCGTTGTCGAAGGCGGCTCGGTGCCGCCGGAAGGCGAAGGTGGTTTCTGGAGTGGGTGATCGTTGGTTGGGGCGGGTGGTTCGTTCGGGTTCGGTGGGAGGGCGCGGGGAGAGTCGGGGGTCGGGAGAACGCGTGCGGGAAGCTGGGGTTGATGGTCGACTCGGGGCGGGGCGTAGGGGATTTTGGTGCGCCAGTCGGTGCGGGGTGGACGGTTGGCGTTCCAGTCGAAGCCGATGCGGATGGCGTGCTGGTTGGCGTCGTGCCAGGCAGCGACGGGGTTGTGGCGCTGGTAGTTCGATTCGGCGAGGGCATCCTGGAGGAGCAGGATGTCTTGTGGCAGTGGGTTGCCCGCGATCAAGCGGTTCCAGGCCTCGGCGACATCGGCGACCGCATCGAGTGGACGGCGGCGCAGGATGCCGTCATTCGGGTCGTGCACCAGATGCGGATCGCGCATGAGGTGGTTTTTGATCTGCTCGATCTCGGCGTGGGTGAAGGCGGAGGTCGAGTTGTCGAGTCGGTCGGCGACCAATCCGGTCAACTCGGCGCGGTCGGCGCCCCGGTTGCCGAGTCGGTCACGGATGTCGTCGACCAATCGTGTTGCGTCACCGCGCTGTTCGTCGCGCAGGTGGCCGGTGAGTGCGTCGGCGATCGGGGCGAGGTCACCGGAGCTGTCGAGTCTGCGCGCGATCTGATCGACGATTTCCGCTGCCCGCACGGCACGTGCCGCGCCTTCCGCATCCGGGTGCGTGGCGAGGTGATCGACGATGCGGTCGATATCGCTGTCGTCAGGTCGGAATCGCTCATACTCGGTGTCGGCCCAGTGCTGCACACGCGCCCACGCCGCTTCCTGATCACGTTGGCGCTGTTTGTATTCCTCCGACAATTCGCCGCGATCAGGCACTCGGTCCTGCGGATTCCATTCGCGTGCCATCGGCTGCACATCGGCCGCGCGCGGACGGAAGTAGGGATGGCCCTTGAATCCCGGACTGATTCGGCCCGGATGGTCCTTATCGCTGTACCAGGTGAATCCGCTCAGCTTCGCCGATTCGAGGATGATGCGCATGGTGTTGTAGAACACCCCTGCCATCGGCGGCTCGAAGGTCGGCACACCCGGATCGAGCGGGTCCATACCGGGAATCCGCGGCAGCAGTTCCTTATCGATCGCACCGGGCGGCGGATCCAGGAACGGGTCGACAATGGAGGACTGGAATGGATCGACCGCCCAACCGCTGACGCCTTCGGGAAGTACCCGCGGTTCGAATGCCTTTGGCACCCGGGGACCTCGACGGTCTATCGTCCAGTCCGGGCGGGCCGGATCGACCGGGTGCCAATCGCCATTGCCGTCCTCCCATCGGGTGAGGCGCAGGCGGGGTACGCCGTGACGCCATCGGGTGAGGCGCTGGCCGGGTACGTCTGGTACGTCCTCGCGCGGTACGTCCATGCCGCGCCACCCCGCGATGAGATATTCACGGCGTGGGCGTTCGAGTTCGCCGGTGCGCATCGGCATCTCACGCTCAGCGATGATCACCCGATATTCGATCTGCGTTTCACGACGGGTCATCGCCTCTGCCACTGCGGAATTGCGGCGGATCGCATCGCCGAGTGCCGCATCGTGACCCGCGCGCGGATGCTCCAATGTGCCACGCGGGGCTACCACGATGATCCGTGGGTGTTCACCCTCGACAAGGCCGACGCGATCGGTGATCTGCTTGGCTCCCTCGGCCGCAAAGACGTCGCGACAAGCTCCGGCCAGTTCGGCCATCTGCCCCTGGACGCGACCGATGCTGTTGTCCGCCTGGTTAACTCGGTCGGCCGCCTCGCGCAGCAGGTCCAGTAGTCTGGTGTTCTCCTCGGTCGGCGCGAGCCGGTTCGCTGCCTCGCGCAGGGTCTCGTCGATCTCCTCGGGGCCCAGGGCATCTCGGTTTACGCCGAGGCGATCGGCCAGATCGTCGCACATTCCGCGCCATGGCTTACTCGCGAGCACTTCGGTGGCACGTTCGGCACCGAGCCGGTCCAGCTCGGCGCGCGTTTCGGCCGAAAGTGGCCGGTGTGCAATAACATCCACGACCTCCAGCGCGGCAATGCGCCGATCCAGTTCGACGAGGGCAGAATCGGCTTCGTTGAAGCGTTCCGCCGCGTCTTGCAGCTTGAAGATGCTGTTCTCGCGCTGGGTGCGCTCGGCCGCGCCCACCAATTCCGGTTCTGACCTCGATGTTTCGTCGCCGGCTCCCGCGATGTCCCTGGTGCCGACGATATCGTCGCTGAGGCGTCGCAGGGTCGGCTCCAGGTTGTCCTGGTTCAGCGCGTGGTCGGGATCGCGTATATCGAAGCGTTCGGCGCGGTCATTGCGCTTGGCCCGCCAAAACTCACATTCGGCGGCCATGGCCGCACGTTCCCGCACCAATGCGGCGTGCACGGCCTCCGGTGTTCCAGACAGTTCGAGCATCGCGATCGCCTCATCGAGCCGCACCACTTCGGCTTCGGCGCGGTTGAATTCGTTGGCCGCCCGCTCGAGTGCATCGATCCGCGCGTGACGCTCGGCCTGCTCATGGACCAGCATGGTCTGGTTGCGCAATTCTTCGAGCGTCATCTCCAGCGGCCGACCCGGCCGCAGCCCCTCCTCGACATCGACCGGCAGCCCGGCAGCACGAAGCCGCCGGAGATCACGCAATTCCTCGCGATCGGCGACCGCCTCGGCCCGCTCCGCGCGCAGCCGATCGAGTTCGGCCCGGACCTCGGGGGTCAGTCCATCCGAATGCGGTGCAGTAGTTCCGGAATCCGGCTGCGAGCCGTCAGCGCCTCGATTTTCGGACGTGGAGTGCGTGGGATCCGAATCGTTCGCATCGGCACCCTGCGTGGCAGGCACAGACCGGGACCGATCCGAAGCATCTGCATCGGCACCCCGCACGTGCGACGCAGATCGCGTGGGATCCGAGCCACCCACATCGGTGCGTGGCGTCTCGTGTGAACCGCGCTGATCCTGCTGTGCCGCAAAACGTTCCGTAGGTGTGGAACCCGATCCCGGAGTCTCGGGTGGACCTGTGGGGCGCGCTGGTGCCGTCCCCTCCTCGGGCGGCCGGATCGGGGTAACGGTGACGACGCCGGATTCGTCCACCACAACGTGCAGATAGTCGACGTGGACGCCCTGATCGCCCAGCTGGTGGCGCAGCTCCGCGGGCATGACCTGCTCGGGTGCCGATGACGGCGACGCGACCACCACGCGCTGTCCACCAGGTGCGATTCCGACGCCCTCGGCGACCATATGCGCCTGTTCCCCGGCCAGCACGTCACGGGCCGCGAGTACGGCGGCGCGCTGGCGGGCCATGTTCTCATCGTTCATCGCCTGGAGGTAGCGGCTCAGCTCGGCCTGATATGCGCTCGCTGCATCCCTGACCTCGGTGGCGTGCCGCTCGGCAGCCCGCAGATCCTCGAAATGCTGCACCATCTCATGGCTCGGGACATGCTCCCGATCTCGTATCTCGGCAACACGATCCTGCGCCGCAGCCACCAAATCGTTCACAGCACGCTGTATTTCGTGCGGACTCGCGCCGTCGGGATCGATTCCGAGCCGCCTGGCACCTTCGGCGATCCCGGGTTCCATGGCCTGACGAGTAGCCGCGGTCTCCGCAATCCGCGCCGCCAACCCGGGCAGCGCATCACGCAATTCCGGCGTGACCGGCTCATGCACCCGCGACGGACCATCCTGCGGCCAACCGCCCGAGCTCGGCTCCTCCGGCTCCAGTTGCGCCGAACCGGGCGGCTCCTGCGGCGGATGCTGCGATCCCCCCGCACCATCGGCCTCCGGCGCACCCGAGTGCCCAGCCTCCTGAGCGGAGCCGACCGCACCCGAATATCGTAAAGGCGCTGAATCACCTTGCTCGTCTCGCAACGCAGCCTCATGCCAAGCATCGATGCGCCGCTGCAACTCATCGAATCCGGACTCCGCGCGCTGATGAGCCTGCTCGATTCGCTGCACCGGGTCGGTGGGTTCGCCGGGCTCGTCCGGTGTGCCGGCAGGCTGCCGATTCTCCACACCATCTGCGGAGTTCCGACCCGACGGCCCCTCGACCCGAACTTCGGCCCCTGGTCCCGCACCACCCTCGGCCGCATCCGGCGCACCAGCGGGCCGCCGATCCTTCGCACCGCCGTCCGCACCACCCGGCGACGGTTCCTCCGGCTCGGACATCGGCGGTGCGGGCGGATCGGCGGGTGGTTTCTGCGACCCACCACCGGCTTCGGCGACCGGTTCGATGCTCTCATCCGGCGCCGCCTTCTCCGGCAGCGCGGACTCCACGCCATCCGGATCGTCGTCGATACGAACCACAACAGGCTCGTCGGTGCGAGCCGCGTCAGGCCGCTTCCCGGCCTCGGCGGGGGGCGGCTCGGACGGAGACTCCGAAATATGGTGCGAGACATCGCCGGATCCGCCGGGCCACAGTTCGACCGGCACCGACGGGGCTCGGTTGACGTACTCGACGGCGCTGGACGCGCCCGCTCGCGCCTCATCGACAAGCAGGCGATACAGGACCTGCGCGGGTTCGGAGGCGTCGTCGCCGTAGCGCTCCACTTCACCGAACGCGTCGGAGAGGGCCTCGCCGGGGTCCAGGTTGTCGCCGTCGAAGCTGTAGCGGGTGAGCTGGTCGACCCAGGCACGGAAGTCCGTCTCGCCGGGGTGTTCGCGGGTGGCCAGGTAGTGCTCCCGCAACGCATCCATCACGCGCCGCTGCGCGCGTCCTTGTCCGGCGTAGTCGAGCACGTGACCGAGTTCGTGCACCAGCACGCCGTACACCGGGCGGTCGGCACCGATCACCCGGGTTCCATCGCGGCTCGTCTTCGAGACCAGCGTGTCCTCGTCGGATCCCCATGACTGCCCGCGCGCGGATTCCTCGAGGACGACGATCGACGGGGTCACCTGCCGAAGCCGTTCGGCCAGTGGCGCATCCGCGCCGACACGAGGGCTGGTGCTCGTGTAGGCGACTCCCCCCTGGGGATGGCGTGGGTCGCCGGGCTCGATGCGGACGCCGGCGAGCTTCATCTCCGGATGCTTGGTCAACATTTCGTCCACCGCGCGCGCGATTTCGCGAACCACCTCCGGATCGATGCCCTTGCGGCGGAACCCTTCCACCTCGATCGAATGCCGCCGCGCCAGCACCTTCGCGACCTGCCGCGGACTGCGCTTGGACCATTCGTCGACGATCGGCCGCGACTGCGTCTGCGACAGTGGGTGTGCTGTCGGGTCGGCGGACGACTTTGCCCCTCCCCCAACGGTATTCGTGCCACGTGCGCCGTCGGCCTCGTCCCGGACGGGGATCGGTTTTGTGCCGGAAGCCGGACTGTCCGGCGGATCGTGTAGCGGTCCGGACGGCGATCCGGCTGGTTCGGGCCCATCCTCGTCCGGCCCGTCATCCGAGCGCGGCGGTTCTTGGGAACCCCCGTCGAGCCGCCGCGGTTCGGCCGAATCCGGTTCCGGCACAGCCTCTTGCGGATCCGCGAAACGCTCCTGAAGCCTATCCACCAACTCGTCGAGACGATCCATCAACGCTTGATGCTCAGCCTCGGCCTCCGCATCCCGACGCCGGAACGCCTCCTCGGCAGCCGTCGACTCACGCGCCAAGGCATTATCGATAGGCGATTCAGCCGAATCCGGCACACCCTCCTGCGAATTATCGATATCCCCGAACCGCTCCTCGAGCCGACGCATCCGCTCGTCGAGACGATCCATCACCCCCTGATGCTGTGCCTCGGCCTCCTCATCGCGACGCCGGAACGCCTCCTCCGCAGCGGCCGACTCACGCTGGAATGCATTGTCGATGCGCGCGGTCGGATGGTCCGAATTGTCCACCGACGCACCCTGTTCCGCGCGCATCCTGGCGACCCATTCGTCGAGTTCCGCGTGCATTCGCGCATTCCACTCGTCCTGTTCGGCATCCATCCGCCGCTTCCAGTCCGAGCGGGAATCCGGCTCCGAGCCAGGGCGATCCGGCGGATCGACCGATCCGGGGTCATCCGGACCAGCAGGCTTAGGCCCTGGCCCGCCATCGTCCGGCCCGCCCACTCGCAGCGCGTGGTCGGCACCGGGACGGGGTGCGGTCAATTCATCAGGGGCGGTGTAGAACTCGTCGACCAGCGCGGCGAGGTTCCTGATCTGCTCGGCACGCGTTTGGATTTCCGCACGAAGCCGACCCAGCTCGGCTGTCAGCTCGGACGGGCTGAGTCCCTCGTGCTTCTCGATCTTTCCGTCGCGGTAGGCCTCGTACACCTTGCGGAAGGTCACATCGTCGGCACCCGCGATATCGACACCGACCAGTCGGGCCCAGTCGCGATTCGGTTCGGGCCGCCCACGCCCCTCGCCGGATGCGCCGTCGGCACGGCCGGCATGGTCCGCGAGCACGCGCCCGAAGTCGAGTGCATCTCCGGATTGCATCGCTTCGGCGATGATTTCGCGCAATGCCCGCACGCATGCCAGTTCGTGGATCGGCGGTTCGCCCGCGGCGCGCGGATCGGCCGACAGATCCCCGCGCGGTACATCGGAGTACACGTCGATATCGATCAATGCGCGCACGTATTCGGTGAGCGCGTCGACGACCTGATCGCGCTTACCCTCACCCTCTAGGCGCGCGATCACCTTGCGCAACTTCGCCGGATCGAGCTTGTCCGCATCCAGGCCGCGTATGACTCGACCGTCGTCGGCAACACGAACCTTGATCGGCTGCAACGATTCCGAATTGCTCAGGCCGAGCTGCGCGGCTAGGCGATCGCGCGCGGCATTGACCGCGCCGAGATCGCTATCGCGCAACTGCTCGGCATAATTGGCCAGATCGTCGAATTGCTGCTCGCGCCGCGAGGGGCGCCATTCGGGATCGGCCAGCGCCTGTGCGACCCGCCGCGGTGTCAGCTCCGACTCCGGAATATCGACCCGGTCCGCGAGTTGACCACGCGCATTGCCGATATCGTTGAAGTTCTCGATCGCGTTCATCGTGCGCGCGAAGTCGGCCAGCGCCTCGACCTGCCCGGCGCGCAGTGCATTGGCCAGCTTCAGTTCCGCGATGGTCCGGGCTAACCGATCTGGATGCAATGCCTCTGGTCCGAGGCCGAGTTCCTTTGCCAGATCCACGATTTCGCTGAGCATCTCGGCGCGCGTGCGGGGCGGTGTATCGCCCTGCTCGCCGGGCGAATGAGTGGTCGGCTCCTCGACGGGGGCCTGCACGGCGCGCCACCGACCGTCGTTGTCACGCACCATGGTGACGACCAGTTCGCGGCCGTCGATCGTCTCGCGATGGTGGTACACCTCGGGTGTTTCGACCGGATCCAGATGAATCTGCCCCATCCGATCCGTGCGCGCGGACCGGTAATCGAGTTCGACCTCGCCCCGATCGAGCGCATCCGCCAACGCCGGATCATCGGCGAGCGCGCGCGCCAGCGCATCCGCCCGATCCAGCGGCCCATTGATCACCACCAGCCGGTCCGGCGCATCGTCGCCGACCGGAACCCGCGCGACCTGATCGCCATGGATTTCTCCGACCGGCTCCTGCTGCGCGGCACGTAAATGCGGTTCGGCGGCCTCGGCGAATTCGGCGACCCTGGCGGCACGCGCGTCGTTCTCGGCCCACAGCCTGCGCAGTGCGACATCGAGATTGCGCGGGTTCACATCATTGAGGTCGAGCCCGAACATCTGCGCCCAGGTGGACGCCTCATCGCGAAGTTGGTCGCGACGCAGGGCGTGCTCGAAGTACACGCGGGGTCCCTGGTCGCGACCGAGTTCCTGACCGTCCCCGATATCGCCGAATTCGCGCAGCGGGTCCGCGCCATTGCCGACGGGCCGGAAGTTCTGCAGACCCGGATGGCCGTCGAAGGCGCTGATCAGCTCCCTGAGGAAGCGCCCCATCGGATTGTCGTCGAAGATGCTGACCTGATCGGCCAGCGGCACCGGACGACCTGTCGCATCGGGCACGCCCCATCGGGGGCCGGACGCACGGGCCGGCTCGTCCTCGTCGTAGGAGTCCTCGTCGACGCGCCGGGCATCGGGATCCTCGATCTCGCCCGCCACCGGCTCACGACCACGCAGTTCGGGACCCGAGTTACCCGACAGGTCGGCATTGACGTACGGCCGCGTGAGCTCCTCGTTGAAGCGGTCGGCCGCCTCCGCGAGGCCCGCGATCGCGGCCGCCTCACGCATCGTCCGATACTCCTGCTCGTCGAGCACCCGGCGAATGGTCTCCGGACTGTCGTCGGGCAGATCGAAACCGAGACGATGCGCCATATCGGTGAGCGATTCGTCTTCCGGTGGCGCAGCGTCGATTTCGCTACTCGGCTCCGCAGGCGCCGGTTCGTGTTCGAGCGCCCTGGCCTCCTCGTCCGAGATCAGACCGAAGTTCTCCAGGTCATCGATGATCCGCTGGCGCTGTTGCGGATCGGCGACGGCCAGTGCCTCTTCCAGTACCGCCCGCGCCTCTTGCGGCGCGATGGCCTCGACTTCGAGCAGTTCGGTAACGGTCTGCCGCACCAGATCCGGATCGGCGTCGCTCACCCAGAACCGGTACTCCTCGCCATCGGCCGTGCGGGGCACCACGAAATCGCCCGCCACATCCCGAATCCGGCCGGAGAGCTTGTTCAGGATCGGCAGGTGCTCGCGGTTGCGCCACGCGGTCCAGCCCTCCTTGGCGATGCGGGCCATATTGAGACCCTCGCCTCCACTCTCCGGGGCCGGTCGAGCGACGGTTTCGTGTCCGGGCGTCGCCGGTGGCGGATGCGGCGCCTGCGGATGTGATTCGAGCAGGTCCGGCGCATGCTCGATGCCATCCTTCACCGCGTTCTGGCCGCGCCGGTCCTCACCCGAACCCGATGGGTACTTCGGGTAGTCGCCCACGTAACCGCGCACGCGCATCCGCTGCCGAATCCGCTCCCACGCCCGGCGCAGCGGCGATTTCTTCTCGGGCGGCTCGGAGTCGGCTGGGTGAGCGGGTGGTTCGGATTCTTCGGGAGCTTCGACCCGCCAGCGCCCCTCGTCGTCGGGACGCACCTGAAGCGGCACCTCTTCGCCATTCGCGTCGATGACGATGCGGCGCGACTCATCCCGGTTCGACGGATCCTCGGATCCACTACCGGAGTTCTCGTTTCGCGAATGATCCGGGTCCTCGGGTGTCCCGGCGGCGACGGGCGGTTCGGACGGCGGCTTCTTACCACCGCCACCGCCACCGGCTTGCGCGGGCCGCTCGACCTCGGCTTGCGCGGGCCGCTCGACCTCGGCCCGCGATTGCTGCGGTGCCGCTGGATCATCGACGCGCAACACCCGGGTCTCGCCCGATGGACCGATCCGCAACTCGCGTACGACGGTGCCGGGTTCGGCCCGCAATTCGGCGAGCCGCGGATGTTGGGCCGTCGCCGCGTCCAGCACCCGGACCGGATCACCATCGCCCCAACCGACCACGAATACTCGCGCCGGTTCACCCGGCACCACACCGACCCGATCGGTCACCGGAATCGCCCCGGCCCGCAACAACGCATCGCGTTGTAGTGCGATCGCCATCGCCTCGTCGGCTCGCGCGACCCGTTCCTCGGCCTGTGCGATGCGCTCCGGATCGCCTGCGGCTCTCGCCTCGTCGCGCTCGCGCACCGCCGCCGCGTTCTCGGCCGCCAGCCGATCCAGCAGGTCTTGGCGCTGCTGCTGGGCCCGCCGATCCTGCGCGCCATCGTCCGGATCTGCCGGTGGGAACTCCGGTGCGTCGAACGAATCGTCGCCGGGCCGGGGCCGATCGATCGGTCGCGGCGCGGAATCGCCCTGACCCGAGCGATTTCCGAAAGGCAGTTTGTCAGTGATCCGGCGCAGCAGGCCCTTCGACGCGCTGTGATCGTTCAGGTCGGCGGAACCATCGAGCAGGATTCGGCTGATGCGTTCCCCGAGCCGCCCCGAGTCGGAATCGGACATGCCCTGGAACTGCCTGGCCACCACATCGCTCGCACTGCCGTCTCCAACGGGCGGTGCGACCCGCCACCCGCCGTTGCCATCGGACTGCAGCATGACCCCGAAGTCCCACGCCCGCGTCTTCACCTCCGTTCGGAGGAACTGCGGCCAGCTGCGTTCTCGCGCGGAATTGGCTGCGGCATTGTTGTATTCCGGCATGGCCACCTGCCGTGTCCGCAGACGGCGTGCCACCTCGGCCGGATGTGGCTCGCCGATCGACGGATCCGCCTCGGCGAGCTCGTAACCGCGTGAAATGAAGCCCGCACGAAGTTTGTCTTTGCGGCTCGAAGAAGTGCCATCACCGATTTCGAAGGCATCCGGGCCGAGCTGGCGAATCCAGGTATCGAAGCCGAGGTCCGTCTGTCCGGCGGCGCGGTAGCGCAGATAATGTGCAAGCATTTCGGTGGCCTGCTCGTCTGCGCCCGGGAGACGGTAGGGGCCCTCGGCGATACCGGCATAGATCCAATCGGCCGACAGCGAACCGTCGGGGCGCTGTCCCACTTCCAAGTATTCGATCCGGTGCGTGTCGTCCCACAGCACATCGGTGTATTCCGGATGGGTAGCGGCCAGGTCGCGCAGCGCGTCCATGTGCTCATCCGCGGGCGCCGCCACCACCAGACGTCCACGTCCCACCGGCTGATGACCCGGAAACTGGGCGACCCGGTCGGTGAGCCGAGTCCCACCCGGATCCCGCGCCAGTTCATCGTCGAAGAAGCGATTGATGCGATCCGCTGCGTCCTGCGCGCTTATCCGCGGCGGCGACGCGTCCTGATCGGCCGGATGTCCGGTTTCGGGCTCGGCCGTATCCGACCATGGGCGGTAGTCGTCGAGGTTGTCGTCGGCGTGCCGAGCGACGTCGAAGGCGACCTCGGCCGCCTCCAGACCGACCTTGTCGATGTAGTTGCGCAGCGCTTCGCGCCCGGCTTCGTAACCCGCCCGCTCCGGCCGGATCGCCGGATCGTTCGAGCGGGCCGCGGTCCGCTCGGCGCGTTGATAGGCGCGGTCGTAGGCATCGGCGTAGGCGCGTTCGGCCGGACCGACGGGCACGAACCGGCCCGAATCGCGCAACATCCGCAGGGATTCTATTTCGGCCGCGTACTGACGGCTGCGCTGTTCCCGCATTGCCGGGGTATCGGTGTGGTGGACGGGCGGCCCCTCGCCGGGTGCGCGGGTGATCGCGTGCGCGCTGTCCCACTGTGCCCGATAGAACGCGGCGAGATCGCCGCCGTCGACGCGGGATCCCAACTCCACCAGACGATTTCGCACTTCACGAGCGGCGCTATGGTGTGCGGCCGTATCGATCATGCTGCCGGTGATCCCGCGGTTGTCGCGGTAGGCGCGCTCGGCTTGCAGCTGCGCCTGTTTGAAGGCGTCCTTATATACCTTGGACAGCAGAGTTTCCGGGGCCGGGGTGGATTCGGTCCCGAATTGCCGCCACCGGTCGAATTCGAAGGCCCTGGCCTGGGCCACCGCCTCGCGATCGAGCATCAGATCGACGTATTCGTCGCGCCCGAGGGTGAAGCGTTCGAGCACACCGTTCGGTGCGCCGAGTTGCTCGGCCAGATACGCCGCCCGGATCGCCTCCGCGGCATGCTGGGACGGGGCATCGGTCAGACCGAGTAGCACCGTATTCGAGGCCGGGTCGTATCCGGCATCGACGCCGCGCTGCTGCCTGCCGTCGTACAGACCGGAATCCACGTCGAGTCCGAAGCGGATCGCCACCCCGTGTCTAGCGAGTACCTCCGCCGCCCACCGTCCGAGCTCATTGCCCCGCAGGATGCGCTGCAGCCGGTCCGAGGCCACCTGCGCGGTCTCGCCCATCGACTGGTCGAATTCCGGCGACGCCGCGGCGGGTTCGTCCGGCGGCCGCGGTGCCACCTGGTGTTCGACCTCCGCCCGCACATCCGCCGCCGCGGCATCGACCCAGGCGGTACGCAGATCCACCGGCTCCCGGCGCACCTGGACGGCCCCGGAATCGTCGACGCTGACGTGCAGCCGTTGCGCCGTGGCATCGCCGTAGCTAATGGCGCGATGCAGTTCACTGCCCCGATCGGCCGCCGCGCGCGATATCGCGACATGATCACCACGGCCATCGACCACGATTACCCGCGGCGGCTCACCAGGCAGCACCGCGACTCGATCATTTGCCCAATGACCTTGCTCTGCAAGGACTTCCGGACCAAGCACCTGCTGACCGACTCGTGCCGCGATCTCATCGAGCACCCGGTTGCGCTGCGCCTCGACCTCGACATATCGGCGAGTCGCCTCATCCAATGCGCGCACCTGCACGGGGCGCTCGGAATTCATTCCGCGCCCAACTGGGCGAATTCTGTCTTCCGCCACCGCCTGTCGGCCGCGCTCGAACAGATCGCGATCGCCGCGGTGCGTTTCGGGGTCGAAGGCGCCGAACCGTCGGACGGCTCTATCCCAATCGCCTTCGACGGCCCACAGTTCCCGGGTGAGCGCGGCGTGTTCACGGACAAGGCGCTGTAGTTCACGGGCCGACTCCGCGGAGGTCGGCTCGTACATTCCGTCCGGGCGCTGGTGCGCATCCCAGGTGCCGCCGTGGATATCTCGCAGACTCGCGCCCTCGCTCGGATACAGCGGCGAGTCGAACATATCGCTGGACAGCAGCGCCTCGATGCCCGCCTCGCGGCCGATGCGGCGCGACTCGTGCTCGCCGAGCCCCGGATCCGCGGCTGCGATGGCCGCGTCGCGGGCAGTCAGATACTGCTCGTGCAAGGCACGAGTGTAGGCCGAATCCGCGACATCGTGTGCGGTCGGGGCGGATTCCGGATATCCGGCTGCAGCCAACTCACGGCGGAACTCAGCCTGCCTACCGAGCGCCTCCGCGTCCGTACGTATCTGTGCGGCAACATAATCCGAGCGTTCCATGGCGCGGATACGTGCGGGATCCACCTCGACCCGACCGGACAGCACCGCGTCGGCGAGTGCCGCCGCACGTACCACCGCCTCCGCTTGGGCGGGCTGGCTACGGTCGTGGCTATCGACGGAGACATCCATGGTCCGGCCGTTGAACGAATCTCTGTGGCCCGCAGTATCTTCGAAGCGCACCGCAGCACGGGCGGACCGCAGTACTTCGGCCACCTCGCGTCCGGTTTCGCTACGTCCCAGCAGTTCCCACACCGGAGCACCGGTCATATCCCGCGGCCGCACCTGCCATGCACCGGCGTCGGGTTCGGGGCCGCCGCCTGGCCGGTCGTCGGCATTCCACTCGGCGCGGATCTCGGTCACCTGATGTCCGAGCTCGCGCATCATGTCCCGGAACATTTCGCGCCCGGTCGGCGTGCCGTCGCCGACACGCACCGTCACGTGCAGTACACCGTCCGCGTCGACCCGACCGTGGATGCCGTGCTGGTTGTCCCCTCCGTACCGATTGGTGTACGCGTTCGGGCGGTCGTCGAACTCCTCGTCGTGCCGGTTCGAATCCTCCGGTCGCATTGCCATATCGCCGTGTTCGGGCGACGAATCGCTGGCGTGCTCCCGGATTTCGGTCAGACGCGCCATCACCGTGTCGTGCCACTGGCCGCGACCGTCCTTGTCGAACTCCGGGCGCAATGCGGCGACGCGTTCGATTATGGCGTCGACGACCGAACGCGGCAGCTGGTGATCGATCACCTCGATGCTGTCACCATTGCGACGCAGGAAGTGTTCGGCGAACGGGCTCAACGCATTTCGCGCGTCGACGCTGTCCTCGAACCCACGACTGTGATCGATACCGATCACCTCGCGCTGCGAGCCGATCATCCAGCCCTGCCCATCGCGGTCCGGAATGCGGATCAGCGCGTCCAGCAGACCGAGCGCACGACCCGCGACGGTGTCCGCGTAACCGAGCTCGTGCACATCGACGAACTGCGGATGACGTTCGGCCGCAACACGTCCCGCCATCTTTTCCATGTACACGACATTGGCGTCAGCGGATTTGTCGTGGAATACTTCCGGCACATTCGCGCCGATAGCGCGGCCGAGCAGCGACGCCAGTCGTTCGGCGACAGCGTGGCGCGAACTGATGACGGTCTTACGGATCAGTTCGGTGCCATCATTGAAGGTGACCAGCTCGACCTTCCTGGCAGCATGGACCGAGGAACCCTCGCTCAGCACCGTGACCGAACGTTCGCCGGAAGCGATGGCGGAGCGGACGATATCGTCGAACGAGCGGATGCCGTGCGCGTCATCCCACGCGTGGCCGTAGAACTCGGCATGGGTTTCGGTCGAATGCCCGGGCCGATGACCGGCCAGCTCGCGGCCTATGGCGTCCTGGCCCGCCTGTTCGGCGATTCGATCCAGTTCCGATGCGGGTGCTGCCGGATTCTGTTCGTGCGCTCGCGCACGGGCCTCGTCGTAGGCCGCGGTGTAGGTGCGCTCCAGCGCAGTTTCGGCGAGATCGTGTCTAGCCGCCCTGAGTTGTTTCGCCGCAATGATTTCCTTAGCGTGCGCCCGGGCTTCCTCCCGGACCATGCTCGCGATGTAATCGGCATGCGACAGGCCCATGCGTTCCTGTGCACCCCCGGGGCTCTCGCGGGTCTGCGCAAGTTCGACGTGGCTCGCACCATGCACCAGGGCGACCATCTGTGCCGCGTCGGAGGCGCCGACATCCAGGACGAGTGTGCGGCGGCTCGGGTAGTAGCGGTCGTCGGAACCGGCCTCGTACACGATATCGACATTGTGGCGGGTGAGCATCGCATCGGCCCAGCTGCCGATTTCGGTGGTCTCGCGCAGCTGTTTTCGAATTCGCGCGATGCGCTCTCGGGCCGCTGCGCCCGCCCGATCCAGCGGGGTGAGATCGGTGGCGCGATCGAACTGGCGGGGTGACGGCTCCGCGATGGGCTCGACCCGGATGCGGCCGACCTGGTCGGCATCCACATTCAGGTGCTCGCGCACGACCTCGGGCCGATCCAGCAGATCGCGAATCTCCGGATTCCGCTGTGCCTCGCGCAGGACCCGCTGATGGTCATCGGTGCCCGACGCGATCACCAGACGGTCGGGCTCGCCGGGGATATGCATGATGTTCTCGTTGAGCATTCGCGCACTGGGGTTCTCGCGCAGTTGCTGGGCGAGGACATCTCTGATCGCCGCATTCGCTACCTGATCGGCGCGGTGGTCGTAGGACGCCTGCGCCTGCTGACGCTGGTCGGCGAGGTCCGCGAGGGTGCGCAGTTCGTGTTCTTCGGTACGGAGTTCAGCCTGCCGCTCTGGCGGAACATCCATTCCGGCACGTTCATCGCTGATGCGCTGCAAGCGGTCGGTGATGTGACGTTGCAGTGGCTCTGTGGCGAGGGTCGGATCGAGGTCGAGGGCCGCCGCACGCCTGACGAGTTCTGCCGAGGTGTCGCGCAGGTCACGCAAGGCCGACTCACGGGCCAGCGCTCCGGTACGCAGGTTTTCCGCGATATCCGCGGTGGTGTCGTGCATGCGGGCGCCCGGCGGGAGTTCGGCGCTCGCCGTTTTCACGCGATCCCAGAAGTCGCCGTAATGATCGGTGTAGTTCTTGCCGTTTCGCCACTCGTAGGTCGCGATTGCCTTATGCAGCGCGTCGACCGCGACTTCATGTGCGGCCTGGCGGATCTCGGCCGGTGTCAGCGACGAATCGCTTGCCGAAAGATCGGCGGCGGCGCGATCATAGGCCGTGGTGTAGGTCTGTTCGAGCGGGTGCACCGCGATGTCGTACTCGAGATCCCGGAATTCCTGGGCCAATTGGAAGCGGCGGCCCGTTGCCGCTGCCTCCTCACCGACCATGGTGCGCACGAATACGTCACGTACCATTGCCCGGGCGTCACCGGTTTCGCCCTGGACATACCGTTCGGCGTGCACGGATTCATGGGCCAGGGTGAGTGCCTGGTGGACATGATCGACACCCGAGGTGAAGGCAACGGCGGTCAATTCGCGGCGCCGGAATTCACCGGCTCGGCCGTCGCCCGCGGACGGTTCGAATCCATCGCGAACCGGACTGTTGTCGAAGCTCGCCGCGATCTGCCGCCCGGTCTCGGTCTGGCGCAACAGTTCACGGACCTGATCGGGCTGCGCATCCAGCGAACGGCCGATCCGGACCGCGGGATCGCTCGCGTGCGGATGCTCGGAACCGATGGGGTGCAACGGTTTTCCGGCCGGGTCGAAGGCAATCGCATACGTGCCGCGAAGTTCGCGTGGCACCGTCGGCGGAAAACCCTCGACTCGGCCCGCCCCCGGATCGCGCACCACGATCCCGCCGTTCTCGTGCACCATCACATACGCGTGCGCGCCGACGTTGTACCTGTCGACCGCACCGCTGTATTCATCGACGACCAGCGCCGAGGCCCCCTCCGGCCGGGAAAGCAGCAGCCGGGCGATCTCGGCATGGTCACCATAGGAACGCAACTGCCCACCCGCGGCCGCCTGCACCTCCGCGGCCGTCATACCGTCCAGCCCGATCACCCGCTCGGGCAACCTGATCGCCGAACTCCCGGTAAGCGCCTTGATCAACCGCAGCGACAACTCCGCACATCGACCACGATTGCGCTCCGGAATCCGAACCTCATCCCCACCTCGCCGCTGCTGAGCGTCCGCACCATCGCCGTCCCGCGGCCGGTCCGCAGGCCCATCCCCCGTCGCCCGCTGCACATGCGGTTCGGGTTGCGGCACGAACGCCACCGCGGGATCGTGCGATTCAGCCCGCCGCCGCGCCGCCTCCCGCCGCTGCTCGACCTCCTCCCGCCGCGCGACCTCCCCGGCGTCGCGATGCGACTCGGCCGCCGCCTCGACATCCGCACCAGCCCGATGCGCCCCAACCTGCGTTGCCGGATCCGTCGCATGGCGTACGTCGGAAGCTTTGGGCCGCGGTGGAATGTCGTCGGCACGCACAGCGCCCTCGTCGGCAGACCGGGCTGTGTCCTGGTCGGCGAGATGCACAGTGCCCTCGTCATCGGGACGCGCGATGCCCTCGTCACCGGAGCGAATGGCCCCCTCGTCCCTCGCGCGCACGACACTCTCGTTTCCGAGACGCGCAGCATCGTCACCCCCGGGACGTACAACACGTTCCCCATCGGGACGCACGGCGGTATCACCCGCGGCACGCACCACACGCTCTGTGTCCGGACGCGCGACACCGTCACCCTCTGGGCGCACAGCACGATCGTCATCGGGGCGCACCACGTCAGCGCCCACTGGTCGAACCGCGCGATCACCATCGCGCCGTGCGACACCATCACCGTCAGGCCGCACCCGGCCATCGCTCTCGTGCCGTGTGGCACCATCGGGACGCACAACGCTGTCACTCTCGCGCACCACGTCCGCGCCTTCGTTGCGCGCCGCACCTACATCGCGCGACGCAGTGCCGTCGCCGTCAGGCCGCGTGGCGCTTTCCGCCTGAGATCGCGCGATATCGCCACCGTCGGGTCGCACGGCACCGTCACTGCGGGGATCTGCAGCACCGCCACTGTCGCGCGCAACATCGTTAGTTCGCACGGGAGCGGCGGTCTCGGGGCGCACGACGCGGTCGGCGTCGGGAATATCACTTTCGGGACGTACAGACGGAGTGGCGTCGCTGCCGCCGCGCCGCTGCGCAGTGGTGTTGTCGGGGTGCGCGGCGATGTCGCTGTCCGAATGCGCCGCGCTGTCGTTGTCGGGCCGAGCGGCCGTGTCGTTGTCGGAGTGCGCGGCATCGGCGCTGTCCGGGCGCACCGAGGTATCCCCATCAGGTCGCGCGGCATCGGCGCTGTCCGGGGGTGCGGCGGGGTCGCTGGGGCGTACGGTGGCGTTGCTGTCGGCTTGGGCCTCGGCGTGGATGGGGGCCGGTGCTGCCTGCGGGCCTGCCATGGGGTCGGCGGTGGGGTGCAGTGTGGTTTGGGCAGCGCCCGCACGGTTTTCGGGGGCCGTGCGGGTGGGCTCGGCATCGGAGTTGGTATTGCCGGTGCGGAATCGGTCTGTGCCGCCACGGCCGTCGGTGGTGGTGCGCGTTTCGGCGGTGGATGGGGTGGTGGTGCGGGGTTCGGTTGCCGATTGCGGGCGGGGCTGTTCGCCACGTGCGGTTTCGGTAATGGGGTTCGCACCGGGGCGCATATCGGCGGTTGAGGCCGTGCGTGGTGCTGACGGTGTCGTGCCGGTGCGCGTGTCCGGTGCGGTATGGGTCGCGGTTGTTCCGGTTTGCGTAGGGGCAGCACCTGTTTGGAGTGAGCCCGATGCCGCAGCGGCACCTGTCCGCGTGGCGGCGTTGTCGTTGGAGATGCGCGAACCATCGGTCGCGCTCGAAGTGTGTTGCGCGCCTGCGGGGGTCAGATCGGCTCGGGTACCAGCGTCGGGCCTGGTCGGCCCCTCGTGCGCTGACGCTCCCGTGTAGTCGGCCGACCCCGTGCGGTCGCCGGCACCGTTGGAATCGACGGTCGAATTCGCCTGTGCTACAGCTAGATTCGGATTCTGTCCGGATTCTGCGGCGGGCCGCACGGAACCCTCCGATACGGTTCCCGCCTCCGAATTCCGCATACTCGACTGGTCGACGCCACCATCGGCTGCGCGCCAATCCGTGGTTCCATCGCCTGCTCGCTGCGTGTTCGTGGAAGCATCCGCGTCAGCCCGCGCAGTCGTGGAACTGTCGGCACCGGCATGCGCGGTCGCGCCACCGTCACCAGCATGCGCCGTCGCACCGTCATCACCCGCACGACCGGTAGAACCATCGGCGGCGCCCGCCTTCGACATACCGTCATCAGCACCATGCCGGTGCGCCGAATCATCGCCCGCACCATGACTATTCGAAGACCCGTCAGCCCCCGCCGCCGCACCGCTGTCCACAACATGCGCGGTCGCACCATCCGCCGCACCGTTCGCACCACTACGACCAGTAGCCGACTCCCCCGTATGCCCCGCATTCGGCGCGCCCGCACCGGTTTGCCCGGCGGCCGAACCAGCAGCACCCGCGCGCCCGGCATCGGCGCCATCGCCGGCACCGACGGGCCCCACATCAGGACGAAAACCAATGCGGGACAGGCTATCCGGGTTGACCGTGGGACCATTCGGCCGGTACCACTCCGGATGCCGCCCCTGATAGAACTGATCGGCCATCGCCCGGTTCGCGCCGGACATCGCGCCGTTCGACGCGCCCGCCGTCAACATGCGCAGATCGAATTCGGTCTTCTTCAGCCCCTCGACAGCCTTGTCCCAACCACCTTCCGGCCCGGAACTGGCCCAAGTGAACGCGAATTGCGCGCCGACACTGCCACCGAATCCGGCGAGGGCACCCGCCGTGCCCGCGGTCGCACCGGTGAGCAGTCCGCGCAACCACGCCTTCATTTCCGTATCGGCGAGCTTCTCGCCGAGTCGCTCGCCGATCGGGCTGGCGACACCGGCGCCGACCGCCGAACTGATCGCGGTGATGCCGACCTGCTCCCAGTTGACCTCCTTGCGATGCCCGGTACTCACCTGGTACTGCTGGATTCCCCAGTCCTGGACCGTGCCGAGAGCGGTGTCGATGGCAATGTGCCGGACCAGGAAATTCGCCAGTCGGCGCCCGAGGAATTTGGCCACGATCTCGACGATCTTGTCCATGACCTGCTTGGCGATCATCCGGATCGCCACCCGGGTTCCGGCAATCGCCAGCGCTTCCTCCGCGGGCGCGGTCGGCGGAAAGATCCATGCGATCGCGATCTCGGCGGCGAGCAGCGCCAAGGAGGTGATCAGCATGAGCTGGCCGTACTCGATTTCACTGCCGACGCTGGTCGCCGAATCGGCCAGCTTCTCGAAATCGCGGGCCAGCATCTCGAGCGATTGCGGACCTTCGAGATAGCTGTCGAAGTTGGCGAGGACCGCCTTGATGCCGTCGCCGTCTGGATATGCCTTCAGCGACGCCGTTTTCGCAGCACGAATGTCGGGCATGATGTCGCGCAGTCCGGCGGCCGCGGTACGCCAGTCCTCGGCCACCCCCCACATGCCATCGGGATCGCCCGCAGGCCAGTCGGATCCGGCGACCCACTCCAGCCATTTGAGATAACCCGGCAGCTCAGCCATCTGCGCTCACCCTCGGTCACCAGCTGGAATCGGTTACTCCGCGGTCCGTGGCCGATCGACGCGAGACGATCTCGACATCGCTGAACTCCATCGGGGCGCCGTCATCGTCGGCGACCGACCGGCGCTCGTCGGAATTCGGCGGTGCCAGCGAAACCTTCGGCGCCTTAGGCATTTCGGCGCCCAGGTCGGGCATGCCCTCGATCAGATCCGACAATTTGGGCAGTCGTGCGCGACGGTCGTGCAGGGGCATCATCAGCTCCTGCGCCTTGCGGTTCACCTCGGCGGTCGCCCGCTGCGCCGCTTCGGTCACCGCCTTCGCGATCTCGCCGTAGCTCAATTCGTCAATGCCGGAACCGAATTTGGTTTCGATAATGGTGCCGTCGGCATTCACGGTGACCGTGATCCGCTTGCGCACGGTAGCGCTCGCGGTCAGTTCGGCACGCCGCTGCTGTACCTGCGCGATGGCCCGAAACTGTTGTTGGACTTCGTCGAGCACCGCCGCCATCTCGGCCTTGGCGAATTCGTTCGTCATGGGCTACACCGACCTGTGATTCAGCGGAAGCCGTCGCCATTGGATTGGTCCATCCGCCGCAATTCCTTGGCGGATTTGTTCTGGCTGTTGTAGAAGTTGTCGAAATTCGTCGCGGTCGCCTCGATATTCGCGGTCATCTGCTCGCGCGCGGCCTTGTAACCATCTGTACCCTCGTAGAACTGGCGTCCCAGCTTGTCGTTCCCCCACGGCGCATGGCGGTCGGCGAGCGCGGCGTTCAAGGTGTGCAGCACGCTGTTGACCCGATCTCGAATGGCACTCGTCCGCTCCGCGGCCTTCTCGAACAGCTCCGCATCGTGCCTCAGCTTGTCCGACATCGCGCACTCCTCGAGCTCCAGCGGTTCCCCGCGCCCATCACCATCGGATCCTCTGATTCGACGATGCCACCGCTTGGCAACTCGTTCGTGGCTCGAACATGAACGGCGGGTGCCGCGCCAGTTACCGCGCCCACCGACTGCGGTTCGCCACGCGAGCAGTCACTTCCGCTTGCGGAACCGGCCCACGATGCTGTCGACAATGCGCAGCACACCGCGCACCGCCATCGGGAAGAAGGCCGCCTTCATGAATTCGAAGTAGTTCGGGTTGTAGCGCGCGACATACGAAATCGCCGGGTCCACGGATTCGACCTGATGCCACCAGAACATCGGAATGTAGAGGATGTCACCGGTTTCGAGGACCACGTCGTAGCAGGAGGCCTCGCCCAGCTTCTCGAAGCTGCTCACATCCGGATCGAACTCGTCGGGAAGTCCGGTGTAGGGGGCTGACACATTCATCGGAACCCGGCCGTACACGTTGCGGTACTCGTTCGGCGGAAACAGCCGGACCCGCTTGCGGCCGTGCAGCTGAATCAGCAGGCCGTGCCATGGATCGTTGTGCAGCGGTGTCAGATTGCCCTGCTGGCCGATCCACACACTGCTCGCCGCCGAACTCTGCTGCCGGGTACCGACGCGCGAGGGCAGCTGATCGGCAAGTGGCTGCGGGTCTGCCGCGGCGCGCGAGTAGTAGTTCTTGTCCGGCTTCGGCTGGTCGAAAACAGCTGCCATGACATCGCGATATTCGAGCACCTCGACCGGCGATGTTTCCTGCGTGAACACATTGGTCGTACTGGTCAGCGCGGCCACCTTTTGGCTGCCGTACTTCTCGCGCAGTGCTTCCGGTTGAAAATCATCGAATACCGGCCAAGTCGTTGCGACACCACGGAATACGACCGGAGTCTGCGCATCGAAGACAGCCTCGAGTCGGAAATCCCGATCGGGTACGACCAACCCCTGCCGCCCGCCCCTCGACGGATTCATCACATCCCGAACGCTTCGGCCGACCCAGAGCACGAAACTCGCCAGAAAAATAGGGGCCAGCGTGACCGGCCGCTCATCGTAACCCTTGGTCATATCCCACATCTCCTGAGAGAACTGTTGCAGCACAGCAATTTTCGACTACTCACCGCACATCGTGAGCCGACCCTATCGACAAACTCGAGTCCAGCGCCCCAAGCCATACCCACCCCTGGGGATACCACAGCCCCATGTCCCGGCCTGCCGTCATCCGGCCGTGGGGTCGGTTGCCGCCTTCCCCCCCGGCGAACGGTAGCAGACGGCACAGCTCGGTTCGCCTACTGTTGATGTGATGCCGATTTCAGGAGACGCCATGGCCGATCAACCTTCGGACCCGCTGGTTTCGCTGGTGACCGTGGCGGCTGAGCATATGGGGTATTCGTGCCGGGCAACGGGACCCGATGAGGTGCGGATGATGGGGCCGCACGGGGACGGCCCCCATTTCCTGCGGCTGGACACCCTGCGGCGCAGGCTGCACGAGCAACCGTTCGATGAGTGGCCCGCACTCATCGCGGACCATATCGAAACGTTCTCGACGCACGTGGATCCGGATCACACCGATCCGGTCGAGAACGACGAATTCGACACGCTGCGTGGACTTCTCAGGACAAGATTCGCGTCGACAGACACCATCCCCGGTGTCGGCATTGTCGGGCGTTACCTCGCGCCGGGAATCATTCAGGTGGTGGTGATCGAGCAACTTCTCACCGCTGCGGCCGTCACTGCCGACCAGCTCGACAGATGGCAGATCGACACCACCGAACTCTTCGAACTGGCCGAGGCGAACACCCGCGCCGCCGACCGCCTCGACGTCGAATGGCGCAACTACAACGATGCGCATTTCGCCATTCTGAGCGGCTCGGACTCCGCGAGCGCGCATTCGATGTGGCTCGGCGACTATCCGGTAATCGGTATGTACGGAGCGCTTTTCGTCATATCGCACGAGGGCAATGTCTACGCGCATCCGATTGTCGGGCCGAATGCGCTGACGGCGATGATCCTGCTGGGCAAGGTGGCCGCCAACACCTATCGCAGCGAACCGCGGCCGATCAGCCCGGCGGTCTACTGGTGGCGAGACGGTCAGATCAGCCTGGCCGCCATTACCGAAACCGATCCCGGCCACAATGTCGCAGTGCGCCCGACCGCGGAACTCGAGGCGCTACTGACCTGCTCGGCGGTGACCTGCGAGTTCGCGGTGCTGCCCGCCGACGCGGTCGACAACGCGCTCGACGCGCTGGAGCAGTACCGACAGATGTGCACCACCCCGGACAACGGGCCCACGCCACCCGCCGTCGCAGACCTCATCGCCGAAATCAACCGCAACGGCGGCGCCGTCGGATTCGTTGCGGACGTGGCGGATGCACGCGGCGCGGTACTGCGCACCTGGGGACCGAACCGGGGCAGGCATCTGCTCGCCGTACTTCGACTCACCAAGAACCGCGACCTCGCCGTGCTCGACGTCGAGACGGGCCACCTCTACGACCCGCGCGGGCACGTCGAGGTTCGCGTGAGCGTCGGAGACGGCCGTTCGCTGCCCTACCTCACCCGCGCACTGCTCGAGGATTTCGTGGTCGCCGTCGCCGACCCGGACGACCCGTTCGTGGTCGTCGCCCGCGCGGACGGGACCTACATCCAAACGCGCCGCCACGAGTGGGTCTACGAAATCGAGCACCACGCCGGACCCGCATCGGCACATTTTCGCGCATACACCTTGCAGCACAAGGTCGTTCGCGATGTGATCTGGGCATGGGCCTGCGGCGACCCGTCCTGGACGGCCGCAGTGCAATGGCGGCGGGCGGATCCCACCGCACCGGGTATCGAGGCGGCATCCGGGCTGGAAATCCTGCCGGACGAACTATCGTGCGCCGGTTCCGATCTCTCACCCGACGCACTCACACTCCTCGATACCTTTCTGGCGGTTCGCGATACGCCGATCCCGTCGACCGATCGCACCGCCGCGCCCGACGAACTCGCGATCGACCCGGCGAGCTTGCGCGACCCGAGGTCACCGCGCCCCGAAGCGGCACTCCGCATCGACGAAGCCGAAACGACAGACGATCCGGACGAGAACTGACGCCACCCGTACAGGTGCACCCGGGATCCGCGATCACCCGGGTGCGAGGATCGACGTATGCGAGTACTGGTGCAGCGCGTATCCGCCGCGCACGTGACTGTCGACGGACAGACCGTTGGCCGGATCGAACCGAATCCGCAGGGCCTGCTCGCCCTGGTCGGCGTGACGCATGACGACACCGAATCCATCGCGAGAGCCCTGGCGGACAAGGTGTGGCGATTGCGCATCCTCGAGGGGGAACGCGCCGCCGCGGATCTGGATGCGCCCATTCTCGTGGTCAGCCAGTTCACCCTTTACGCCGATACCGCCAAGGGGCGGCGGCCGTCCTGGTCCGCCGCCGCATCGGGCCCCGTCGCCGAACCGCTGGTCGAGACCTTCGCGCAGGCGCTGCGCGAACTCGGCGCAACCGTCGCTACCGGACGGTTCGGCGCGCATATGCATCTCGAACTCGTCAATGATGGCCCGGTGACACTGCTGCTCGAAGGCTGACCGTGCGCAACCACCCCTGACAACTTCGCGCACCGCCGATTCGCTCGCCGACACCCGCGACAACGTGGAACAGCAACAGCGCCCGGGTGCCCGCCCGAAAGGCCGTCAACAGGTCCAATGTGGCGGGCAGCGGTTGCCGGTGGACTGCCTGCTCACTCCAATCATTTCTATGGCAAACTCGGTCGAGCAGTATGCGGCCGCTCGACGACCGTGACGCGCGGAAGGTGAAGCGGGAGTTGAGGTCGCGATGGATCTGAGTGCACTCGAGCGTCGAGTAATCGAGGATCGCCGGGCAGCGATCGACCGGACGGTCGAGAACGAATTGCGGTTGGCCACGTCGCTGTGCGATCTCGCAAAAGGCCTGATCGCGACCAAGACCGGTTCGGGCCGGGACCGGACGGCCGAGGCGCTGGCGCCATCGCAGGAGTCCGTCGGCATCCGGCTGCACTGGCTCGCCGCCGGCCGCGTCACAGCCGAGTTCGCGGGTGAAGTCCAGGACGCGCTACGCGTCTTCGAGCAGGCGACCCGACACATCGGGCATCGGGAACTCGCGGCGAGCACCATCCGCAATGCCTGCCACACCTACCGCCAGGTATCGCGGACGCATCCGCAGGTGGCAGCGGTTTGCGCGGACGGCCTGTCGAAGTGCGGTGTGTGGTTGTGCCGCCTCGACCCCAAGGCCGCCGTCGCCGCCAGCGAGGATGCGGTGCGCATCCGCGGCGCGCTGTTCGCGGCGAATCCGGATCAGTCCGGAAAGTATCTCGCCAGCCTGAATATGCTGCTGCGCACATTGATGGTCGGCCGCCAGCGCAAGCAAGCCGTCGCGATGTACCGCGAGCGGTATACCGCACTGACCTCGCCGGAAATGACGGCGCGGCTGCGCGAAACCCGGATCGAGGATATCGATCTCACGAATAAGACCTTCACCGCGCTCACCAAACTCGAAGCCCGGACCTTGCAACGCGCGGGACATCTGACACAGCAGCAGATTCTGTACCAAACCTCGGGCGATCTCGCCACAATCGAGGAGATCAACTGGAAGCTCGCACTGGTCGGTTTGAAGCCACTGGCCGCGGGCGCCCTACCCGATCCCCCATCCCGGCCGGTGGAAATCGGTGCGACCTTCGGCGCATTGAGTGTCCGCTGCAGCGCACCTGACGCCGTCGCCCAGGTCCGCGCCGCGATCATCGCGGCCTACGCCGCTGACAACGCCCGCCAGATCGGCCGCTCGGCCGTGCGCGGTGCCCACGAAACCCACTGGCATACCTTCGATCCCGAATTCAATCCCGCCGAAACCCTTGGCGATGATGTGGTGCTGATCGAGCAGCCGTACGGCGGGTCGGTTGTCGTCATGAGCCTGAACTGGGAGATGGCCCCGGTCGGCAAACACCCACTCGCACAGCACCTTTCCACGCGCTGGTCGGTGATCAGCGTGACCGCGAACGAGAAGATGTCCTACGAGCTGTGCCGATACGAGGACGGTGCGGCCACTCAATACGCCGCACTGGGCCGCCCGAGCGGACAAGCCCCCCTCGATGCGCCATTGGCGCCGTTGGACTTCGCGGCACTGGCCGACTACGGCGCGGACTACGCGTCCGAAACCCAGGTCCGCGCCGCCTTCGGCAATACCGATATGTTCGCCAAACTCACCCAGCTCCCCGCGAGCGGCATCCGGCAAGCGGCACTGGCCATTCCGCTCGCCGACTACGGCGACAACGCCCTGTTCTTCCGCAGCGACGGGAGTTAACCGGGTAGTTCCCAATGGGTTTCGGTGCGGTCGAGCATAGCCTCGATCGCGTTGTCCAGCATCGCCGCGAGTTGCTCGGCCCGGACGCCATTGGCCACCGGGGCGTGATCCAGCACGAAGGCATAGCGACCGTCATCGGGCAGGTCTCGCCAGAGCATGAACTGCTCCGAGTATGCCGCGTGGCCCGAACTTGGAGTGCCCCTGGTGAATGGTGATGGCGCCGGTGCGGGACGCCCGAGTCTGGAAGAAGCGTTCGCTCTGGCGCGCGGGTGACTCCCGATCCGCCGCCGTCACCAATGATCCGACGTGCCGGAACTGCTCACGATCGTCGGCCCGATCGGTCATGATCGGGATGTTCCGGAGCCGTCCCGCCCCGACTCGCGGCAATGCGCGCACCACCGCATCGGCCAAACCATGCGGACCACATTCGGTGACAGTGAAACCGTCACTGTGCCCGAGCGTTTCACCAGGCCGCTGCGTGACCAGATACCCGCGCATGCCCGCGCGCACCGCACGCGCCCTGATGCGCTTGTCCGGATTCGTGATATCCGCGTCGTCCCAGGCATGGACGACCACGAAAACCTCTGGGCGCGCGAAGGTTTCGAGCATATCTCGGATCGACCCGTCGACCGTGGCGCGCAGTCGCTCCCAAGTTTCGAACTTTTCGCGCTCGTAATCGTCGCGCCAGCGCGTACGGCTGGTGAACGAGAAGGTCACCGGCAGCGTGCTGTTGGTGTAACGCTCCAAGAGGACGACGAACTCCAGATCAGTGAAGTCCCGAGCCGCGGTCACGGCTCGGTCACCGGTAGCGCCTGCGCCAGCGAGCCGAGAAGCTGTTCTTGCCGCCGGGCCGCGACGACTTCGAAGGCATTCGTTGTGCCGACGCCCGGTGTGCCCGGAACGTTCTCGCCCGCCGAACCGGCCTGGGAACGCCCGCGTTCGCCGGAATCGATTGGGCCACCGCACCGACTCCCGGGATGCCCGCGTTCGCAATCGCCGGAATGACGGTCTCGGATACGCCGGGTATGGCTCGGATCGCGCCGGTCAGCCAGCGCTCGAAGTCGGGCAAGCTGGGTAGGCTGGCACTGGCACTGGCACTGGAGCGGGGGCTGGCACTGGTACGGGAGCGGAGACTGGTACGGGAGCGGAGACTGGTACGGGAGCGGGGACCGGCATCAGCAACGGCACCGGAACCACTGCGACGCAGACCTCTTCCTCGGGACAAGATCTCATCACCCCGCTGGTGAACGGACTGAGTTTCGGGCAGGCGACCGAACGTAGGCCAGATTCGTTCGACCGAGACCGACCGTACCTGTGCTACCAGGGTAGGAATGCGTGGAATACCGGTCCGAGTCGCCTACTCCGGACGCACCGTAAGAATCCGCGGGCCATCCTCGGTAACCGCAACCGAATGTTCCCAGTGCGCGGCCCGACTACCGTCCAGCGTCACCACAGTCCAGTCGTCGTCGAGCACCTTCGTCTGCGTAGTACCCAACGTCAACATCGGCTCGATCGCGAGCACCGATCCGACTACGAGTTTCGGTCCCTTACCCGGCGCACCCTCGTTGGCCAGGAACGGATCCATATGCATCTCCCGACCGATCGCGTGCCCACCGTAACCGTCGACGATGCCGTAGGACCGGCCGTGTTCCTCTTCGGCCGCGCGCGTACCCATCTCGATGGCATGCGAGACATCGGTCAGCCGGTTACCGGGCAGCATGGCCGCGATACCCGCCTCCATCGACATCTTGGTGGCGTCGCTGAGCAGTTGATCGGCCTCGATGATCGGACCGACGCCGAAGGTCCACGCCGAATCACCGTGCCAGCCTTCGAGAATCGCGCCACAGTCGATGGAGACCAGATCACCTTCGGCCAGGAGCTCCGACGATGTCGGAATCCCATGCACCACACGGTCGTTCACCGATGCGCAGATCGAACCGGGAAAGCCGTGATAACCCTTGAACGACGGTACGGCGCCCGCATCACGGATCACCTGCTCGGCGAGCTCGTCCAACTCGAGAGTGGAAACACCAGGCTTGGCCGCCGCCCGCACCGCGACGAGCGCGCGGCCGACGATCGCACCGGCCGCCGCCATCGCATCCAGCTCACCCGCCGTCCGGAACGGCACGACCTTCTTCTTGCGGTTGAAGACCATCCGGCCTCAGTGTCCCAGTGCGCGTAGCGCGCGTGCGTTGACCTCGTCGATCTCACCGACACCGTCGACCGAGACGACCAGGCCGTCGTAATGCTCGAGCAGCGGCTCGGTCTCTTCGCGGTATACCCGGAGCCGGTTGCGGATCACGTCCTCGTTGTCGTCGGCGCGACCGCGCGCCATCATTCGACCGACCACGGTGTCTTCGGGCACGACGAAGCAGAGCACCGCGTCGAGCTTCTTGTCCATATCGGCGAGGATCTTCTCCAGCGCGTCGGCCTGATCGACCGTGCGTGGGTAGCCGTCCAGCACAAAGCCGTTCGCGGCGTCCGGCTCGGCGACCCGAGCCTCGACCATGCGGTTCGTGACATCGCTCGGGACCAGATCGCCGGCGTCGATGTACTTCTGCGCCTCCCGACCCAGCGGCGTCTGCGCGGAGATATTGGTGCGGAACAGGTCCCCGGTGGAGATGTGCGGGACGCCCAGCTTGTCCGACAGGAGATCGGCCTGGGTGCCCTTGCCGGCTCCCGGCGGTCCGAGCAGTACAAGTCTCACTTCAGGAACCCTTCGTAATTTCGATTCATCAGCTGGCTTTCGATCTGCTTCACGGTGTCCAAGCCGACGCTCACCATGATCAGCACCGAAGTGCCACCGAACGGGAGGTTCTGGGTGCCACCGGACGCGCCGATATCGAGGAACAGGTTCGGCAGGACGGCCACGAGACCGAGGTAGATCGAGCCGGGCAGAGTGATGCGGCTCAATACAAAATTGAGGTAGTCGGCAGTCGGCTTACCCGGGCGATAGCCCGGAATGAAGCCGCCGAACTTCTTCATCTCGTCGGCGCGTTCCTCCGGGTTGAAGGTGATCGCGACATAGAAGTAGGTGAAGAACACGATCAGACCGAAGTAGATCGCGATATATACCGGGTTCCCTGGGTTCACCAGGTATTTCTGGATGATCTCCTGCCACCAACTGGGGTTGGGGTTGTTCTTCGAGGATGTCAGCTGTGCGACCAGGTTCGGCAGATACAGCAGCGACGACGCGAAGATCACCGGGATAACACCGGCCTGGTTGACCTTCAGCGGCAGGTAGGTCGAGGATCCGCCGTACATCTTGCGCCCGACCACACGCTTGGCGTACTGCACCGGGATCCGGCGCTGGCCCTGCTCGACGAAGATGACACCGCTGACGATGGCAAACGCGGCGACACAGACCAGGCCGAAGACCAGTCCACCGCGGTTCTGCAGAATGTTGTTGCCCTCGTTCGGGATGCGCGCGGCGATACCGGCGAAGATCAGCAGCGACATGCCGTTGCCGATACCGCGCTCGGTGATCTGCTCGCCGAACCACATGACCACTGCGGCACCGGCGGTCATCACGAGCACGATGATGATCATGCCGAAGATGCTGGTATCGGCCAGGATGTCCTTCTGGCAACCCTGCAGCAGCTGACCGCGAGCCGCGAGCGCGACGAGACCGGTGGCCTGCAGGATCGCCAGCGCGACCGAGAGGTACCTGGTGTACTGCGTCATCTTGTTCTGGCCCGATTGGCCTTCTTTACGCAGTTCTTCGAATCGCGGGATGACGACGGTGAGCAGCTGGATAATGATGCTCGCGGTGATGTAGGGCATGATGCCGATCGCGAAGACCGACAGTTGCAGCAGCGCACCACCGGAGAACAGGTTGATCAGCTGATAGATGCCGGCGGAATCACCGCCGGAGACCAGGTTGATGCATTCCTGCACGCTCTTGTAATCGACGCCGGGGGACGGCAGCGATGCACCCAAGCGGTACAGCGCGATCAACCCCAGCGTGAAGAGAATCTTCCGCCGTAAGTCCGGAGTCCGGAAGGCCGATACGAAGGCGGAAAGCACAGATCCTCCTGGCGAACGACATGGTCATGCCACGGATATAGGAAAATCCATGACGAGGCTTGGCAGACAACAATTGAACTCTAACAGTGGCACCGGCGGTGTGAGCTCAGTGCCCGGAGGCGGCAGCTCGCGCAACCACGGAGGGCACGCGAGCGCCGCCAATCGAACACTGTCGAGCTCTTCACTCGTCCGGTGCCACTATCTGCAGAGTACCGTCAGCCCAGCTCGGTGACAGTGCCACCGGCCGCGGTGATCTTCTCCTTAGCGGCGCCGGTCACCTTGTCGACGGTCACCTGGACCGCGACACCGATCTCGCCATCGCCGAGAACCTTCACCAGCTGGTTCTTGCGAACCGCGCCAGCGGCCACCAGCTCCGCCTTGCCGACCGCGCCGCCCTCGGGGAACAGCTTGGCGATCGAGCCGACGTTCACGACCTGGTATTCCACGCGGAACGGGTTCGTGAAGCCCTTGAGCTTGGGCAGCCGCATGTGAATCGGCATCTGCCCACCCTCGAAGGCGGCGGGAACGTTCTTGCGAGCCTTGGTGCCCTTGGTACCGCGGCCCGCGGTCTTGCCCTTGGAGCCCTCACCGCGACCCACGCGGGTCTTCTCGGTCTTGGCGCCGGGAGCCGGACGCAGGTGGTGCAACTTGATGGTCATGTCAGACCTCCTCAACTGTTACGAGGTGGCGCACGACGTTGATCAGCCCACGGTTCTGGGGGTTGTCCTCCCGAACCACGGTCTGGCGGATCTTGCGCAGGCCGAGCGTACGAAGGCTCTCCCGCTGGTTCGCCTTAGCGCCGATCGACGATTTGATCTGGGTCACCTTGAGATCTGCCATTTACCTGGCACCTCCCGCTGCCTGAGCGCGCGCACGCAGCATGCCCGCCGGAGCGACATCCTCGAGCGGCAGGCCACGGCGAGCCGCGACCTCTTCCGGACGCTGCAGCATCTTGAGCGCCGCAACCGTCGCGTGCACGACGTTGATGGCGTTGTCGCTACCCAGCGACTTCGCCAGAATGTCATGGATACCAGCGCATTCCAGCACCGCGCGCGCCGCACCACCGGCGATCACACCGGTACCGGGCGAGGCCGGTCGCAGCATGACCACACCGGCCGCCGCCTCACCCTGCACCGGGTGGGTGATGGTCGAGCCGATCATCGGGACGCGGAAGAAGCCCTTGCGAGCCTCCTCGACACCCTTCTGGATGGCCGCGGGAACTTCCTTGGCCTTGCCGTAGCCGACGCCGACCAGACCGTTGCCGTCACCGACGATCACCAGGGCGGTGAAGCTGAAGCGACGACCACCCTTCACGACCTTGGAGACGCGGTTGATCGCGACTACGCGCTCGAGCTGGTTCTTGTCGGCCTGCTGGTCACGACGGTCACCACCACCGCCGCGACGATCGCGGCCACCGCCGCGACCGTCGCGGCTGTCACCGCCACCGGCGGCACCATTCTGCTGTCCGGCGGGTCCGTTGCCGCCGTCACGCCTCTGACGTCCCGGCATCAGACGTTCCTTCCGTAAATGTTTGCAGTCATCAGAACTTCAACCCACCTTCGCGAGCGGCATCGGCGAGCGCCGCGATGCGGCCGTGGTAGTCGTGGCCACCACGGTCGAATACCACGGCCTCGATGCCAGCGGCCTTGGCACGCTCGGCGAGCAGCTGACCGACCTTCTTGCCCTTGGCGGTCTTGTCGCCTTCGGCGGCGCGCACATCGGCCTCGATCGAGGACGCCGCGGCAATGGTCTTGCCGAGCGAGTCGTCGATGAGCTGCGCGTGCAGGTGACGCGAGGAGCGGTTGACCACCAGACGCGGGCGTTCGGTGGTGCCGACGACCTTCTTGCGCAGACGGAAGTGACGGCGGGTCTTCGACAGACGACGCGTCGTCGACACGTCCTTGCCGCGCGGAATGCGCTTGGCCTTCTGATTTTCGGTTTGCGCCATGATCACTTACCCGTCTTTCCGACCTTGCGGCGAACGACCTCGCCGGCGTAGCGGATGCCCTTGCCCTTGTAGGGATCGGGCTTACGCAGTCCGTGGATGACAGCGGAGATCTGGCCGACCTTCTGCTTGTCGATTCCGGACACGGAGAACTTGGTGGGCGATTCCACCGCGAAGGTGATGCCCTCCGGGGCCTCGATCGGCACCGGATGCGAGTAGCCGAGGGCGAACTCCAGGTTGGAGCCCTTGGCCGCGACACGGTAACCGACGCCGAAGATTTCCATCTTCTTCTCGTAGCCCTTGGTGACACCCTCGATCATGTTCGAGACCAGGGTGCGGGTCAGGCCGTGCAGCGAGCGGTTCTGGCGCTGGTCATCCGGGCGGGCAACCTCGAGCTGGCCGTCCTCACCCTTGGCGATGGTGATCGGCTCGGCGACGACGTGGGTCAGGGTGCCCTTGGGACCCTTCACCGACACGTTCTGGCCGTCGATGGCGACCTCGACGCCGGCAGGAATAGCGATGGGCTTCTTACCAATACGCGACATGTGTCCTACCTCCCTTACCAGACGTAGGCGAGGACTTCGCCGCCCACGCCCTGCTTGGCCGCCTGACGATCGGTGAGCAGACCGGTCGACGTGGAGATGATCGCCACGCCGAGGCCGCCCAGGACCTTGGGCAGGTTGGTGGACTTCGCGTACACACGCAGACCCGGCTTCGACACGCGACGCAGGCCCTGCAGGCTGCGCTCACGGCTGGGGCCGTACTTGAGGTCGACGACGAGGGTCTTGCCCACGGTCGCGTCCTCGGTCCGGTAGTCGGCGATGTAACCCTCGCGCTTGAGGATCTCGGCGATATTCGCCTTGAGCTTCGAGTGCGGAGCCTTCACCTGATCGTGGTACGCCGAGTTGGCGTTGCGCAGACGTGTCAGGAAGTCTGCGATTGGATCAGTCATGGTCATGGTTCGACCTTGACACCTTTCTCGCTACGGTTCCCATGCAACACCCGCGTACACATCGGCACGCCAGCCGTGGGCCTATAGCAATTCGGCGGTCCGGCCGACACTTGCCGACCGGATTGAGTTCTCATATGAGCTCTCGGTGCGAGGGCCGTCCACACGTCGATGCGGCTTCGCATCAACGGGACGCGGACACAGCGGTGCCCAAGCAACCGCTCTAGTGTAGGCAAGCCCCAGCTGAGGGCCAAATCCGGGCTAGTCCGCTCACTCCGGCGTAGGTTGCGCTGATGCGTCGTCTCGATCTGCAGCCGAAGAAGAAGCTCCGCAACCCGGGACGTCACCTGCGCCAGCTCGCGCGTTGGCCGGAGCGAATCGCGGATCGAATCCCCGACTCGACGAGCCTCGCTGACCAGCGCTACTGGAATTTCAAACTGCCGGTCATCGATAAGCTGGTCGAGCCGCCGTATGCGACGAATGCGATCCGCAGAGCGTGCCTTATCGCACTTTTCGCTGCTGCCGAGGCGGTTGAGCGCTCGGCGCGTCGCCCGGAGAACAGCCGCGTCGCCTGCCTGGTGACGACGCCCTTCCTGTTCAGCTCCGAAGTGAGGCTCTTTCTATCGGAAGACTATTTCCACAGCTTCCTTCCGGCGGCAGACGTTCAGCGCGCCACCTACCAGGGCGGATGGATCGAAACGTCGCCCGCCGACCCATCGCTGCTCGATCCGATTCGCCCACCAGAACCGAACGGCCTCGAATTTCTTGGCGGAACGCGGTTCCTACAATTCGATGAGGAATTGCCCGATCACCTGTTCGACAGCATCAACTGGATCTGGGCGTTTCCGTACAAATGAGATCGAACACACCACCGATCGCATCGACGTCCGCAGGATGGATTCACCGACACCGGCGCAGTTCCCCGATCACCGCCTTGATCTGCGGTGCGGTGAGATTCTCATGAGGCACCTTGACCGGAGACGCTGGCGGGATTGCTCGGCCGAGGGCCTGTCATGTGGGTTGCGGGTGAGCCGACATCCCGGATCCGGCCGGGCATCTTATTGGCGTAGCGAGATGGGACCAGTGTCATGGCGACCATTCAGGGCACGTTATCGGGCGTCATCAGACACGCCGTCTCGAATTTCCATCCCGGCCGACGTGCGATGTGCCGCCGATGGCCGCGACAGCCCGGAGCGGCTGTCTGGCGAGATTAGGATTGGGCCATGTCGCTCCCGCGCATCGAACGACCTGACCTTCCCGAGTACATGACATGGGAGGATCTCGAGCAGCTACCCGAGGATGTTGCCCGGCAGATCGAACTCTGGGATGGGCGGGTCGTCTGGGTACGACGTGGGCCTGCTGAGAACCAGGCTTTCACGTTCGCCTTCACCAGTGCGCTGAAGCGCTGTGCCCGCGCAGGCATGTCCAAACATCCCGAGCACTGTTGGCGCGTCGACTTCGAGACCAATGTCTTCTTCGGGGCATCGGGTAAGTCGGACTTCGTGACACCCGACTTTCTTGCCTACCGGTGCCTGGACAAGCCTTACCAGGACATCAGAGCAAAGGACGCCTTGCTGGTAGGTGAGGTGCTGTCGCCGTCGAACACGCAGACCGACATGGAGGCCAAAAAGTCTCGCTACGCGCAAGCCGGCATCCCTTGCTATTGGGAAGTCACCCTGGAGCACGAGAAGAGCGCTATCTCGGTCGTGCACGCCTATGCTCTGGAAACCACGCACGGCGAACTCCCTGCCGGCGTACATCCGCTTTACCCTGTCAACTACCTTTTGACCGGCTCGTGGACACCGAAGGACTCCGACGCGATCACCACGAAGTTCCCATTCCCCATCCACATCCCCTGGTCCGAACTCGAATTCTGATCGCGCGCAAGGATATTCGAACCGCTGCGGGCACGGACTCGCACTTCGGCTTGCTGTTGGCGCCTTGTTGACCAGTGCAATTCGGCGGTCCTGCCGTCCGGGTCGAGTTCTCAGAGCTGGACTTGGTTGCTGTACATCAGTTTGTTGTCCGGCCGTGGCCCGGCCACCACAGGCCCTCCGCCGAGCAATCCCGCTAGCGTCTCCGGTCCGATTCGCCAGCGGCGACCCATCGCGTCGAAGAAATCCTCGCCGAAGACGACACGCGGTGACGTCGCGATCCCATGGTCTCGGTACCACGGGCACGGGAATCGTCATCGCGGACACCTCCGGCATCCTTGCCGCCTTCGACACTTCCTCGCCGGAAAGTGACCGCGCTCTTGCGGTGCTGGAAGCCGCCGGCCTGGTCGTGCTGTCTCCCCTGATCCTGGCCGAACTCGATCATGTGGGCCGACGTGCTCTCGGACAGGCGCACGCGGTCTCGATGATCGAGGACATCACAGCTCAGGCGCGTCTCGGTCTGTTCGAAATCGCCGCGCTGACGCCAGCCATCCTCGATCAAGCGAATGCGGTACGCCCCCTCTACCCCGCGCCGCGCCTCGACCTGGCCGACGCGGTCGGCGTAGCACTTGCCGCGGAGTACGAATCCGACGCGATACTCACACTCGACCGCCGAGACTTCCGGGTGCTTACTCCCCTGACATCACATACCGCGTTCCGGGTCCTCCCGGACGACCTTTAGCCGCATACCGAACTCACCGCGCGAAACGCGGTAACCGAACGCGAAGGTATGCGACGGCCCCGAGCGGGCGGCAGGCGAGATTACGATTGCGCTATGTCGGCTCCGCGCGTTGAAAGGCCCGACCTCCCTGAGTACATGACCTGGGAGGAGTTGGAGCAGCTTCCCGAAGAGATCGCGGAGCAGATCGAACTATGGAACGGTCGCGTGGTCTGGCTGCGACGCGGACCCGACGAACACCAGGAGTTCACCAATCTCTTGTGGAGTGGGTTGCGTCGCTGCGCTCGCAGCAATATGACCGCGGACCCTGAGCAGTGCTGGAGGGTGAGCACCGAGACCAATGTCTTCTTCGGCCGCACCGGAAAATCCGACTTCGTAACGCCAGACTTCATGATCTTCCGATGTCTGGACGAGCCATACCAATATGTCCGATCCGACGGAGTTCTCCTGGTCGGCGAGGTCCTGTCACCATCGAACTCCGACGCCGACATGGAGCTGAAGAAGGCGCGTTACGCCGCTGCAGGCATTCCGTGGTACTGGGAAGTTACCCTCGCGACCCACCAGAGTGCGATAGCCCATATCCACGCCTATGTCTTGGCCCCGGAGGTAGCGGCGCCACCCGGCGTCGCCGTGCTGCACCAGGCCAACTACGTCCTCGCAGGCACCTGGTCTCCCAACGAGTCCGAGGCTATCGAAATCGACCACCCATTTCCCATCCACATCCCCTGGTCCGAACTCGAATTCTGATCGGGGGCAATTGAGAGCCGAATGTGGGCACACAGAACAGCGCGGCCAGCTATTTTGGCGGCTGGCCGCGCTGTGTGTGTCGGCTGAGTCCGAGTTACTGGCCGCCCCGCGGAAAACCTAGGTCGGGCTCCCCGAGGAATGTGTACTCGCCCTCGTTCGCGTCGAGCAGTCGCCCCGCGAAGGTCATGGCCTCGATGAGTGCCTGTACCGCGTCAACTCCGAAGATCGTGGTGGCAAATGGCGTGGGGTTCATACCCTCGATCTGCACCACACAGGAGTACGCATCCTCAGAGGCGACCGGCTTGCCGAACGCCACGATCACCGGTTGATCACCCTTTCGGAGTTCGCGAGTTGCAATCGGTTCCCCGATGTCATGGGTCGGCATGGGCGGGAGGCTAGTCCCGTGCTGTTACAGGGTCGGGATTTGACCAGGTACCGCGTCGGTGAAGAGTTCCAGGGCGGTGGTGCGTACCTTGTTGAGGGCATTGCGGGTGCGGGCGGAGTCGATGGTGTGCAGGATCGGTAGGGCGGGCCGCCACAGGTCGACGCCGTCGGTGTGGTTGCCGAGTCGCCAACGCAGAAGCCCGGTTTCGGCGGCGGTAAGTGCCCATACCCACACGTGGGTCTGTCTGTTCCAGATACTGGTTCCCAGAGCGTAGTAGCGTTCGGCGTTAATGAGATCGCCGAGGGCGAGGAAGGTTTTCGCGGTCTGGTCGACGACGGTGGCCTTGTTGGGGCACCACATCGACACCCACGATATGGCCCACTACGAGGTCGATCACCGGCAGGTGCGAGAGTTACTCGTCGTGCCGAACTCGCTGGCGGTGCAAGCCATCGCGGTGCGGGTCGTCGGCTATTTTCAGCCGGGTGGTGATCAGTCGCGCAAGGCGCACAGAACCTCGCCGACCTGCGGCCAGCAGTTCGGTATAATCGCCCACATTTCACCTGGCCACCACTGGGAGACAGCGCAAGAACCGCTGTGCTGGGCCAGCTCGAGCGCGGGGTGTCGATCTATGACCGTTCCGGCGTGGTCGAACAATTGGAGAACGACCGTGGGCGGCTACGCCGTCTCACCAACGGCGGCGAGGTCATCGAATCGCTATCGCGTGAACAGTCGTGGCCTTCGGCGGCAACCTGCCAGACTCTCGACACCGGGCAATCGTTCGTGATCCTTCGCTGCACCTCCTACGCCTCCCGCGACGACCGCCGAAGCGGTTGCGGCCCTGCCCAATAGCACGCACGGCGTCGACCGCGGTGTCGGCTACGAAGTCGACCGCGACGGAACAGTCTCGCCGTCACGTTGGCGGGCGGCACATTCCGCGTCACAGACGACACGATCGACGTCATCGCCGCCGACGGCACCTCCCTCGCGAGCGTTCCGCGCGCACTCACCCTCGATGACCACGTGATCACCTTGGCCCCGCGAGTGGACGCCAACGGCACCAAGCTCCTCGCCGACGTCGCCGCCCAGGACATCGGCTACTGGCGTGTGACCTCGCCGCGCCAGCGCAGCAGCGAGGCGGGCGCCGGAATCGGCGCTTTGATCGGCGGCATCGGCGGCGCCATCGCCGGCATCGTCATCGGCATCGCCGCCTACGGGCTGCTGCTTCCGATCAGCCTGCCGCTCGGCCTGCTCATCGGCGTGCTCGGCGGCATGGCGATCGGCGGCGCTGCAGGCGCGTCCGTCCCCAACTCCGACGTCCCCGACCGGTGGGACTACCAGCAGGAGTGCTACAACAGCGGGCCGTACCGCTACTGCTGGTAAATCACTGCGCGTAGTTGACGCGAGGGTGCCGAACGCGAAAGCCGGTGCCCTCGTTCGCTTTCGAGCCTTCGCATGCCGCTCGTGTTGCTCACATACCGGGCCGAACGATCGGATCCGCTCCTAGGCTGGAAGGCCTGAATGCCGAGTCGTCGGACAACTCCTTTACCTGCGCGCCCATTACATCCAAGCTGACAGCCCTATGCCATGATCCTGCTAGTATCATGGCATGACGATGTTTCAAGTGAGCGATCTGGCGGGGGCGCGCCGCCGCGAGTTCCTCGATGAGGCGAAGCGGTCGTCGGCGTCATTACGTGACACCGACGGGTCGGTGCTCGTCATGCTCGCGGCCCAACGCATCGCGGCGCTGAATGAAGCGGCCGCCGTCGCCATGCAGTTGTTCACGGCCGAAGCAGTGCTCGCCCGGACCGATACACCCACCCCGGTCGAACTCGGCGGACTGGCGTGGTTGGCGGAATTCGATCCCGACGACCGGGCCGAGGCATTGGCCGAGATCCGCAATGCCGTGGTGCTCACAGTGACATCAGAAGATCCGGCCCCGCTGCGCGATACGTTGCATGCGTGGGTGACTACTGCGACAGTCATGCGCAACCCGGTTCGTCGTGCGATACACACCAGCGCTGCCGATGAGTCCGATTTCGTCGAGGTGGATGCCCCCCAGCCGAGTAATAATGCATGATCGCGATCCCCGGCCCGGTGCGTATCGCCCGTTCGTCGCAGCGCGCTCGCCCGGTGGTCGACCCGTTGGCCCGTCCCCAGTGAATGAGACCGCTCGGTATTAGAGTCCTGTTGGCCCTGATCAGGGCCTGGAAGGGACGATAGGGATCACGGCTGGACGCAAGCGGCATTCCGCGGAGGAGATTGTGCGGAAGCTGCGCCGTGCCGACGAGTTGGCGGCGGCGGGTATGTCCGGAGAGGAGATCGCCGCGGAGCTGGGGATCTCGGCGGCGACGATGTACAACTGGCGCCGCCAGTACGGCGGCGTGGACACCGACGCGGCGAAAGAGCTCAAAGAGTTGCGGGAACAGAACGCTCGGCTCAAGCGATTGCTGGCCGATGCCGAGTTGGAGAAGGACGCGCTGCGGGAGATCGCGAAGGACGCTCCTATAGATGTCAAGCCGTCAACGCCCGATAGTCGGCGCGTAACGCGCGGAACACTTCTCGCGCGAGATAGCGTTTGAGGCAGCGCAAGATTTCCGGTGTTGTCTTGCCGTCGCGCTTGCGCCGGGCGGCGTATGTCTTGGTGTCATCGTGGTAGCGCATGCGGACTATAACCGCGGTGTGCAGGGCCTGGTTCGCTTGCCGGTCGCCACCGCGGTGCAGCCGGTGCCGGATCGTCTTGCCTGAAGAGGCGGGGATCGGCGCGACGCCACAGAGGCGAGCGAACGCGGCCTCGGAGGTGAGCCGGTCGGGGTTGTCGCCGATCGAAATGACGAGAGCCGCAGCGGTATCCGGGCCCAGCGCGAACACGGCCATGGTCTTCGGCGCGACCTGCTCGAGGACCTCGCTCAGCTGCTGTTTGAGCCGGTCGGCGTGGGCTTTCGAGTCGATGATGCGTTCGGCGAGTGAGCGCAGT